>CADCDE010000046.1 GCA_902800065.1 uncultured Ruminococcus sp.
CTATGGACTTTTTGACGGCAATAAAGCCATTATCGAAATGTCAGCGGCTTCAGGACTGACACTTGTTCCCGAACATCTCAGGAATCCATTGAATACTACCACTTATGGCACAGGTGAATTGATACTCAATGCACTTGAACGGGGTTGTAGGGATATTATCATTGCAATAGGCGGTTCTGCTACCAATGACGGCGGCATGGGCTGTATGATGGCTTTGGGTGTATATTTTCTTTCAGCAAACGGTGAATGTGTTTGTCAACCCCAAAGTGTACCACGTGCTGATTTGAAAGTGTACCAGCAATGACAATTAAAAAGTGTACCACTCGATAGTTTTGAGGGTACCATATTCAAATATATGTTTTCACTACATCCGACGGAATGGAGCGTAGCGGGGATGTAGTGAAAACAACGGTGCGATCCTGCCTGTCTCAATTGTTTTTTGACTGCTCCAGACGGTAAGATACGCCGTTCATGTCAAGAATATGAGAATGGAATGTCAGACGATCTACCAATGCGTTTACCATTGTGTCGTTCTCAAACAGGTCAGTCCACTTTGAAAATGGCAGATTGGTCGTGACGATGGTACTCTTTTTCTCGCTCCTGTCGGATATCACCTGAAACAGCAATTCCGACTGATGACGGTTGAAGCTGATGTAGCTCAGTTCATCAAGTATCAGCAGGTCTGCTCTCGCAAGTGACTTCTGAAGTTTTTCCAGCTTGTAGGTATCCTGAGCCTCTACAAGCTGTGTCGAAAGTGCGGCTGCATTCTTGAACAGCACCTTGAAACCGGCACGGCAGGCTTTCATCCCGAGAGCAATCGACAGATGCGTTTTGCCGCGTCCCGGCGGTCCTATCATGATAATATTCTGGTGCTTTTTAATGAAGTCACAGCTTGCCAGTTCGCTGATAAAGCTTGGAGAGATCGAAGGATTCAGGTGATCCATCTGGAACTCATCCAGCGTCTTTTTAAATGGAAATCCTGCACTTTCAAGCCGTTTCTTCATCTGTTTTTCCTGACGATGTTCTAACTCACGGCACATCATTTCCATCAGGAATCCGCCGTAACTCAGGTCAAGATTCGCCTGACGGATCACATCGTCATATTCCGTAAATGTCGGCAATCGCAGCTGCTTGGCATACAGATTGATCTGCTCGTTTGTGGGGTCGATCATGCACTCACCCCCTTTCCAAGCAGCGTATCATAAACGCTCAGATCAGGCTTTGACACCTGTACCGGGTCATCCGGCTGCTGATTTTCAGAGGGCGAAACGTATGGTGCAACATCGCCGTGCATCACGGCTTCATATCCAATCTCAAGACCTTTGCGGATCAGATCCACAAGTGCCTTTGGTTTCAGATCTTCGGTCTCTTTCTTCTTTTCCAGCCATGCTACAAATGCATCAGGTGCATTGTTGAGAAGCGGCTTTGCCTGAAAGATTGCTCTGCCTTTCTGTTCCAAAAGCGGCAGATAATGTGCAAGGTCATAAATGCTCTGCTCCCGCTTGTAGCACCGTTGATGCGATGCAATCATTGTACCACCGCACCATAATTCGATGGTTTCGGGAAGTGCTTTCAGTGTCACTGTCTTCCCGACATGACTGACAGGCACGGAATACCGGTTCGTTTCAAACTGCACCAGGCTGTAGGAGCTTACCCTGAGTTCCGTCCTGTGGGAAGGATCATAACGGCGTTCCGGCAATGCAAACAGTGCCTTCTTTTCCTCCGTAAGCAATTCTCCAACGGTACAGGTATTGCGAGGAACGGTATGCGTAGTATACGTTCGGCAGGCTTCTTCAAATCTCTGGTTCAGTTCTTCCAGACTGTCAGCTTTCGGCACAGGTACGCAGAAATTGCGTCTGAAGAAGCCTACTAAGCCTTCTACAAGCCCTTTCTCATTTCCCGATGCAACATTGCAGAACACTGGCTCAAAGCAGTAATGTGCTGCAAGAGCGATATACTTGTCCGTTGCTTTCGCATGAACTCCGAAGCCTTCCTTGACGGCAATACGAGCGTTGTCGAAGATCACACGGCGGGGAACACCGCCGAAATACTCAAAGCCCCGGATCAGAGCATCCTGAAAGCTTTCAAAATTCTGGCGCCTGTATGCAATTACAAAAGGTGCTTCGCTTGCACACAGTCTTGCGCAGAAGATGTTGAGAACGACACGCTCACCAGCTATGTAGGATGTAGCTTCGCCCCAATCGACCTGCATTGCATCGCCAAACGGAAATGTGAGCGGCACAAAGGCTTCCTTTGTACGGTTCCTGTATTTCCTCACATAGTCACGAATCGTCGATTCTCCGCCTGTAAAGCCTTTCTCGGCAACAAGACGGTCGTAGATTCTCCTGGCGGTGTGCTGCTGTTTCCTGGTGCCTTCCTGCTCGTCTTCTTTGATGCACTGGGCAACGAAATTCTTGACTTCTTGTGTAAGTATGGTAGCTGTCCTTTCGGGAGGATTCAAGCGTTCTCCCGGCATGATGCTGCCATCCATATACTTGTGTACTGTTTTTCGATGGATATGAAGCTTCCTGGCGATAGCTCTTTCGCTAAAGCCTTCTCTGTGCAGCTTCCTTATCTCAGCGTATATATCCATTGTGATTACCACCTTTTTCGCCTCCATAACTTTGATAGCACTTCGCTATCTCTATTATACAGGCTTTTTGATTCGGTGGTACACTTTTTCATCAGCGTTTTGAAGCTGAGTGGTACACTTCTATTTTAGCATATACAGTGAAGAACTTCATGGCTTTGGTCGTGAACTTTCAGACGTTGCACACATTGATACAAGTAATCTTGATAAACGTCTGAAAGAATGTAACATAACTGTTATGTGTGATGTCAAAAATCCACTTTGCGGCAAAAACGGTGCCACACATACCTTTGCCAAGCAAAAGGGTGCAACACCTGAAATAATCCATTTTCTTGAAAAGGGTATGTGTAACTATCGTGATGTTATCCACAAAGAATTCGGAACAGATTGTGACATGATTGAGAGTGCAGGGGCGGCAGGCGGTCTGGGTGCGGCATTGAATGTATTTCTCAATGGTAAAATGCAGTCGGGCATTGAAACTGTACTACAACTCATCAACTTTGATGAAAAGCTGAAAGATGTTGATTTAATCATCACAGGTGAGGGCTGTACGGACAGTCAAAGCATTTACGGAAAAGTCATGTATGGTGTCGGCACTCATGCTCAAAAATTCGGTGTTCCCTGTATTGGATTATCAGGCTCTCTCGGTGACGGGGCGGAGAAAATTTTGAATTACGGGATCAGTTTCCTGCACTGTATCATTGACCGTCCCATGTCACTGAATGAAGCTATGGATAACGCTGAAACGCTTTATTATAATGCAGCTGTCAGAATATTTGGCATGATAAAAATCGGTACAAAAATGAGTGAGAAGCCATAAGCTTCTCACCCTTTGAATTATGTTATGCCATTGACTTGATATATTTCCATACAGGCTTTAAAAGTGTCTTTACACAAATATAAAACATAAATGATGCTATCCATTCCACAACTGTTTTCGATAATAGTTGCAATAACCGTCACTTGTACCTGCAAGTTCAATAGGAGTACAAATCTGTGTACTTCTCACTTTATAATTTACTGCTTTTCTAAATCAATTCTGTTTTTCAACCATTAAGCAAGCCATCTTTGTAATTATTACTTGTCATCGGTTTTTGTTTTGCGAATGTATTTGAAACAATCTAAAATTAGTGATAATAACAATTTAAACCATATAAACAATTTTGATACGGAAGAGATTGTATTTCGTCCGATTTCTTTGATATAATACTTTTTACAAGTTTTATATCATATTCCAGTTTGAAAGAACTGTCCGCTCTTCCAACAATTTTCAAAGAAGAAATTTCCATATTCCTGAATTTTTCTATAGAACAGATTCCGCAGGCTGATTTGTGAAAGGCATGGGTAAACAAAAAATTATTAGCGTATATTTCCTTTTTATCCGATACAGATAAATTTGGGGATAATTCAAATATTCCGTCTTGTCTGTCAATACATGAACACATTGAACCAAATCTTCTGCTATGGTATGACATACAGTTTGAATCCGAATATTTACAGCCGTTTCTCATCAAAAAAACTTCAAATTCCATATCAGGATATTTTTTTATTATCAGTTCCATATCAGAAATTTTCATATCCCTTGGCAAAATAACTCTTTTAATATTTAATTTTTTGTAAAACTCAATTATATCGCTGTTGTACAAGCCGCCCATTGTACTGACAGTAACAGGAATATCATACTTTTTTAATTTCAATACCATAGAAATACTGCCTGAAATCATACCGTCTGCGTTATATAGTCTGTATTCATCTATTTTTTTTAAAAGCCATTCAATCTGCCCCGATGAATACATGGCAGAGTTCAGTGTAACAAAAGCTTTTTTGCCTTTGGAATGTACTTTTCTGATAACCTCTTCACAGTCCGATATTGAAAAATTGGCGGCTGAGCCGAAAGATGACATTCTGTTGATTTCCTCAAAATCTCCGTATTTTTTTGTCCACTCGTCATCATAAAATCCAAAATAAAATTCATCTGCCCCTGCCTCTGAGAATTTATCAATATCCTCAAAAGATGACAAAGGAACCATTATTTTCATCATACCAATTCCACCTTGGAGTAAATATTATATTTTCATTGATATTTTGCAAATAATCATCTGACAAAATATCATAAACACTCCTGCCATATTTGAAATATTTTTCTTTTTCCGTATAAATCATAAATTGATGACACTGCATACTGCACACATCATCGGGCTGAAATTTATCCTCAATTTTTTTGCCGACAGATGCAAATTCACATATATGACAAGAAGATATTTGTCGGTACGGAAAATGGTAATAAAGCTTTGTTCCGTTCATACTGCTTGTAATGAACTGTTTTGTAATAATATCTGTTTCAGCTTCGCTTATGTCAAATCCCATACTTTTTAAATCCTGCACCAAAACATCAAATTTTGTAAAATATTCACTGCTGTCATATTCAGAATATCTTTTATCCCTGTATTCCTTGTTGATTAAACGTCCAAGTCTTATTTTGGACAGATCTGTTCTCATCAATGCACCAAAATCATTGACCACAATTTTATCCGCCTTGGAAATCAGTTTATGAAAACAAGATAATTCATACAGCATTAAACTTTCTTCATTGAACGTGGGTAATACAATATCAAAATTTTCGGGAACATTGTTTTTTTCCTCAAAAAAAACAAGCAGTTTTCTGAAATAATTCGTGCATGTATAACTTCCTATTAAAATTTTCATATCATTATGATGCCTGAATTCTGTTATCTGACCAAACGGTCTGTCACACAAATTAATCAGGCAATTCTTTAATAATTCATATTCCATTTGTCCACCATATTTTTTATACCAATAATTTTGTCAATTTTATAAATAAGACACCCGCCAAAGCATTTCATGGTTTTATATTTATAACAATCCTCACATTGTTCCGAATGAAATGTATTCACTGCATAAGCGTCAAAACTTCTTAAATAATAATTTCTCAAATCGGATATACTGGCAAATTCATTTATATTTACCTTCGTATATTCCGAAAGCCCGAAACATCTTACCGCTGTAAAATCCGGCATAATATCTATTACAGGGACACAACCGACCGGTCTGTTTTTCAATATTGAAAGAGGATTTTCTGCTCCGAATTCATCAAGCAAAAGCATATCTTCCGCTGTTACAAGACAGGAAGGAAAAATATTGCAGTCAAGATACGGCAATACGCCACGCACCTTCAATTCCAGAAAAAATTTGAATATAAACGGTTTTATATGCCTGAAATATTCCAAAGGCTGATAATTATAATCTTTTTTATTCGGAACACTGACAGACACCCTCAGTTTTTTGCATTGATACTTTTCTACCAATCGAAGAATATAATCGTAATCATAATCGGGCTTATAGTAATTTGCACCTAAAATTGTTCTATCTCCCATCACACAAAATACCTTGTCCAAAGACTTTAAAAATTGTTTTTGCAGTATTGCATTGTATGACAAATCATTTGAATTAACCAATAAATGTATTTTCGGATGATTCAGCTTTTCAATATGATGTTCCAATAAAACACCGTTGGTGTAAACCGTCACGTTTTCAACTCTGACATCATCAATAAGAATATCCAGAATATCATCAAAATTTTTATGGCAGGTCGGCTCTCCTCCTATAAGACCTACACTTTTTACAGAACCGTCACCAACAATAAAATCCAATATTTTTTGAAAGTTTTCTATTGTAATATCCATATTCTCTGATTTTTCCGCATTCACAAATTCATTTGCAAAGCAATAGGGACAAGCCAGATTACATTTTTTTGTTATCATAATATTAGCCATACGTTTTCCATACTCTCTCTCTCAATTCACTTCTGCTCATTATCCATTCCCTTGTTTCCGAAAGAAAAAAATTATATATTACTTCATCTGTCTTACGTTTTATCAAATTCAGATTTTCGGCAATCTGACCTGTCATATACTCCACAGCCTGATATTCATTCATATTCCCCTCTGACAATAATATCTGAAACATATTTTTCTGATGCAATTCCATATCTTCATAGAAATCACACATATCATCTATCATTGCAAATGCTTTGCCAATGCTGTATGCAACGTCTTTACTTTCTTCAATACAGTCAGGAACACAAATCTGCGTTGATATAACAGAAAACAAAACAGATTTATTGCTGACATTCTCAGGATTAAAACCTTCACATACATCAGACATGACAAACAACTCCGATTCGGCAGTTTTTTCAAGAAGCTCGATCACACTGTTATATGCTTTTGGAAATATATCTCTATAAGAAAATACACTTCTTCCAACTGTTTCAAAAAGCTTGTCTATCACAGAATTTTCTTTTTTGCATATCCCTCTGTAAAAATATTCACTGCAGTATTTCCAATTCACTTTTTGCATGGCAATTTCTTTTTGATAACTGTCCCCCATATCGATCAGATGATCCAACAAGCACCCTAAAACGGTGAAGCATACAGATGCCTGTATGCTTTCCAATCCGCCTTTACTTTTGTAATACCGATTCAGCAAAAAAGATTTCTTGCTGTTAATAAGAAATACATTTTCCATGCTAAGCCCAAACTCTGATTTTATTTCATAGATTATCTTTTCATCAAAGCCTGCTTTCTCAAAATATCTTTGAAAATCCGTTCTCCATAAAAGCAAGTCATCGTTTTGAGGTATCAGATTATTTTCAGCCAATATATGAAACAGGATTTCAAAATAGTCATTTTTTTGCATATTACCACCCACTGCTGTAATAACTGCTGTAATAACTGCTGCTATAATAGCTATATGAACTATAACTTTTGTTTTCCTGAACAGTGTTCTTGGCTTTTTCTGCTTCTATTTTTGCATTCAGTCTTTCATAAGCCACTTTTGCGGAGGAATGCCCTTTTTGCATTGCTATTTCATAATACTTTAATGCCTTTTGCTGGTCAACGGCAACTCCCTGTCCGGATTCATATATCGTACCAAGCATATAATTACTGTGAGCTGTATCTGATGTCTGGAAATATTCTTTTGCGGATTTATAATTTCCCAAATCATAATACAAAACACCTATTTTTTCTTGTATCTTTGTATCTTTGGAGCCAAACTGTATTGATATGGAATAATATTGTATAGCTTGTTCTGCACAGGCTTTGTTTTTTCCCGAATCGTAATATGTATCATAGGAAATATCACCCAAAAGTTTAATAGCTTTCATGTGTTTCTTTGAAGCAGCAATATGGAGATATTTAAGAGCTTCTTTACTATTTTTGTTTTGATTGTATTTAGCCATTCCGGTCATATATGCGGCATCTTTTACTCCAACATCTGCCAGTTTTTTTAATTCCTGTTCATTTGGCTTGAATGTATCGATTAAAATTTTTCCTGCCTCTTCCAGACCTTCCTCCGCTGCTTCAAACAGTAACTTTTTAGCGTTCTCGTGATAATTGTATTTAATATCATACAGGGCAAGCAAATATTTTTCGTTTGTACTCAAATCACCCGACAATTTTTTTATCAAATCTCCGCAATCCTCTATACTCAATCCCAGTTTCTCATAAATTCCTATCTTGTATCTTGTAAAAAATTCCAATTCCAATTTGCTGTTCTTGAACTCTGTCAGTTGTTCTGTACCGGGATCATTACCCAAAAAATTGCATACAATGACATTGGATATATTTTTATTTCCCATCAGCTTTGTCAATATATCAGCATAGTGGCGTACATAGGCTTTACCGTTATCATTCCCGAATATACTCTGAAACTTAACGGTTTTAATCAAAAGTTCCAATACAACAGGAATCATTTTTATATGGTCATTGATTCTGCCGTCACTTTCATTGATGCCCATCATCTGCTGTACTTCATTTATTTTTTCAAGAAATTCATTGCAGGCAGTTCTGTATTTATTGAATATATTATCAATTTTGTTAATTTTATCATTGTAAAAATTTTGAAGCTCTTTAACATAATTATATGACAATTCATCTTTAAACAACAGCTTATCATTGATTTTTTTGAGCGGAAGAGAAAGATTTTGCCTTTTATCTGCCAGATACCACAAAATTTCACACAAAATATTTTTAAAAACAATATCATAGCAGAAATTGTTTTTTCCTTCACACTGTTCCGACTCTTTGAGTGCATCCTCCAAATTACGGAATGTTTTTATTTTAACATTGTATTTATCCGCACTTTCCTGCAGCCAAATCAATTTTTTCTTTGACATACCTGAAATGAGATAGACTTCTGACAAATTGGGATATTTTTTCAATAATTCCACAGAATAATTTTCTTCATAAACGATTATTATATCCAAAAGATTGTTAAAAGCATCATAATATTTTGAATTTTCGTGTACTTTATTAGGATTTACAATATATGAACTTTTTCCTTTAAAAACACATGGTACAGCTAATGCGTAAATAAAAGAAGAAATTTCAAGTTCGTCCTGAACAGAATAACTCAAAAAGTCAACATAGTCCTTGTTGGACAAAGTAATTTTATTTTCGGCAAGATTAAGTGTATTGACCATATCATCTCTGTCAGCATGGTATATAACGATTGGAACAGCATCTGTCATTGCGTACTTGCCAATATCATAACCAAGTTTATTTTTTATCTTGTCAAGCAAATTATTGGCTGACATCTCCTTATCAAGCACACTTTTCAAAAAATGCTTGTAAATCACCTTATAATCTTTTGATTCACAGCTGATCCCAACAACATTTGTTCCTATCAAATCCGGAAAATGCAAATACAGAAACATATCATTACAAATATATTTGAGTTTTTGAATCAAATCGTATTTTTTACTGTAAGATATACTTTCTATTGTAGGAATTAGTTTTTCTTCGATAATTCCTACTGCATCCTCTAGCTTTTCAGATACTGTACTGTTTTCCCCATCATACGTTTCATCCATAATTTTAGATATGACTTTAAACAGTTCATCTGTTTCAACTTTGTACATTTTTTATTATTTCCTTTCACTTTGCAATCGCTTTAGATAACTCATTAAATGAAGAACTGATACGGTTCTTGAAATTTACAAGTTTGTTTCTCTCATATATACATTTTCTGTAATCTTCAACAACTGCCCCTATATGTTCTACATTAGATGTATTGATAAGTACATTCTCGTACTCTTTCATCTTTTGATTTCTTTTTTCTACCTGTTGGCTTATATATGAAAAAATTTGTTTCCGTAATTCATTGACCTCATTTTCAGTTTCATTGACACTTGCTTTATCATGATTGATTTTATTCAGAAAACTTTCCAAAACTCCTCCACCTATAACCGTTTTTCCCTCATAAGAATTATAGGCAATGATATTATACACTTTGTCATTAAAGCTGCTTTTAAGAATTTCTCTTGCTTTTTTGAGCTTTTTGTTAAGATTTTCAGGTGTTTCAAGATCCGCCTTGGTAAATACAAATAAAATTTTGTTAGACATATTAAGAGATGAAATGAATTCAATATCCTTTTCTGTAATAACTCCCTGCACAGAATCAACCAGCCATATCAAATAATCAGATGCTTTGAGTTGTTCTTTTGCCACAGATGCATCTGAATATTCACTTTTCTTGTCATCATCTGATTTGCTGTATCCAGGAGTATCTAAAATCGCAACATTAGGATATGTAAAGTCAGCTGTGCAAATAACAAGATTTTTGATCAGTCTTGAAAAACCGATTTTATATTTTTCATAAAACTTATGTGTCAGTGCTTCAACCGCTTCATCATCAAGATCAATAATATTGTTATTGGTGGAAACGGCTATATTTTTTTTATGACCTGTACCAATGATATAGGTAGCAATGGAAGTAGTAGGTCTTTGACCTTCAGGAAGATGAGCTGTTGTAATAGAGTTAATAAAAGATGACTTTCCGGAACTGAATTTACCGCCAACCCCTAAAATTTTTTTTCCTTCAATCATACTGATTTTATTCTGCTCTTTTAATTTATCATTGATTTTTGAAAGTCTTCGATAAATCTCAAGTTCACTTTCCCATTCCAACTCAGCCAGAATGGGAAAAATTTCTCCAAAAATAATCTTTTCAAATTTATCAGACTCGCCTTTTTTTGTTTCTTTCAAAAGCATACTTTTTATCAGACCGATTCCTTTATCAGAATCATCAAGATAGCAATTTTTTTCTTCCAGTTCTTCCAATTCCTCTTCAAGCTCATCATCAAATTTCAATGCCATAACTTATACCTCCAACAGAGTTCTTTTGGAATCACGCAGTTCTTCGATGAATTTTTTCATTTTAGAAACACTTTCTCTTTTATTTTGTATGAGTTTCTCCATCTTCTGCTGATTTTCGTTCAGTTGTCCAACGATACTGTCAATAAACACCGAGCCCTGTACCTGAAGCTTATTGTCAATCATTTTTCCCTGTTCCTTCACATTGAAAATAATATCCTGTGACATAGCAGCAATAACCTGATCCTGAGCACGTTTTAAAACAGGAATGTTTTCATTTTGAACAACTCCGTTAGATACAATTCCTGCAAGTTTTCCGTCAAGCATGGATTCATATTTCGACAAATCTATTTCCACTTCAGGAATGGT
Source organism: uncultured Ruminococcus sp. (assembly GCA_902800065.1). Taxonomy (GTDB): domain Bacteria; phylum Bacillota; class Clostridia; order Oscillospirales; family Acutalibacteraceae; genus UBA1213. The sequence goes on from CADCDE010000046.1 coordinate 11,134, forward strand.
GATTCTGTTGAGTGTTGTATCAAGCGGAACCAATATTTTATTTTCATCAAAATTCCTGTCTGAAGCCTCAAACGCTCCCATTACATCTCCTTTGATTTGTTCTTTCAGTTTGTCTATCTGAAGAAGATGAATAAAATTGGAATTCACCATTTCAAGACAGCTTGCATAATAATTTCTCATATTACTCTCTGCATCACCGACATTGGCACTGTTTGTTGTAATAACTTCATCCCAATGCTCCGTTTTCTTCCACCATAAATGACCGGTTGTATTACGATGATGCTTTGTTTCTGACGAGATTGCTACCTCAAAGGACTGATGATTTTGCATTTCTTTCATCAGTTCAACTGCCATTTCTTCAATTTTTCTGCGGGAACTCACAGTGGCACTCTCAAATCTGTTTCTTACCACGATACGAACAGAGTCAAGTTTTTCTTTCATGTCATTCAGCTTTCTGGCAAGCTGCTCACAGTCACCGTTTTCAATGTCATTCAAGTTATTTTTTGCCTGCATATAAATATCATCAATCTGATGTAAAAATTTAGCCTGCTGACTTTCAATCAAGCCTGAAATTTTTTCTTTGATAATTTCCTCTTTTTGTTTCTTTGTATTTTCAAATGTATCCCTTACATCAGAAATTCCGGACAAATCAAATAAAGTCTGAGCATCTGCCTTAAAGTCAGGAAAACGTCTTTTGAAGGTATTTACCATCCATTCTTCCATTTCACCCAAATTCTCACCGTTACGCATCTGCAAAGAAGCTGAATAGGCAACAGATGAAATGCAGGTAGGCGGAAGAGAGTTTTTGATTTGACTGATGATTTTTTCATTATAAGTATTTTGATCTTGACGGATACTGCAAAATAGCTGAATCAAGCTTGCTGCCTATCAGCATTGCTTTTTTGATGCCTTCATTAGGAAGAGATGTTAAAATAAATCCCATATCCTCTGCACCTAAAAACTGTCCGCAGTAGCCTAAAAGAAACACTGCATCACACTCTATCAAAAATTGCTTTGTAACTCTGCTTCTTGATGAAATCGGATCATTCAGACCGGGAGTGTCAATCACTTCAATCCCTTCAACCATCTTGTTTGCAAAGCTTATTTCAGTGTATTTGACAAGCGGAGTATATTTTCCGTCTGAGCCTACATATTCATTCAGGCTGGACACATATCCATACTCATCATCAGCACTGCCTTCAACAATTTTCTCCTTGCCCAAAAGACTTGAAATATTCAGATTATTCTCTCTTGCCATGTCTATCAATTCCTTGCACGAACGACATTGCAGCGGTATTCTGTCCCTGTTATCCTTTTCAAACTCCTCTAAAGTTTTAATTTTTACAGGCACATTTGTAGTTGGTACATTTTTCCCCAAATTCAGATTAAATTTGTTTTGTTCTTTAGATTTGTTTTCCATATCAGATTTATATTTCTGATACATCTTGTTCAGTTCTTCATCATAGATATTTGCATTGGCAATAACGGCATTCCAGTCATTTTCATTGTAAAAAACAATCTTGGCAAAAGGCTTTTCACTGTAACTGACTTTCGTCAATGCTGCTGTCATGGGTGTAGGAGCCTTAGGCAGAATATCCTTCCCATTAAAAAGCAGTGCATTCAAAAATGAAGATTTTCCTGCTTTTACCTCTCCCACAATACCGAGACGCAGTTTTCTGCCCTCCTGCATAATACTGTCAAGCTTTGAGATAACATCATCAACCGAAGACTGAAACTGCAAAATAAGTTCATCTGTAACCATATCTTTTCCGTTATCCAGCATTTTGCTGATTTTTTCAAGTCTTTCTTTTAATACTGCACTTTCCATATTTTAATATCCTTTCTCAGTGTAAAGCGTCCATTGCTTTTTTTACATCTTCAATATCTTTTTCAACTTCTTTAAGATCATCTTCGTTCTTTGCCGATAAATCTGCTTTTTCTTTTTTAGCTGTTTCAAGAGCTTCCACTTCGCTGTCAATCAGTTCTGCAAACTGTTCATTGACCTGCTCAAGCATTTCATCTTTCATTTGAACAAGAGAATTTTCTATTTCAGGTCTTAGCTGAGAGCATATCTGCGGAATAATTTCTTCTGTCAGCTTTCGACGCATACCGCTTTCCTGAGTTCCTTTGGAAAATAATTTCAAAATATCAGGTAAAAAAATGATAATCAATTCAAGCCACGGTGCAACAAACGAAGTTGCTACAGACAATACTGTTGTTACAGCTTTATAAAGACCGTTAAATTTATCACTTGTCTGAACAATTTTGGACAATGCTCCGGAAGCCTTTTGAAATTTTTCTGCACTTTCAGATGCAATATTTTCTATTGAAGAATCAAAAACATTCTGACCAATATCTATCTGCTGAATAAATTGCTCAAAACTTTGATCGACATATTTTTGAGTAGAATTTATCAAAACCGGACGAAGAATATTATTCACAGCCATAGAAAAATTATTACCACCTGATTTTATGGCACTCAAAAGAGTATCCGTATTCTGATATAACGCATTCTGAACATCTGCCAAAATAGAAGGAGTTACATGATTATTAAAATCATTTTCAAGCTTTTTCTGCTCCTTTCTAAGTTTTTCAGAAAGATGTTTTTTCTCTTTTTCATGCTGCTTTATCCTGCTGTCAAACTCAGAAACATCGAGATTAAGACTTTTCTTGTACGTTGTCAGAGATTGTATGCATTTTACCCCGACTTCATCAACAATTGGTCTGAACTGGTTAAGCAAGATAACATTTCTGTCAAAACTTTGAATCAGTGACTTCATTTTTTGAGGAGTATCATCGAATTCTCTGGAAACAGTTTCAACAGGCACAGAGCCAATGAACAAATTTTCCACATCTGCAATAATGCGTGATTTTATCTGTTCAACATCCTTAGGCATTTTCAAATCAGCTTTTGTAATTGCCAATGCCAAATTATTATTATAGCTTTTGATTTCATTTATAAAAGAAACTTCACTCTGCTTAATTCCGCCGTCTTCACAGTCAATAACTAAAATATAAGCATTTCCGTTTCCGACATACTGAAAAATAGCCTTATTATGTTCTTTTATACCCGAATTAAAACCGGGCATATCAACTAAAACAGTTCCAGCAAGCTCTTTAAGTATAGGACTATTAATGTGCCAGACCAGATGGCTATACTTATTCAAATCAATCTGATTGGCATCATCAATGGAATATTTATCACATTTTGTTTCACAAACCGCTTCAATATATTCTTCGTCATCGAAAAGCAATTCACTTGCAATTGCTGTTTCAGGACGTTGATTTTCTTCAAGAAGTTCTCTCTGAAGCATAGCATTAATCAAAGCACTCTTTCCGGCACTAAAACTTCCTACAAACAATATCTTCAGAACGAATTTATCCAATTCCATTTGTACTTTATGCATTTTTTCCGACAGAGTATGCAAATCATATTTCCTACATATACTTTCAATTGTTTTCAATGAATCTTTAACAATATCTTTCATAATACAGCTCCCTTTAATTTTATATCATCTGTCTAACACTGACATAAATGAGAAATACATAAGCATCTAAATTATATCACTATATATAATATAAATCAATAAATATAACAAAAAATTTTTATATATTCCATGATTAAATATATCATTTGTTCTAAATTTCTATTATAAGGTCAGTTTTCAAAACCAAAAAACTGTCAGCCACCTTTCGGCAACTGACAGCACCAATTTCTACCAATACCAATTTGATATTCCTCTATATTCCAGTTCTTCCTCAGCCAAATCAACCATAAATTCATTATCAGCATCTTTTTTTCTTCTGCGAAAATTAATAAGCTGCTCATCGCTCATCTTCTTTAATTCTCTTCTTGTCTTCCTTTTTACTTCCTCCTGCCTTTTATCAATAGCATTTGCAACATCATTTAAAACATCCATAAAACTCACTTTAATTTCCTCCAATCATTATTATTTAAGATACCCGAAAGGCTTTGAATTATCATCTAATCTCGGCATACCACTGGTTTGAGCCATCAGTTTAAGTCTGCATTCAACACTTAAAGCCTGAGTGGAATTCATCATCTCCAAAAAGTCCATTACCGCACTGAAATCATTGTTTTTTTTGGCACATTCAATAGCTGCATTGACAGCATTTATATTGGCATCCAATCTTTTATTGATTTCTTCATCAATCAATCTGATTACTGTCATATCTCTTTCATGCCTGTTATTCAAATCAGTAAGAAGAACTTCTTTTTGTGCCTGAATCTGCTCCAGACCGAGCTTGAGCTGCATTTTGATTTCAGCTCTTTTGGTTTTTTCCTGTTCCTTTAACATACTGTATTCTTTGATAGAATTGGTGACGTTGTTGAACACATCTGCAACAGTTTTTAATATCGCAGTTGGAAGACCTGCTTCCGAAGGTATAGGAATATTGCCTTCCGGCTGAGGTTCTTCCGGCAAATCTGTATATTCAACTTCAATAATATTATTTTCCATAAAATACACCTCAATTTCCGAAAAGCTGTTTAAAATAAGCGGCATAAAAATTCGGATACGCTTCTTTCATTGTTTTTACAAGCACTGCTGCCGCTTCGGCAAGCTGTACATTATGAAAGTCTATTGCCAAATCAAAAACATCCATAGCCTGCTTGAACACCTTATCATTCTGTGCTTTGAACTGATGATAATACAATTCTGCTTTTTCTCTGTTCTGCTGCAAATATACTCTGTAAACTTCACAAGCAGCACAATATCTTTCAGACAAGAGAATGTCATTGACACATCTTGATACTTCTTCTCCGCTCTCATACACATCAGACAGTGCTTTTTCCAGTTTCATTTCAGCCACCTATCAGCCATGCACAACCCGAAAGCGAATTGTTTATCTCTGAAATTCTCTTATGTACCGTCATATACTGAGCAGTTATCTCATAGTTATTTTCGATAAACTGAGTGGTCAGCAAATCAGCTATCAGCTTTGCAATTTTATTCAAACTTTCAACCTTTTCGGCTGTATCACTGTTATTTATCGCATCGGCTGTTTTGCGGAATTTCCCCATAAGTTCATCTATCTGTTTTTGTTCCTCACAGATAAAATCAGGTATTTTCTGAACAGCGTATTTTGCCTCACGCAATTCATCACGCTTCATTTTCATTCTTTCACGATATGACTTTGCCTTGTTCATTTCAGACTTTGCCTCATAGTAATCCATGACGGAAACATTCACGAAAAAGTCCGATACAGACGGTGCTACCCATGTTGCAAGAGCCTTATCTATTGCACCGAGCTTTTCATTCTGAACGACACCGCTTGCTTCAATATTCGGAATATTTATCTTCAATGAAAGACTCATATTTTTGTGCTCAGAATCAATAGACTTCATTATTTTGTTTATCTCATTGAGTACGTCCTGTTTGTAACGAACATATTTATCAGCCTTATCTGCCGACTTATTGCAGGCTACTCTCAGTTCTTCATACGCCTTTTCATATATCCTCTCACCCTCACTGATATATTCACGGGTGCGGTAATTGAATTCGGCAATATCTTTTCTTTTGTCATAGTTATCTTTCGCCTTGCTGAAAAGTCCCATGATATTTCACCTCAGTCCCTGAAATGATAACAGTAGTAGCTTCCGGGATTGTCGATTGTCTTTTTCAGTGCAGAACACCAGAAAGTAAGTGCCCTGTCCTTGCCGTTATCACAGTCATAACAGCAGTCATGCGAATCATCCAAAAAACTTGAACAGGCACGGTTATCACCATCTACATGACACTGCTTTTTATTACAGTAATCATCATCCTGCCACTTGAATTTCTGACCATAGTACAAACAATCTTCACAACGTTCATCTGACATAATAAAAACCTCCAATTATAAATTTTCGATAAATTGATATAAGCAAAGCTTTTACTTTGCATTTCTCACAAATATTATAGCATATCTTAAATTATTTTGTCAATATATAGAGTATATTTTTTATGCTCTATAAGTCGTTGTAATAAACTGCAAAAACCTGTTAAATAATATTAAAGACACCAAGAAAGGATTTTGCAGTTATGGATATCAAGCGTGAAGATATTTCCAAACTTATCGGAAAAAGAATACAGCGTTTCAGAATACAAAGAAATATGAGTCAGGAAACCCTTGCACTTGCCGCTGAAATACACCCTGCATATTTTGGCAGAGTGGAACGTGGTGAACGCTGCCCCACAGTTGACACACTTTTCAAAATCTCACAAGGCTTGAAAGTGCCTTTGTCGGAACTGCTTGATATTTCTGCCGAGATAAAACCCACCAATACACAAGCCCTTGACCGCATCAAAAATGCCATGCTTGACCTTTCCGAACAGGAAGCTGTTGAAGTTGCCGAGATAGTCGAAAAAATAATTCATCTCAGACAACAGAAACCATAAAATTTTTAATGATTGGCTGATAAAATATCATTTTGATTTTAGTGATTTAAATATAGCAATCGGTATCAAAATAAATCCCAGACAAAAACCTACCGCCATTCTGCTGCAAAACAATCCCATCCATGTACCGACACGTATTTTATTTGCATAGATAGTTTTTCCCGCTGCCCAATAAGCAGCTATTACATATATAATACAAAGCAATCCCATGACAATTTTCTCCTTCCAAAATTATGTTTTTTTAATATCCGAAAAATTTCTGACTTCTTCCTCCGAAAGTTCGGGTTTAATTCCCAATATCTCATACAGCTTTACCAAAAGAAAAGCATTGTTTTTACGGATACTTTTAATTTTCCTGAGCATATCAAGATTTCCCGTTTCTTTCAGAAAATACTCCAGTTCTCCGCTGTAATAGCTGTCTATGAGTTCATCTATCGCAAAATTTCTCTTTAAATCACTGACAGACCTCAGCTTTTTTCCGTTCATGGTCATGTATATCATCTCCCGAAATAATAATAGCATTTTCAGGAAATTTAAAAAAGCCAAAACAATTCCCGAAATTATTTTTTAATTCGGAACTGTTTTGGCTTGACTTTTTAAAATGATGTCATAAAATGCTCAGAAGCATTGATAAGAATTTCCCTGTCTGTTTCGGAATACTCAAATGATATTATTTCATCTATAATATACTTGAACGGCATTGGAATATTATCATCAGGCTTACAGTTATCATAAAACCACTCACTTAAATTTGAAAAATGTGTAAAGCAGTAATCCGTAAGATTTTTGTCATATTCCCCATTATATACTCTTTTCATATGGTCATAGAGTTCAAGATACGTTTGATAGCGGTCAAAATTTTTTCCGTTGTCCTTTTCGATTTTGTATATCATAGGTTTGAATATGCTTTTGATATTCGGAATAAAACCTTTCTGGTCTGTCATTTTCTTCGTTTTACGGCTCAATACAGCGGTATAAATATACGGCTTTATCTGTTTCAGACGGTTATTTGCATTGACCTGTCGGATAAGTTCTCCGCTCCTCCATATCCACTTCGCCAACTGTATTGGCTTTAAATGACTTTAATATATCTTTGATTTTCTGATAATTGCATCTTTCCCAAAAGAATAATGTATGCAGATAATACATTTTTTCGGACTGCTCCAGCCACAGCTCCACTTTCTGCTCATCATTCTCCGTTTCGCCAAATAAAAGAAACACTTCACTCAGCATTGCTGTATAAAGAAATTCAGCTTCATTTCCTGTATCATGCTTTAACAACTCCGCAATATCCGTACAAACCTGACTGATGTTGTTTTTCTCTATTCCCCTCACCGAAAGCAGAGTATCAAATTTCCTGAAAAATTTATCAGCCGCAATCACTGCCGTTTCAAAGTCAATACCACGTTCAAGCAGCTTTTCTTCAAGCGGAATATAATTCTCCGCCTCGTCATCAAGGAACTTTTCAATTTCTTCATCATATTCATTCAACATTTATTCTCACCTACGCTGTCATTTCAAAACTCATATATTTTATTCAGCCTGTCATTTTGTGCTGTATCTCCGTCACGCTTATCATACATATCCGCATAATGCTTGGCTTTGGCATAAAAAAGCTCTTTGAGTTCCGCTATCTCATATTTACCGTTTTCATGTATATTCTCCCCTGCTATCCTCAACGGTAGGTCAACATACATCTCTTTATAATTTTTCTTTTCCAACTGAACAAAAAGCTGATAGGCTGAAATATAAAATATCATTCTCACAAACAAACTCTGACAATCGGGAACATACGGCAATATCCTCTTGAAAATACTGATTGCTTTTTCCCTGTACCTGTATGACAGAAACCAGAATAATTGTGACCTTACCGGAAGATAAGTACTATAATCGGAATCTGTTTTTTCATATAATTCAAATGATAATTTTGCATATTTCAACATAAGCGACAAATTTCCATTTTTCAAGAAATAATCCGCCAAAAGAAAATACATATGAGCCAATACATCTTTTTCATTTATCAAACCATCAGCGTATGGTTGTAAAATTTCATAAGCCCTATTGACATTATTTTCCACTTTTAAAACATAGCTTAATTTATCGTCATCATCTATTACATTTCTATTACTCAATCTGTCTTTGCTTTCCTTGCTGAATCTTTCAAAAGCCTCTTTGGCTGTTAATCCAAATTCTTTTTCTAAATTTTTTCGGCAATACAAAAAGTACCACAAATGCTGATAATATGTTCTCAAACTGTAACCATATTTCAAACATAAATCATGGTACATTTTGTAAAAGTTGATAATGTCATCAAGAGAATAACATAAATAATCGTCTATGGCAGTTATCACCCATTTATACCCTATCATGACATTTATTCTGTGTTCATAGTATTTAGAATAGTGTTCATCAAGCAGTTCAATAAATTCAGGCAGTATTTCTATTGCATTTTTACAGTACAGTCTGAACACATCTTCATGCACATAATCCATATAAAGAAACAACGCTCTCTCAATATCACCATGCTTTTTGGCATAATCTATCTCACTGCGAATTTCTTTCAACTCCTCCAGTGCGTCCTCGTCCTCATACAGATAATCTTCTTCAAGATACTGTCTTTCCATATATCATACCTCCGTTTTATTATCACTTTTATCATAGCACTTTCCACAATCCATTTCAACAGATATTCAAAAAACTATTGTATTATCATTTTATGTGAGATATAATAAAGAAAAAATCACAGGAGATGAAAATATGACACTTAAAGAAGCGAAAGAAATATGTGCAAGGCTTGATGAAGATAATGAAACTTTGTCAGATGATGATTTTTTTCTTTATACAGAGGCTATGGGCTTTGTAATAGATAAAACACATGATCCTAAATACATGACTGCACTTGGCGGTACATACTATGCCCGAAAGGATTATAACCTTGCACTCAAATACTATGAAATGGCTGCTGCTCTTGATTATGAGCCTGCCATTCAGGGACTCGGATATATCTGGTATTACGGCAGAACAGGAACTATTGACTATCAAAAAGCTTTCCACTATTTTTCATCTTTGAAGCACAATATCGTTGCACAATACAAAGTAGCCGATATGTACAAGAACGGTTACTATGTCAAAAAAGATTATGAAAAGTACAGGCAAATCATTGAAACTCTTTATGATGAAGTAAAAGATATTGACAATGCCTATGCACCCATACCCGAAATTTTTACACGTCTTGCCTCTATCCGTAAGAAAGACGGAAAAACTGATGAAGCCATACGTCTGTATCTGGAAGCCAAAGATGTTCTTGCCCTGCGTATAGAAAACAATCCATTCTTTGGAAACATCAGCATTATGAAATATCTGATACAAGACCTTTACAGCCTGAAAACGATAGACAAAAATAATATTGACCTTTTCGATCTATTTGAACTGCTGAAAAATCCTGTGCATATCTCTTTTTATTACGACGAAGAAGAACATCTCATAGAAAGTATCGAAGAAGACGGAAATATCGTGATACACTTTGATAACAAATGGTACAGGACAATAGATGATTTTTTTGCCAAAGCCGAAATAGACGGTCAAAGGATAGTTATACTTGGGTGGGAACTTTATGATTTCGAGGTGATATAATGGACAACGAAACCGAAAATAAAATACTGCGTTGTGAATATGAAAAACTCCTTTTTGAGCGTGACAGGGGGAAAAAAGAAGCTGACAATTATTTACGCCTTTATATACATGAATTTGGTGAACTGCTAACGGAACTTTTCCGTAAAAAAATAAGCTGTATTGAAAAGAAAAAAATGATAAACTATTGTCAGACGGCTGTCAATTACGGCAAACTCATTGACATTGAAGAAATGAACCGTTATATAGAAAGTGAAATGTCGGACTATCAGAAACAGCTTAATGATATGATAGAAAATAATAAAACCTGTAAAAACCTTGATACAATAAGTCAAAATGAATATCTGAAAATAAAAAAGCTCTATCGAAAAATAGCCAAAAAAATTCATCCCGACCTTAACCCCATTACAGAAAATAATCCTGTATTATCTGAACTGTGGATAAACGTGATGAACGCATATCACCGTAATGACCTTGAAGCTCTGGAACGGCTTGAAGTGCAGATAAACAGTATTCTTCGTAAAACAGGAATTTCGGCAGATGAAACAGATATTCCCGATATTCAGGACAAAATACAGATACTTGAAAATGAAATTGAAAATATCCTATCAACCGATCCGTATCAGTACAAATTCATTCTTGATGACGAAGAACTTGTAAAAGAGAAAAAAGAAGAACTTTCCAAAGAAATAGAAATCTATTCAAACTATGAAAATCAGTTGAAAGATATCCTGAAATCACTCATAGAAAGGGGTGCAAAATTCACATGGGAGAACTGATAATAAAAAATGATGACCTTGCCATACTTACGAACAGCAAAGATCTTGGTGATGTCATAAAACCTCTCGTAAAAGAAATACATCTTTTTGATACATACATTGCAGGCACAACACATCTTTCCGATACATCTGTTTTGGACGAAATAACAGAGGGCTGTAAACTGACACTCCGCCGTGAGAACAATAAATTTGACGAAAAGGCTATTATGCTTTTCACCGAAAACGGCAAAAAAATCGGTTATGTACCCGAAAAAGATAATATTATCTTTTCACGTTTGATGGATGCCGGAAAACTCCTTTCCGCAAAAGTCACCTCCATAAAAGAAAGGTCACACCATTTCAAACAAATCTCTATCGGAATATATCTCATTGATTTTTAATATAAAAAACGGAGAACGATAATGAAAAAACAAGATGTAATTCTACTTGATTTATGTATAGACGATAACCAATACGGGTTTGCAGCCTCTGCATTGTCAAAGGCGGAAACGGAACTTCATGAACTTGAAGAACAAATTAACGAAACTCTTGAAACCATCAATAAACTTACTCCAAATTGCGATAAACTCGATTATATTTTAGCTGCAAGTTCAGGAGCTTTATGCGGATTGATAGATATATTTCTTGTCGGCAAGCCCGGAGAATCTCCACTTGGAAATATAACGGATAAATGGTTTGAAAACAGAATAAAAGACTTTGCTAAACTTTGTGGCTGGAAAGGAACGGATTCCACATCTTCTGCTGTTCGCTTTCTTGAGAATCAATTCAAAATTCCATATGATCAACGAGGTGCAGGCGATGCGGCAAGTGAAGTGTTCGGTCTAAGTCCAAAAAATCACCACTTCAAATCCCTTGCACACAATCCGACTTTGCTCGGTCTGTTTTTCTCCATACTTGACCAGTTCACAAACTCCTCTCATTTTATATCCAATGGTCAACTTATTTCCCTTGATAATGCTGACGGCAGTTTTAAACTGCATGGAAATGATATTCCAAGCAAATTATTCTGTGCATTCGCTAATTGGATTGGACATCTTATCTCTGATATGTCAGGTGCATCAGGAAGCAAAAGCAGAGGTATGGGGATCCCCTCCCCTTTTTTAGCATGGTCAAATGATGTGATAGCTATCAAAATAAAATTGCACATTCCCGTGAACAGCTTTGACAAGGCTATGAATGAAATGGCTTTAAAAATGTATGAACAAGGCTTTGATTTTCGCTTTCAGACAGCTCAGGCAATACCCGTTTTCATCAATGAAATAGTTGTGCGTCTTATTTACTCCATAAGACGACTGATAAAATATTTTGCCGAAACAGAACCAAAAAAATATTCTTTTTCATCAATGTGGAAAGCCTGCGAACCATTTTCAAATGCCACTGTCAAAAAAATGTTGACCGTAGCACATGGTACTTTTTGCCTTGTCGATATAGGTGATACCACTGTACGCAGTTTTATAACAGGTGCTTTTAATCCCGTAGAATTTTGTTTAAGACTGAATATTATCGGTATAGGGCGTTTCGGCATTTCATTATACGGCGAAATAAAACGTGGAATCAGATTGAATGAAACAAAAATAGAATTGCATTTCCTTGAAAGAAAGAAAACAATAGTCCTTGACTACATAGAAGGACTGAAAATCCTTGATGATGTTTATAATGACCGACATTTACTGACATTTATTGATGACTTTCAAAACAGTGGTCTTTATACAGAGGCTTTTCAAAAATCGGTCATACTTGCCGAAAAGAGAAATGTTCCGTCAAATAAAATATTAAAGTCAAAAGCAGATATTGATAAATACTTCAAAGGGGGCAAAAAATAATGGGCAAAACGAAAAAAAGACTTAAAGCAGCACAGGAAGATGCTCAAAAAGCTGTCAATAAAACCAACAAGAAAATAGAGGAATTAGGCTCTCATACAAGTGTTCTCTATGACTCACTATGCAGTATTCAAAGTATTTTTGACAAAATCAGAAATTTCCCTGATGAAGAAAAGCTGGAATACGAAAAAATCAAAAAAATAACACTTCAATGGAAACAACAGGTTGAAACAATCGAAAAAAATCACAAAAATGCTATAGTAAAGGGTGCAGGAGCAGGTATCGCAGGTGCGAGTTTTGGAGTAGCTGTTGTCGCAATGGGACCTACAGCGGCAATGGGTGTAGCTACAACATTCGGTGTTGCTTCAACCGGCACCGCTATTTCTTCGTTAAGCGGTGCCGCTGCAACAAATGCTGCTTTGGCATGGCTCGGCGGCGGTGCATTGGCAGCCGGCGGCGGTGGAATGGCTGCCGGAGAAACATTTCTGGCACTTGCCGGACCAATCGGCTGGGCTATCGCAGGTGTATCTGTATTGGTAAGCGGAATATTATTCTGGAAAAGCAAAGCAGATATAGACCGCATCCTAAATGTTTTTATCCTGATAAGTGAACGTGATATAAAATCATATGAACTTGCTATCGTCGAATTGAATGAACGTATCTCCCGTATAAAAGATGAAAGCCAAAAATTGATAAAAGCTGTTGAAAATATAAAATCATTCGGCTTTGATTACAGTAAAATGACAGAAGAACAGCAATACAAATTAGGTGCTTATGTCAATTTGATGTTATCCTCCACCCAACTGCTTGTAAATCCTATCATAGGTCTGCAGCCTAAATATACGGGAGAGGATTTTGATAAATTTTTATCATGGTCGAAAAGAAAAACTGACATTAAAATCTGCCATGAATATAAAGATATAATTATTTCACTTTCCAATCTCCTGTACAAAATTTCACTTGATGACAAGGATAAAAATCTGCTTTGGAAATCATTCAGGAAAAACAAAAAAATGCTTGAAGGCTTTCATATAAAAAAGAAAGAATTTGATTTCGATACTATCAATGCAGTATGTGAGGCACTTGGTTATAAATATTCTTTGAATTGCCTATAAAAAATCATGAATATGTTTTGATTTGAAGGTTTATACATTATTTATATTTACGTTTTTTCCATAGTAAATCACTTTTCTGATATCACTCTTTTTCAATTCCCAAAAAGTAGCCTGTATAAACATTCCTCGACTTATCCAATCATCTTTGAAAGTTTCGATAAGAAATATTCTTTCCCAAGATTTTCTTTTTATGATTTCCTGTTCATCAGGTGACATCGATTCAAATGTATTATAATCGTCCTCACTCTTTGAAAAATACCAATTGCCCAATACAAAATGCCAATTTTCTTCATCACTCAGCAAAACTTCATTATCAGGCTTTTCTATCTCAATACAGACCATTGGTTCTTTGCTTCTGAAATCCATCCGCCTTAAATCAGGTTTCTTGTGCTTTCCATATGTAGTGTGCCATGCCCATACAGGATATTTTACA
>CADCDE010000047.1 GCA_902800065.1 uncultured Ruminococcus sp.
GTATAGTTTCAAGCAGATGTGCAATGCCATCAGAATCATTTGAAAGTGTCACAAAGTCGGCAACTTGTTTAACAGTATCAGACGCATTTTCCATAGCTACACCCATGCCTGCATATTTTATCATGGAAATATCGTTGAAGCCGTCACCGCAGGCGATACATTCATCCGTTGAAAGACCGATTTTTTTTAGGAGTCTGTCAATGGACATAGCTTTGTCGATACCCTGAGGGACTATTTCAAGAAAGAACGGTTCGGATTTGAAAATACCTAGTTTATCCTGATATTTTTCGGACAAAATGCCTTCAAGCTCAAGTATCTTTTCAGGCTCGCCCTGCAAAAGACATTTGTTGACATCAAAATCCACATAGTCGGGAAAATCCTCGACATATTTTATTCCCATATGATTTATGCGTGATTCGAGCTCGGTATATTTGTTTATTTCATTTCCGACAACTATCTTGTCACCCTGATAAGTGTTTATTCCAACAGGATAATCCTTTATCACATCACATATTTCGGGTATATACTCGGATTCAAGTGTATCCTGAAAAAGTATGTCATTTGTTTTGCAGTCTATTGCACAGCCGCCGTTATATGCAAGGATATATCCGCCGTATTCATCAAGATGCAGAGTTTTTGCATGAGGTATTATGCCATATGTAGGTCTGCCTGATGCAAGGATTATTTTACCGCCCTTTTGCTGAAAGTCAAATAAAGCGTTTTTTGTTTTTTCTGTTATGACCTTTTGGGAATTTGTCAGAGTTCCGTCAATGTCAAGAGCCATGATTTTGTATTTCATAAGAATTTCCCCCCGAAAATTTTTTACACAAATATTTTATAAAAATAAAAACTTTCCGTCAAGTGTATTTATCAAGCATAATAGGCTGTTGAAAGCCGAATTTTTTGTATCATTGTACTTTCTGCATTTTATATTTACTTAAATTTCAAAAAGATATTGAAAAATTTTTGATAAAGTGTATAATTATATCTGTAAATACTTAATCGAAAAACGGAGGTTTATTTTTTATGAAAAAAAGACAGTTTACAGCAATTTTTGCATCATTGATAATTGCAGCTTTGACAGCTTCTATGACGGGCTGTGCGGCTCGTGTATACACGATAGATGGAAGTCCTACTACTTCACAGGCTCCCGCAGTTTCATCAACAGCTGTTACGGAAGAATCAAGCGAAGAACCGTCTGTGGAAGAATCATCAGAGGAAGAATCGTCCGAAGAAGAATCATCTGAAGAAGAGTCATCTGAAGAAGAGTCATCTGAGGAAGAGGAATCGTCTGAGGAAGAAGAATCGTCTGAGGAAGAGGAATCATCTGAAGAAGAATCGTCTGAGGAGGAAGAAGAAAGCGGCAAAAAAGTTACATTCATAAAGCCTGAGGATTGGAGCGACAACATTTATATAGTTGTTTATCCGAGAGGCGGTCAGGCAGAAATGCCGGGTAATCCTATGACTAACAACGGTGACGGAACTTTCTCATATGTCCTTAAAGAAGATATAGAAGATCCTATCGCTATATTCCACGATGCTGACGATACAAGAACAAGAAACAGAAATATGTATCCACGTTCAGGCTCTATTGACTTTATTGATGGTGAAACATACGAAGTTGCTGTGGGATAAAAACCAATTAGCAATTAGCAAATAGCAATGTGCAATGGCAATGAATGCCGTGAATTTACGAAAAAAATCATGCCCGAAAAGAGAGCAATTCTCTTTCGGGCAGTAGTTTTTTATATATTTTCGTCACCTGTTATGATTCTGTATGATTTTGGTCTCCTGTCACGGAAAAGTCCCCAGCTTGTGCGGAGTTCATGAATTGCTTCAAGGTCGAATTCATGGGATATGATACATTCGCTTGTACGGTCGGCTGATACAATTATTTCACCTGTTTCATCTGTAATGAATGATGAACCGTAAAATTTCAGCGAAGATGATTGGTTATTATTAGCCTGAGAAGGAGTGACAGTTTCAGTGCCGACACGGTTGGCGGCTATCACGGGAGTTATATTGCAGGCAGCGTGTCCCTGCATACATCTTCTCCAATGCGGCATACTGTCAACTTCAAGTATGGGCTCGGAACCTATCGCCGTTGGATAAAATAACAGGTCTGCACCTTTGAGAGCCATACATCTTGCACTTTCCGGAAACCACTGGTCCCAGCATATACCTACTCCTATACAGCCGAATTTAGTATTCCATGCTTTAAAGCCCGTATCACCGGGGGTGAAATAAAATTTCTCCTGATAGAAATGGTCATCTGGAATATGAGTTTTTCTGTAAATGCCGAGAAGTTCACCGCCGGCATCTATCATTGCAACTGTATTGTAAAAAGTGTTCCCGTACTTTTCATAGAAACTTACAGGGATAACAACATTCAATTCCTTTGCAACGCTTTTTAAGCGATTTACAGCGGGATTTGTTTCAACAGTTTCGGCTAATTTATAGAAATCATAGTTTCTTTCCTGACAGAAATACAGATTTTCAAAAAGTTCGGGTAGTAATATTATATTTGCTCCATCACCTGCCGCCTGACGGACAAATTTTTCGGCTTTGTCAAGATTTGATTTGCTGTCATTTGTCATGGACATTTGTACAGCTGCAACTTTTACTTTCATATTGATTCACTCCTTTTAGAATTTTGGTATCTGCTGAGTAATGCAGTGGATATTTCCTCCGCCTATGAGAATATCTCTTGCATAAATGCCTTTAACTTTTCTTGTCGGGAAAAGATTTTGAAGTATTTCAACGGCTTTTTTGTCGTTTTCATCTCCGAACTGAGGACACAAGATATGTCCGTTGGATATATAGAAATTTACATAAGAGGCGGCAAGACGTTCATTTGGTGTTCGTGTAGGTTCACCATTCATATCGTCAAGACCTTCACATTCCTCTTTTGTAATCATAACGGGTTTTGGCAGGGGCAGTTTATGGACTGTGATTTTTCTGCCCTTTGCATCAGTGGAATTTTCGAGTATATCAAGACAGCTTTTGGACATTTTATATTGGGGATCGTTTTGGTCTTCTGTCCAAGCGAGTACGACATTGCTGGGAGATGTGAATGCACATATATTGTCGATATGCTCGTTGGTTTCATCGTTATAAATTCCCGATTTCAGCCAGATTATCTTCTTTACACCGAGAGTTCTTTTCAGCATATCTTCGATTTCTTCTTTGGACATATCGGGATTTCTGCCCTTACTCAAAAGACAGGCTTCCGTTGTAATGAGAGTTCCCTCACCATCAGTGTGTATAGAGCCGCCCTCTAAAATAAAATCCCTGAAATTGTATGTATCGACATCAAGCACATCACATAATTTTCTTGCCATTTTGTTATCCTTGTCCCAAGGGAAATATAAGCCATCAACAAGTCCACCCCATGCATTGAAGCCCCAGTCAATTCCACGAATAGTATTGCCGTTTGTCACGAAGGTCGGTGCAACATCCCTTGCCCATGAATCGTCCGATTCCATTTCAATGATTTTAACTCTGTCGGATAACATGAATCTTGCACTGTCGTAATCATCATATCTTGCACAGACAATTACCTTTTCCGAAAGTGATATAGTTTCGATAACTTCACAGAAAGCCTTTCTTGCGGCATAAGCACCGTATTGCCATGAATCTCTCCTGTGGGGGAATATCATAATACAGCCGTAATGCTCGGAAAATTCCGCAGGCATATAGAATCCGTCATCAGCAGGATATGTTTTTAATATTTTCATATATTTCATTCCTTTAAAGTTTGTTACGTTAATTATATCACAAATAAAACTCAATTATCAATGTGTAATGATATTTTGTCGAAGTAATTGCACATTGCTAATTGTTAATTAAAAAAGCCCTGCATATTAACCCCAAAATATGCAAGGCTGAAAATTCTTTATACCGAAAGTTAAAAAACTTTCGGTCAACAGTCATCAAAAACTGACCGTCTCACAACAGACACATCAAACATTCTCTGTCGCTGTTAACATTATATTCATATTTATCGAAAAACGCAAGCCTTTTTAACAAAAAAATGTAACGAATTTTGTAAACTTTTTACTAATATTTTTATATATAAAATTAAATATAACAGTCTTGTTCCGGAAAATTAATATTATAAATCTATGACATATTTTATAAAAACCGTTGACATTAGTTGAATGTAATAGTATAATATTTACAAGTAAAATTTTCACAATGAGATGTTTTATTATGAATTTGTTAAAGAAATGTATTTGCGTAGTGATGACTTTGGCAATGGCTCAAAGTATTGCAGTGACATCTTTTGCTGCAGCTGCACCGACAATGACTACAAGCACAAGTGCAAGCACGACAGCCAAAAAGACTGTTGCTCCGACAAAGGTTACTCTCAACAAGACCTCGGCAACACTCGTTAAAGGGAAAACACTTACTCTCAAAGCTACTCTTACACCTTCAAACGCTTCAACAAAATTCACATGGTCGAGCAGTGACAAATCTGTTGCAACAGTAAATTCAGCAGGTAAAGTGAAGGCTCTCAAGAAAGGTACAGCGACTATCACCGTAAAGACCTCAAATGGCAAAAAAGCAACCTGTAAAATCACCGTTATTACACAGAATGAGGCTTATGAAAATGAAGTTATAAAGCTTGTTAATGCCGAGAGAGCTAAAAAAGGTTTGAGCAAACTTTCCACAAATTCCAAGCTGGCTGCCGCAAGTGACAAGAGAGCAAAGGAAATATCTCAGAAATTCTCACATACACGCCCCAACGGAAAATCATGCTTCACGGTTTTGGGTGAATATGGTATAAAGTATACTTGCTGCGGCGAAAATATCGCTTATAATTACAGCTCTGCAGCCAAGGATGTTATGAATATGTGGATGAATTCCAAAGGTCACAAAGATAATATACTCAGCTCAAAATATAAGAATATCGGTGTAGGTCTTTACGTCAAAGACGGTCGTTATTACTGGGTACAGATATTCACCTGATAAATTGAAAATTTGCTTTAACAAAATCCTTGTCGGATGTATTTCCGATGAGGATTTTTTTATAAAAAATCTTGAAATTTGTGGTTATTTATGGTAGAATATACCTAAGAAAAAAATCGTCATTTTTAATAAAACGGAGGTGAAAATCAACATGAAAATTGTCAAAAAAGGCATAATTGTTGCATTGTCACTTGTTATGGCTCAGAGCATAGCATTTACTTCTTATGACGGCGGAAATATTTATGCGGCTCAATCCTCACAAAGTTATTCAAGTACCGCAATTAAAACAACTGTATCAAAAGTGACTTTGAACAAATCATCTGCAAATCTTATTGTCGGACAATCTCTTTCACTCAAAGCAACTGCTTCACCGACAGGTGCATCAACAAAATTCAGTTGGACAAGCAGTGACAAAAGAGTTGTTACAGTGGATTCAAACGGTAAAGTCAAGGCTGTTGGAAAGGGTATCGCAAATGTTACAGTCAGAACATCAAACGGAAAAACGGCATGTACATTTACTGTACAAACTCAGCAGGAAGCATTTGCAGATGAGGTACTTAAACTTGTCAATGCCGAAAGAGCAAAGGTCGGGGCTCCGAAGCTCCGTATAAATGCTAATCTTGGCAAAGCCGCAAATAAAAGAGCTGTCGAGCTGTATACGAAATTTTCGCATACACGTCCGAACAATTCCCAATGGTATACGGTGTTAAAGGAATATGGTGTTTCATATTCTGTAAGTGCCGAGAATATAGCTTATAATTACGATACACCAAAAGAAGTAGTTGCAGGCTGGATGAAGTCGTCGGGACACAAAAAGAATATGTTGAATCCGAAATATACCAAGATAGGTATAGGCTATTACCAAAAAGGTGACAGAGTATATTGGGTACAGCTTTTCACATGATACATTTGAATTGAACAATGTCTGAAAAAATTTTTTCAGGCATTGTTTTTTTGCACCCTGATAATTATTTGATGCGTATATATTATCAGAAAGGAAGTGATATTGATGAACAGCGACAAAAAACTTGCGGAACGCATGAAAAAAGGCAATGAAAAGGCTTTTGAAGAAATCATTTACAGATTTACACCGCTTGTTTCAAACATCATTCGTAATATATCGTCGGGATATTTGAGCAATGAAGATATTGAAGAAGTGACAACTGATGTTTTCGTTACGCTATGGAAAAATTCCGAAAAGCTCGATGTCAATATGTTGAAACCGTACATAATCTGCATAGCGAAAAGCCGTGTAAAAGACCGACTCAGGCGTGAAAACAAGTTTGGCATTGTAGATATTGATTCGGTGGATATTGCAGATGACGGGGATATTTTTGAAAAATATGAAAATGAAAGTCTTGTCAGTGACCTGAAAGAAGAAATTTCAAAGCTCAAAGAACCCGACAAGGAGATACTTATAAGATATTATTACTATTATCAGCCTGTTAAAGAAATTTCCGAAATTATGGGCATTAATATCGAAACAGTGAAATCGAAGCTTCAGAGAACAAGAAAAAAACTTAAAGATGCACTTACAGGAAAGGGGTATTGATTATGGGATACAATGAAAATGCTTTTGACAAAATTATGGAAAACTATGAACTTGAGGATGTTGTCACTGAAAAAATCGTAAGAAGTGACGCTGTCAAAAACAGTGCTTTTGAACAGCTTGGTCTTGGTGAAAAAAAGAAAAAACACTTCAATAAAAAGATGTTCGGCTTTATTGCCGCAGCCGCAGCATTAGCGGTTATAGGAACAAGTGTTATTGCATTAAATCCTTTAAGAGATGCTTTTAAGGGCTATATTGACATTAAAGATGATGTTCCAATATATGCAGGTGACAATGTGCAGATACAGAGTGATAAGTCGAATGTGGAATTAAAAGGCATTATATGTGATGACACTATGGTTTTTGCATCTCTTGAAATAACCAAAAAAGACGGCACTCCTTTTACAGATGATGTGGATAACAGCTATATCGAGTTGAATGGAGAAGAAAATAACATTGTTTTGTTCCAAGAGGATAAGCCGGATACAAATGATAAGGAAGGATTGCTTTTGTCAAAGTGCGGAACGGTTGAATACAAATTTGCAGACGAAAATACGATAAAAGGCTTTGTAATATTTGACAATTCCAATCCATATTCAAAAATAGACATTCAGGGAAAAACTCTCAAAGTTCAGAACAGTACAATTTGGATTTATCACAAGGAAAAAAGGATATACAACTACAATGAATTTAATAATAATGCACAATTTGACTATAATATCTACAAAAGTCAGACAGCCAAAATTGAAGAAGAATATACACATCAGCTTTCATCAAATGAGTTTATCAAATGTGAATGGCAAGACCATAGTATGTATGTAATTTCTAAAACAGCAGTTGACGTTGATTATAAAATATCCTTTAAAGTAAATTATACTCCTCAGCTTATGGTATTGGACATTGACAAGGATAAAACATATCATATCGGAAAAAGCTGTATAAATCTTGAAAGTGTTGAAGTACGTCCTTTGACAGTGACAATAAAAGGAACTTATGAGGGGGAATATGAACTTGAAATGCTTACAGGTCAAACGGTAAATCACAAATACAGTGCAATGAGCATGGAAATGAAAGACGGCTCTGTTGTAAGAGTGGGACTTGAAGCTTCAGGCAGTGGCGGAAAAGATGGATTTATACTTGTATACAGGGAATATTATGATGATAACTACAATATGATGGGAATAAATACTGATGATATAAAGGCAATATATTTCTGTGATGAGAAAATCTACGGATAAATGAGAATATCCCCGAATCGTTTTTTGATACGGTTCGGGGATAGATTTTTTTACACTGAAAGCTTTTTGAGGAAGTTTTTGGTACGCTCGTTTTTGGGATTGTCGATAACATCTTCGGGCTTACCCTGTTCGACTATCAGACCGCCGTCCATGAATATAACTCTGTCGGAAACGGCTCTTGCAAAGTCTATTTCGTGGGTGACGATTATCATAGTCATTTTTTCCTCTGCAAGCTCTTTCATTATGCGGAGGATACCCGCTGTTATTTCGGGGTCAAGTGCAGATGTCGGCTCGTCAAAGTAGAGGATATCGGGATTCATTACCAAAGCTCGTGCAATGGCAACTCTCTGCTGCTGACCGCCTGACAGTTCACACGGATATGCTTTTTCCTTGTCAGCCAAGCCGACTTTTGCAAGGATTTTTCGGCTTTCTTCGAGGACTTCATCTTTATCACGTTTCATAACGCTTATGGGAGCGTCTGAGACATTTTTCAAAACATTGTAATGAGGAAACAAGTTGAAGTTCTGGAATACAAGTCCGAATTTGGAGTGAGCCTCACGCATGACGCTTTTTGACGGATAAACGGCTTTTCCGTTTTCGGTAGTGACAATTTTCTTTTCACAGTAGGAAAGCTCACCCGAATCCATTGTTTCAAGAAAAGTTGCACATCTCAAAAGTGTGGATTTACCTGAACCTGAAGGACCGAGTATTGATACGACCTCACCCTTTTCGACTGACATACTTATATCTTTGAGAACGGTCTTTCCGTCAAAGCTCTTTTGAAGATTATTTATTTCAAGAAGTTTCATTTTGTTCACCTCACGATTTAACGATAATAGTCAAGACGTTTTTCAATTTTATTCATAACGAAAGCTACAAGTATATTGAATACATAGTAGAAAAGACCTGCCGCAAACAGCGGTAATATACTTGCCTGTGCAGCGGCTATTTGCTTGGCGATGGTGAACATTTCTATGTATGTGAGAACAAATGCAAGAGAGGTGTCTTTTACAAGAGTTATTATCTCGTTTGTAACGGGGGGAAGAATACGCTTTACCATCTGCGGGAAAATTATTTTTCTGAAAGTCTGACCTTTTGTATATCCGAGAACAGAAGCAGCTTCACGCTGACCGTCTGGAACAGACTGTATACCTGCACGGAATATTTCTGCAAAGTATGCGGCATAGTTAAGGGAGAAGCCTATGATAACCGCATAGAATCTGTAATCCTGACCGAGTGAAACATTGAAAAGATAATAAGGTGCATAGAATACTACTATTAGCTGTAACATGAGGGGAGTACCACGCATTATGGATATATATATCTTTGCTAACCACTGGATGACAGGGAGTTTCGACATTCTTATGAAGGTAAGGAGAAGTCCGAGAGGCATTGAGAATAAGAGAGTGAGGAAGAATATCAAAAGAGTTGCCCATACACCGTCAAGAAGCTGTAAGGCTATCTGACCGAAATTCAATTTTTCTTTTTGATAAGACGTTTCGGGGTGAGCGTCGCTTTCGTTCAAGCAAATGAGCTTTTCAAGTCCCCATTTTTCAGCCATTTCTTCAAAAACGCCTTCTTTTTTCATTTTGAAAAGGGTATTCTGAATTGTGTCTCGAAGCTGAGCGTTGCCCTTTTTGAAGCCTATGCCGTACTGTTCATCAGCGACTTTTTCATCAAGTATGACAAATTTATTTCCGCTTGCAACGACCATAAACTCAGCTACGCTTATATCAATACATACAGCGTTTGTTGCACCGCTTTCAAGGTCAGCCAATGCACTTTTGTAATCCTTTGTCTGTTTAAGTTCTTTGAAAGATTTTGCAAGTTCTTTGTTTTTATCGCTTGCGTCAGTACCCGTAAAAGCCGCAAGTGCAGAGGAATCCGCCTGTACGGAAACTATTTTATTTTTAAGGTCTTGGAGAGATTTTATTTTGGAGTCTTTGTTTACGACAATTACTTGTGAATTGTCTATATACGGCACTGACCATGTATAGTTATTTATTCTTCCGTTAATGGTAAAGCCGTTCCAGATACAGTCAATGGAGCCGCTGTTGAGTTCATTGTCTTTGAGATTCCAGTCGATAGGCTTTTTTATGAGAGTCCAGCCGTTTCTGTTGCAGACCTCCTGTGCAAGTTCGAGGTCAAAGCCTGTGTATTCACCGTTTTCATCTTTATAGCCATAAGGAGGAAATTCCGGATCAAAACCGACTGTAAGTGTAGTTCTTTCAGTTTCCTGTGGATTTGAAGGTGTCAGACAAATACTGCTTTCAAGTCCCCATTTTTGTGCTATCTCGTTGAATGTGCCGTCATCAGCCATCATAAGCAGCGTTTTTTCGACTTTGTCTTTAAGTTCTTCGTTTCCTTTTTTGAAACCGATACCATATTTTTCGCTTGAAACTTTTTCATCAAGCATAGTGAATGTATCGCCACGTGAGGATATCTGATAATTAGCCACGCCGATATCAAGGCATACAGCGTCAACCATACCGCTTTCGAGATTGAGAAAAGCACTGTTATAATCACTTACCTGCTGTAATTGTTTGAAAGATTTTGCAAGAGCCTTGTTTTCTTCCGTTGCATCATCGCCCTCAAATGCGGCAAGTGCCGAAGAATCAGCCTGAACGACTACAATTTTATCTTTCAAATCGGAAAGTGTTTTAATGTCCGAGCCGTTTTTTACGACTACAACCTGAGAATTGTCAACATAGGGGACTGACCATGTATAATCGTTTTCTCTGCCGTCAATGGTAAAGCCGTTCCAGATACAGTCAATCGAGCCGCTGTTGAGTTCCTTGTCCTTGAAATCCCAGTCAATAGGCTGTTTTTTGAGAGTCCAGCCGTTTCTTGTACAGACCTCCTGAGCCAAATCAAGGTCAAAGCCGACATATTCACCGTTTGTATCTTTATATCCGTATGGAGGAAATTCAGCGTCAAAGCCGACTGTGAAAATTCTGTCTTCTTTTTGGATAGTTTCAGTTGGTTTCAAACATACACTGTCCGCTAAATCCCATTTTTGAGCTATCTCGGCAAATTTCCCGTCATTGACCATCTCAAAAAGTGTTTTTTCGACTTCATCTTTGAGAGCGGTATTGCCTTTTTTGAAACCAATACCGTATTTTTCACTTGAAACTTTTTCGTCAAGCATAATGAATGTATCTCCACGGGAAGCTATCTGATAATTTGCCACGCCTATATCAAGACATACAGCATCGACCATACCGCTTTCAAGATTAAGGAAAGCACTGTTATAGTCGCCAACCTGCTGTAATTCCCTGAAAGATTTTACAAGTTCTTTGTTTTCATCACTTGCATCTTCTCCTGTAAAAGCTGCAAGTGCAGAGGAATCTGCCTGTACGACTACTATTTTATCTTTCAAATCAGCAAGAGTGTTTATCTGAGAGTCGTTTTTTACAACGACAACTTGAGAGTTGTCAACGTATGGAACTGACCATGTATAGTCATCTTCTCTGCCGTCGATTGTAAAGCCGTTCCAGATACAGTCAATAGAACCGCTGTTAAGCTCCTTGTCCTTGAAATCCCAGTCGATAGGCTGTTTTTTGAGAGTCCAGCCGTTTCTGTTGCAGACCTCCTGAGCCAAGTCGAGATCGAAGCCGACATATTCACCGTTGGTATCCTTGTAGCCGTAGGGCGGGAATTCGGCATCAAAACCTACTGTGAAAGTTTTTTCATCACCTGTTGCCTGAACCTGTGAGGGTAAAATATAAGTCATGCCCATAAGCATTGACATTATCAGAAGCATACCCAATACAAAATTCAGGTGTTTTTTTGCATTTCTGTTCAGCATTTCACTGTTCCTTTCATTTTTTGATCAAAAAATACAGTAATATTTTACCGTACAAAAAAATAATATCATCATTATTTGTAACTGTCAATCAAATTTCCGGAAAATACTTGAAAAAAACAGTTTATTTGTTATAATAATTAATATAAATATCAAAAAGGGGGCTTTTAACAGTTAAATTAATCTTATAAAAGCTTGTTGAAGTTTATATTTTTAAAGGAAGTGATAACAGTAAAAAAATATAAAATCCTTTGTAAAGTAAAGGTCGGTGCTTCAAGTAGCAGTTCATAAGACGTCGTCTGTCTGCCCGGAAAAGGCAGCTTAAACGGGGACTGCCGTCGTAATAAATTCAAAGCGATAACCAAGCACAGTGGACACGGTGAAAAAGGAATGAAACATAAAAGTTGTTTTTATAACTTTTTATAAGTTTTCAGTAACGGAGTATTCTCTTGGAAAAACTTTTTAAACTCAAGGAAAATCATACTACTGTCAGGACTGAGATAATTGCAGGACTGACAACATTTCTTGCAATGGCATATATACTTGCGGTCAATCCGAGTATATTGTCAGCATCGGGTATGCCGTCACAGGCAATATTTGCGGCAACAGCTATTTCTGCGGCATTTGCTACACTGGTAATGGCTTTCTTTGCAAATTATCCCGTTGTACTGGCTTCGGGTATGGGACTCAATGCATATTTTGCATTTTCAGTAGTTCCTCAGCTTTCGGCACAGGGCATTAAAGACCCATGGCAGGTCGCACTTACAGCGATACTTTGTGAAGGTATCATATTCATTATCCTGTCATTCTTCAAGTTCAGGGAAACACTTGTAAATAAAGTTCCTCAGAATCTGAAGCTGGGAATTTCGGCAGGCATAGGTCTTTTCATTGCCATTATCGGTCTTAAAGGTGCAAATATAATAGTGTCCGATGCTTCAACGCTTGTAAGTCTCGGAAATATGAGTTCACCGGATGTTGTGCTTGCATTGGTCGGTATACTCATAATAGCGGCTCTGTGGCATTTCAAAGTAAAGGGTGCTATACTCATAGGCATTGTTGCAACATGGATATTCGGTATAATTGCCGAACTGACAGGTTGGTATCAGGTAAATGTTGATGCAGGGGTTTATTCAGTAATACCCAACTTTAACGATTATTCGGTATTTGCTCCTGTACAGTCAATGGCTGAAAATACACTGTTTAAATTCAATTTCTCGTACATAGCTTCAAATACGGTAAATTTCCTTGTAATACTCTTTGCGTTCCTGTTTGTTGACTTGTTTGATACAGTAGGTACACTCATAGGAGTTGCACATGAGGGTAAAATGCTTGATGAAAAGGGCGAGCTTCCGAGAGTAGGTCGTGCATTGATGGCTGATGCAGTCGGTACAGTTGTAGGTGCTGCTTTGGGTACATCAACGGTAACATCTTATGTTGAATCCACAACGGGTGTTGCAGAGGGCGGCAGAACAGGTCTCACTGCACTTTCATCTGCTGTATTGTTCCTGCTTGCATTGCCTTTATATCCTATATTCCTTGCAATACCGTCATTTGCAACGACTCCTGCACTTGTATTTGTAGGTCTTCTCATGCTCAAGAATGTCACCAAGATGAATTTCGACAATGATATTGCAGATTCAGTCGGTGGATTTTTTGCGGTAATAATGATGCCTTTCTCATACTCGATAGCAAACGGCATAATGTTCGGTATAATCGCATGGGTTATTCTTAAAGTCGTAACAGGAAAAGTAAAGGATGTACATCCTGTAATGTGGGTATCATTCGTACTTTTTGCTCTGAGAATAGCAACTATTATTTTAGGTGTAGCATCATAAAGTTTTTATTGAAAAATAATAAACGTGAGTTCGATGTAAATTAAAAATATTCTAACAATGATGAAATCAAGTATGTCATTCCGAACGCAGTGAGGAATCTTGGTAAGATTCTTCGTCGCTCTGCATGGCTGTATAATTTTATCCCGAGCTGTCAAAAATATTATCGGAGGCGGATAATATGAACGACAGAAATGAATATGAGGAGAAAAAATCGGCTAAAAACAACACAGGCTTTTATATTGCCCTTGCAATATGTATTGTAACAATAGCGGCAGCAGCGTGGACTACTTACGGCAGTGTGACGGAATATCGTCAGAAAACGGCTGAGGAAACGTCATCACCGGCGAGTGAAGTAAAAGTCAATAATGATGTAAGCGGACAGAAATATGAAAGTTCAGTTGCACAGATTCCTGTAAAGGATGAAAGTTCTGAAATTTCCGTTGAAGAAAGTTCAAGTGAACAGAGTGTTGAAAGCAGTATTCAGGAAAGTGTCCTTGTAAGTGAGGTTTCAAAGGTTGACGATCCGACTCAGCCTGTTGAAAAGGGGACTATAATCAAGATATTCAGCCCGAAGAATCCCATAAAATCGAATACGACTTCTGATTGGAGGACACATCATGGTATAGATATATCGGCGAAAAACGGTACGGCTGTCCACGCTGTAAGGAATGGTACAGTAAAGTCGGTATATAATGATCCAATGCTTGGCAATGTGATATGTATTGAGCATAGCGGAGGCTATACGGCATATTACTGCGGTCTTACGGAAACGCCTGTTGTCAGAGAAGGAAATACTGTTTATTCGGGTGATACAATAGGCTATATTGATATAGTGCCGTTTGAAGTGCTTGATGAAAGCCATCTTCATCTTGAGGTAAAAAAAGACGGGGAATACGTTGATCCGACAAAGCTGTTTTGAAATGAAAAAAGTGCGGTGACATCAGATGTTACCGCATTTTTTTTGACTTTGCATTTTTGAGAAGATACATCCGCAGAAATTCTGTCTGTACAGATGAAACTGTGCCGAAAGCTCTATAGAACGTTTATAGCCGCCTTTTTTCTTAAAATCCGAAAATAGATAGGGGATATCGTATTTTTCGCTGATTTCCTTTCCAATGGAGTTCAAGACAATGCTGTCCTTTTGCGGACTTATTGAAAGAGTGGTCGTGAAATAATCGAATTTATTTTCCTTTGCAACAGCGGCACTTTCTTCCAGTCTCATACGGTAGCATTTCAGACACCTTGCACCACGTTCAGGCTCATTTTCAAGCCCCTTCGCCATTTCATAGAATTTTTCGGGTTCGTATCTGCCCTCAATGAAGTTGACCGAGGGACACATTTCGGAAATAAGTCTTTTTATTTCGCTGACACGGTGCAGATATTCATTTTCGGGAGATATATTCGGATTGTAATAGAATACTGTTATATCGAAATATTGAGTCAGATATTCAAGTACATAGCTGCTGCAAGGGGCACAGCAGGCATGAAGCAAAAGTGAAGGTCTCTTGTTTGCGAGGGAAAGTTTTTGTAGAGTTCTGTCAAGTTCAAGCTGATAATTCGGTTTAGGCATTTGTTTCATAGAAAGCCACCCTTTTGAGAATATCCTCCGGAGAATCGGCGATATATTCCGCACCTGCATTGAGAAGCTCGGATACAGGACGGAATCCCCAGCTTACTCCGCAGAATTTTAATCCTGCATTTTTGGCGGTATATACGTCTACATCACTGTCGCCGATATACAGGCATTCTTCTTTTTTTACTCCTGCTTCGTCTATCAAAGCCCATACTGCCTGCGGATCGGGCTTTCTTTCATAATTATCACGTTTTCCCCATACTGATGCAAATTTATTGTTCGGGAAAAGAGATCTTACTATAATATTTGAAAAATTATCGGGCTTGTTGGACATAACGGAATACATAATATTTTTTGCTTCAAGGGAGTCGAGCATGGAGATGATTCCGTCATATGGGAGAGTCTTGTCCATGCAGTGAGCATTGTAATATTCGTTGAAATCCGCAAGAATTTCCTGCTTTTTTTCGGGACTTGCAAGACCTTTGGGGATAACCATTGCACGGTCTGCAAGAGTTGAGATACCGCTTCCGACCATGAAACGGTATTTTTCGGTTTCATGCTCCTGAAAACCATGCTTTTTCAGGGCATGGTTCATAGCGTCGGCAAGGTCATAGAGTGAATTGATAAGAGTTCCGTCAAGGTCAAATATACATAATTTTATCATGTGTCATTCTTCTTTCTGTGAGTATTTTCGGGGAGCTTCTGAGGGATGTCTTCTGCCTGTACAACGATATACGGCTTTCTTTTTCTGATGATGAATACAGCAAATATTCCTCCTGTGATTATCACGGCAGATAATATACACATAGCAATAATATCAGGGAAATTAAGTGATGAAACGTCAAAGCTGATATCGGCGTGGGCGGATTCAAGTCTTATAGAATCCTGACCGTTTGAAATATCTGCATTTATTGTTTTTTTGCTGTCATCACCTGACGATTCGTATTCAGCGGAGAATTTTTTCAGGATATCTCCGGAATTTGTTTTTATAGAATAGTTTATAGGAGTATCATTGTTTTTTCCTGTGATGATTTTTGAAAGGTCGATATTATCATTGAACTGTTTGATAGTTCTGAGTGTCATCATCGGCATATATTCCTTGAAAGCAGTTTTATTTTCAGAGCCGAATATATCAGCAAATGACTTGCTGACTTCTTCGGAAGTGCCAATGAATTTTACCGTACAGGTATTTTTTCCGCCCTCAACAGCGTGTTCGGCGGGTATATCCATACGTTTGAAGTATGATAGGGCATAATTTACCGCTTCATTTCCTCCCGTTGCGATATCATAGCTGAATGTTATATCTTTTTCTATTTTATCGTCATCAAGTGGCGTACAGCTTATATCAACGGATGAGCATATGTATTGTTTGCCGTCGTTTATACGGAGCTTTATAAATGAATCCGAGCTTTTTATTGCCGACAGCTTGCCGTATTTGTTTGAGTCCATGAGATTTGTTGCAGGTATCCATTCACCGTTCTGATAAAGCTGACATTCGCCCAGTTCCTCGGAATTTTCCACGCTGTAGGTGTATTCTATCGGAACATTTGTTTTGCTGTTGGAGATATAGCTTGAAAAATCGAGTGTTTCGGTGAAGGAATTCTGTTCGGCAAGAGGAGTGCTTCCTGCTGAGGTGTCGGTATAGCTTGCGTCACAGTAAACGGAATTGAGAAGTTTGTTTGTATAACCCTCCAATTCCTGCAGGGATATGTCTTCAAATTTTACTTTATACAAATAACTTCCATTTTCAAGAGGCCAGTCAAATTTTGCAGAGCTTGCCGTTACATTCATGAAATAATCGGTCAGTTTATCTCTGAGTTCATCAAAGGTGGTCTGAGATATTGTGAATGTGACGGTACGGTCAAAAACGGTGTTTTTGTTTACTGTATCAATGCGTATTTTTTGAATGGGATAACCCGACAGGTTATTCACGGATATTATCTCGTCAGTCGAGACCTCATCATCATTCAGTGAGGCTTTGGTGGTCTTTTCGACTGACTTGAAGGATAAGTCCTCGAAATTTTCCTTTTCGGCACCTTCGGCTATCCATGATAAAAGCTGTACGCTTGAGAAATCCTCTTGGAGTTTCCAGCCGTGTGTAAGTACCGTATTGGGATTGGAGAAAGCTACATTGACAGGCTTTTCTATTATCTTCTCTATTTTTTCGGAATAGTCATGTGCCGAGGTGAAGTTCAGTGAAAATGTATAGACTATCATACCATCAGCTATATCCTTGGAATACTTAATGGAATCGGGACAGTATTTCTGTACGACCTTATCAAGAGAGGTTTCCTTTGGTGAGCCTATCGAAACGATGCTTTTGGGAAATTTTACGATAATAGTCCTTGTCCCCGAAAATGACTGATTGAATTTGAGTGAAGTCGATATATCGACTAATTCCTCTTTTTTCTGTGAACAGGCTGTTAGGAGTGTTGCAGATACAATCAGGGCAAGAACTACCGATATTATTTTTTTTAACAATTTTATCACTTCCAATTTTTTTAATAGTACATTGTAAAATCTAATTCTTAATATCAACCGAGTAAACTGTCATTCTGAGGAGCGACAGCGACGAAGAATCTTTCAAAGATTCCTCACTGCGTTCGGAATGACAAATACATAAAAGTTTTAGATTCAACAAGGTACATTGAGGGGAATATGCTGTAATTGACTTTATCCCTTTAAAGTGCTATACTATGTAAGTAATTTTTATTCAGGAGAGAATTTTCTCAGCGTTTTGATATAGTATCATATCTTTTTCTTTATCCGTGAGATTTTTTATAGATTTGAATTTTTCAACGTAGCTTTTTTGGTCATTCCACGGACTGTCGCTGGCAAACAGGAATTTATCTGCACCGTGTATTTTTATCGCTTCGACAACATCTTTTTCGGTTGTATTGCAGAAACTGCCGAGTTCCGAAAACGAACAGCTTATATCTATATAACACTGAGTACCGAGAAGATATTTTTTTACATCCTCATAAACGTATATGCCGCCCAAATGTGCGAATATTATAAACGGTTTTTTAATGCCCGTTTCGGACTGCACTTTGTCGAGAACGTATCTTGCCTTTTGGGGAGGGCAGTGAATGACATCAAAAGCAGGATCAACGCCTGCATGAGTCACGATTTTTAAATCAAGTCTTGCACATTCTTCTATTATTTTGATATATCTCTCGTCATCAATGAATGTACCTGTATAATCGGGGTGTATCTTAACACCTTTGAAGCCGTTTTCCTTGAGAAATCTCAGTTTATCTTCGGGAGCATCGTCATCGGGATGTATACCGCCGAATGATACGAGATTTTTATAATTACTGTTTATATTCAAAGCAAATTTGTTTATCGTATCGAATTGCCCTTTGCGGGTTGCAACGGGAAGTATGACGGACTTATCTATCCCTGCATTTTCCATGCTTTCGAGAAGGGCATTCAAAGTGCCTTTTGTGTATGCCTTTGCATCAGGTGCCGAATCCATGAGAGTATTTATAGTTTTTTCTGCTATCTTATCAGGATATACATGGGTATGGAAATCTGTTATCATATATTTTTTGACCTCGTTTATTTTAATGTGTGTTCTTAAATAACGTGAGTTCGATATAACTGAAAAATATTCTGACAATGATGAAATGAAGTATGTCATTCCGAACGCAGTGAGGAATCTTCAAAAGATTCTTCGCGAACTCACGTTAAATATAACACATATTATTTTAAAAATATTTCTTTAAAAGAATAAAAAGGAGTAAAGAAAGAAAATGGATATGTTCATCAAAATCATGTTCCTCATCATCTTCTTTGCAGTGATGATAGGAGTAGGCATCTACTGCCGTAAACAGGCAACGGATGTAAACGGATTTGTACTCGGAAACCGCTCAGTAGGTCCCTGGCTTACGGCTTTCGCATTCGGTACATCTTATTTTTCAGCAGTTATATTCGTAGGCTATGCAGGTCAGTTCGGCTGGAGATTCGGACTTGCATCAACGTGGATAGGCTTGGGCAATGCCTTTATAGGTTCACTTCTTGCATGGAACATTCTCGGCAGAAGAACCCGTGTTATGACACAGCATCTTGATTCTGCTACAATGCCCGACTTTTTCGCAAAGAGATACAACTCAAATGCACTCAAAATTGCATCTGCTATTATAATATTTGTATTCCTTATTCCGTATACTGCATCGCTTTATAATGGTCTTTCAAGACTGTTCAATATGGCATTCGGTATTCCGTATGAATACTGTGTAATTGCAATGGCTGTTCTTACAGGCGTATATGTAGTTCTCGGCGGATATATGGCAACAGCTATAAACGATTTCATTCAGGGTATTATAATGCTTGTGGGCATAGTTGCTGTCATAGGTGCAGTTCTCAGAATAAACGGAGGACTTCAGGCAACTATCGGACTGCTTTCACAGGAAAGCGTTGAGGTAGCAGGCGGTATAGAGTTCAAGGGTGCATTTGCATCATTCTTCGGTCCTGATATATGGGGCTTGATAGGAGTTGTTATACTGACATCTCTCGGTACATGGGGACTTCCTCAGATGGTACAGAAATTCTATGCTATCAAATCAGAAAAGTCTATCAGCACAGGTACTATAGTTTCAACGATATTTGCTATCATAGTTGCAGGAGGATGCTATTTCCTCGGCGGATTCGGCAGACTTTTCGGCACAATGGGTGAAGATGGAAAGCCTGTCGGCGGATATGATTCAGTTATCCCGACAATGCTCGAAAATCTCTCTCCTGTACTTATAGGAATAGTTGTTATACTTGTACTTTCCGCTTCAATGAGTACACTTTCCAGCCTTGTACTTACGTCAAGCTCTGTTCTCACAATGGACTTTATCGATCCTGTATTCTGCAAGAAAAAGGCTATGGACGAAAAAAGAAAAGTTCTTCTTATGAGAATATTCATAGTATTCTTTATAGCAGTTTCGGCAGTTATCGCTATTGTTCAGGCAAAATCTCCTGTTCTGTTCATCTCACAGATGATGGGTGTATCATGGGGTGCTTTGGCAGGTGCTTTCCTTGCACCGTTCATGTATGGTCTTTACATGAAAAAAGTTCCGAAGATCGCTGTATGGATAAACTTTGTTCTTGGTATAGTTATTTCAGGTGCGTCTTTTGTGTGCAATCTCACAGGAGCTAAATTTGACAATGCAGTGCTTGAGTACTTCAAATCGCCTATCAATGCAGGTATGCTTGCAATGCTTCTTGGAATAATTATCACTCCGATAATAACTCTCATAGCTCCTGCAAAGGATTCCGACAGAGTGGAAAAAATATTCGCTTGCTATGACAAGAAAGTTACTGTATCATATAAGCAGGCTATCAGCAATAATGAGGCTATAGAAGAAGCTGTAACTGAAACTGAAACTCCGAAGGCTTCCGCTGAGGAGAAGAAAAATAATAAAAAAACAAATTCTAAGAAAAGGAAATGATTAAGAAATGATGTTCCAAAAAGACATTGAAACTCTCCCGAGAGAGGAAATTGAGAGAATTCAGCTTGAAAGACTGAAAGAGACAGTTAAATACTGTTACGACAATGTACCGCTCTATCACAAGAGACTTGATGATGCAGGGGTTGGTGACGGCTCTAAAATAAAAGTCCTTTCGGATATAGAGTATATCCCTTTCACGACAAAGGACGATTTCCGTGATAATTATCCGTTTGGAATGATGGCTGCACCAATGAGGGATATCGTCAGAATACACGCTTCATCAGGTACAACAGGCAAGCCCACGGTTGGCGTTTACACAAAAGAGGATATCAAAATATGGGCTGACCTTGTATCCCGTGTTGCAGTTGCAGGCGGTGTTACGGCTGATGATATTATCCAGATAAGTTTCGGTTACGGCTTGTTCACAGGTGCGTTGGGACTTCACTATGGTATGGAAAATATTGGTGCAACGGTTATTCCTGCATCTTCGGGCAATACCGAAAAGCAGCTTATGATGATGCGTGACTACGGTGTAACAGGTCTTGTTGCCACTCCGTCTTATGCACTCTATCTTTCAGAGGCTGTAAAGGAAGCAGGCTATCCTTTGTCGGATTATTCTCTGAGATTGGGTATACTCGGTTCAGAGCCTTGTACACCGGCTATGCGTTCACAGATAGAAGCTAACTTCAATATCCGTGTATCAGACAACTACGGTATGACAGAGTTAGGCGGTCCCGGTGTATCGGGTGACTGTGAAGCAAGAGACGGTATGCACTTTGCGGAAGACCATTTCTTACCGGAAATTATCGACCATGATACAGGTAAAAGACTTGGCGAGGGTGAAGTCGGTGAATTGGTTATCACTACACTTACAAGACGTGGTATGCCTGTATTGAGATACAGAACAAAGGATATTACAAAAATTACATACGAGCCTTGTTCATGCGGAAGAACTCATGCAAGAATGGCTAAAACTATGGGCAGAACTGATGATATGCTTATCATCAAGGGTGTAAACGTATTCCCGACACAGATAGAGAACATTCTCATCAATATCAAGGACATTGCACCACACTATATGCTTATAATTACAAGAGAGAATTACAGGGACAGCCTTGAAATTAAAGTTGAGCTTGAAAATGTAGAGCTTCTCGAACAGTATCAGAGACTGAGTGACCTGAAGAAATTCATTGAAGCAAAAATGCAGTCAATTCTTGGATTGAGAACGAAAGTAACTCTCGTTGCTCCAAAAACTATCGAGAGATTCCAAGGCAAGGCAAAGAGAATCGTTGATTTGAGAAATCAGTAATTATATAAAAAGGTGGTATAAAAATGAAAGAACTTATGATAGGCAATGCAGCTCTTGCAAGAGGTCTTTATGAAGCCGGCTGTTCTGTTATATCAAGTTACCCAGGTACACCGAGTACAGAGATAACAGAAGAATTTGCAAAATTCAATGACACTTACTGTGAGTGGGCTCCAAATGAAAAGGTTGCTATGGAAACAGCTTTCGGTGCATCTTTGAGAGGTAAGCGTTCAGCCTGTTGCATGAAGCACGTTGGTTTGAATGTAGCGGCTGACCCGCTGTTTACAATGTCATATACAGGCGTTAATGCAGGTATGGTTATATGTGTAGCTGACGACCCCGGTATGCACTCATCACAGAATGAACAGGATTCACGTCATTATGCAATAGCTTCCAAAGTACCTATGCTTGAGCCGTCAAATTCACAGGAAGCACTTGATTTTGCCAAAATAGCTTATGAAATTTCGGAAACATTCGATACGCCCGTGTTCATCAAGATGTGTACAAGAGTTGCACATTCACAGAGTATCACTGAAAAGGGCGAAAGAGTTGAAGCAACAAAGGAATATACCAAGAATCCTCAGAAATATATCATGGCTCCCGCAAATGCAATAAAGCGTCATCCGTTTGTCGAGGAAAGAACTGCTAAATTGACGGAATACGCTGAAACATCTCCTCTTAACAGAGTTGAATACGGTAACGGTGAATATGATTTCGGTATCATAACTTCATCAACTTCATATCAGTATGTCAAGGAAGTTTTCGGAGATAAAGTCGCTGTACTTAAATTAGGCATGGTCAATCCTCTCCCTGTTAAGACGATAAAGGATTTTGCCGCAAAAGTCGGTAAGGTTTATGTAATAGAAGAACTTGACCCGATAATTGAAACACACTGCAAAAATATCGGTGTAGATGTTGTCGGAAAAGAAAAATTCTCTATGATAGGTGAGTTTTCACAGAAAACTATCGCAAGGGCTTTCGGCTTGGAAGATAAAGAAAATGTCTGTCTTGATACAGAAGTTCCTGTAAGACCGCCTATGATGTGTTCAGGCTGTCCTCACCGTGGAATGTACTATGTTCTTGCAAAGAATAAAATAACCGTGCTTGGTGATATAGGCTGTTATACACTTGGTTCAATGCCTCCGCTTAATGCCCTTGATATGACACTTTGCATGGGTGCATCTGTATCAGGACTTCACGGTTACAATAAAGCTGGCGGTGCTGAAACAGAAAATAAAACTGTTTGTGTAATAGGTGATTCAACTTTCATGCACTCAGGTGTAACAGGTTTGATAAATATAGCTTATAATCAGTCAAATTCTACTGTAATTATTCTTGATAACTCCATTACAGGCATGACGGGACATCAGCAGAATCCGACAACAGGTTATAATATCAAAGGCGACCCCGCAGGTAAAGTTAATTTGGAGAGTCTTTGCCATTCAGTAGGCATTAACTCTGTAAGAGTTGTAGACCCGTATAATCTGGAAGAATGTGAGAGAGTTGTCAAAGAGGAATTGGCAAAGAATGAGCCGTCTGTAATTATTTCACGCAGACCTTGTGTATTGCTTAAATATGTCAAGCCGAAAAAGCCGCTGTATATCAATCCCGATAAATGCCGTGGCTGTAAACGCTGCATGAAATTCGGCTGTCCGTCAATATCTTTCAGGGATAAACATGCTGTTATTGACAATACACTGTGCATAGGCTGTGGAGTTTGTGCAAGTCTTTGTCCTTTTGACGCTTTTGAAAGTGAGGGAGAATAATTATGGCAACTAAAAATATAATGATAGTAGGTGTAGGCGGTCAGGGTTCTCTGCTCGCTTCAAAGCTCCTCGGAAGACTTCTCGTTGATGAGGGCTTTGACGTTAAAGTAAGTGAAGTTCATGGAATGAGCCAGCGTGGCGGTTCTGTTGTAACTTATGTAAAATTCGGTGATAAAGTCTATTCCCCGATTATCGAGGAAGGAGAGGCTGATTTCATAGTCAGCTTTGAGAAAATAGAGGCAGCAAGATATATAAAGGACTTGAAAAAGGGCGGTACTGTAATAGTAAATACTCAGCAGATAGACCCTATGCCCGTAATTATAGGAAATGCAGAATATCCTGCAAATATCCTTGACGAAATGAAAGAAAAAGGTGTTCATGTAGATGATATAGACGCTCTTGCACTTGCATCACAGGCAGGTTCTGCAAAGGCTTGTAATATAGTTCTCATGGGCAGACTTGCAAAATATTTTGACATTCCCCGTGAAAAGTGGGAATCAGCTATCGAAAAATGCGTAAAACCTGCTTTTATCGAGATAAATAAAAAGGCTTTTGAACTTGGCTATAATAATTAATTGAAAGAGTGATGAAAATGGAAAACAGATATTTTCAGGAAGAATTTGAAACAATGCCTGTTGAGGATATAAAGAAATTACAGGACGAAAAACTTGTAAAACAGGTAAAATATGTGTATGATAATGTTAAGTATTATCGTGACCTGATGGACAAAAAGGGAGTTAAGCCCGAAGATATCAAAAGCATTGATGACCTGCATAAACTTCCTTTTCTCAAAAAAGATGATTTGCGTGAGGCTTATCCTTACGGACTTCTTGCAACTGATTTGAAAAACTGTGTTCGTATACAGTCAACATCAGGTACAACAGGCAAGCGTGTAGTTGCTTTCTATACTCAAAATGATGTTGATATGTGGGAGGAATGCTGTGCAAGGGCAATTACGGCGGCAGGCGGTACAAATGAAGATGTTTGTCAGGTATGCTACGGATATGGACTTTTCACAGGCGGTTCGGGACTTCACGGAGGTTCGCATAAGGTCGGTTCTCTTACTCTGCCTATGTCAAGCGGCAACACCGACAGACAAATTCAATTTATGATGGACTTGGAATCCACAATTCTTTGCTGTACACCGTCTTATGCGGCTTATATCGGTGAATCTCTCAAGGAAAAAGGCTACAAGCCTGAGGACAATAAACTGAAAGCAGGAATTTTCGGTGCAGAACCTTGGACAGAGGAAATGCGTAGAGATATAGAAAAATCTCTCGGCATAAAAGCCTATGACATATACGGCTTGACAGAAATAAGTGGTCCGGGTGTTGCTTTTGAATGCTGTGAGCAGAACGGTATGCACATCAATGAAGACCACTTTATCGCTGAGATAATAGACCCCAATACAGGCGAAGTTCTCCCGGAGGGCACAAAAGGTGAGCTTGTTTTCACATCTCTCGACAAAGAGGCTTTCCCCTTGCTGAGATACAGAACAAGAGATATTTGTGTTCTTACAAGAGGAAAATGTTCCTGCGGAAGAACTTTCATAAAAATGGCTAAACCTATGGGACGTTCCGATGATATGATGATAATAAAGGGTGTAAACGTATTCCCGAGCCAGATAGAAGCTGTACTTCTTAACAAAGGCTATGCACCGAATTATCAGATAGTTCTTGACAGAGTGAATAACTCTGATACATTTGATGTATATGTAGAGATGGGTGAGGAGGATTTCTCAGACAGTCCGAAATATATCACAAGTAAGGAAAAGGAATTGCAGGACGCTATGAAAGCTATGCTTGGCATCAATCCCAAACTCCATCTCGTTGCACCCAAAACCATTGCCCGTTCAGAGGGTAAGGCTGTTCGTGTTATTGATAACCGCAGACGTTACGGTATCACTATATAATTCATAATTACTTGTTGTGTCAGTCGGTTTTATTTATATATATCATTAAGGAGGTTTTCTTTATGGCAGTTAAACAGTTATCTATTTTCGTTGAAAACAAAGAGGGCAAGCTTGTTACAATTACAGACGCTATCGCTAAAGCCGGTGTCGATATCCGTGCAATGAGCGTTGCTGATACTCAGGATTTCGGTATTTTCAGACTTATCGTCACTGAGCCGGAAAAAGCTAAACAGGCTCTTGAATCATCAGGATGTTTCGTGTCTATTACAAAAGTCGTTGGCGTGGCAATACCTGATGAACCCGGAGCCTTGACCAAAGTTGTCAATGTCCTCGCAAGACATAATATCAATATCGAGTATATGTATGCATTTATAGCTGTCGCTAAAAAACAGGCAGCAGTCGTTCTGAGAGTTGCCGATAATGAGAGTGCTGAAAAGATACTCAAGGAAAACGGTATATCTCTCCTTGATGAAAACGAAATCATAAATATCTAAAACAAATGTCCCGGGCAGTTCAAACTGAACTGCCCGGGATTTTTAAATTTTTTATAAAATAATTTTAATAAATTTATTGACTAATAGGTAAAAATATTGTATAATATATGAAAGACAGGAATCATTTTTATTATATCAGGATTTTGAAATAAATAATGAAAATTGTTTCTGTGTTTGTAAATATTTTGGCAGATTGCTTTATTTGCAGATTGTACAATGTTTTTTCACTAAAAAAAATAATATTTTTATTAAATTTATTGACTAATTAGGAAAAATATTGTATAATACTACTCGTAGCAAAAAACGTTCAAAGCGGTGTTCCATTAATTGACATTTGGGTGAAGAAATGAAAAAATTTGCACTTATCGGCAAAATAGTGGGTTTCCTGCTGTATATGCTGGTTGTGGTTTTAGGTATTTCGATAGCAATGGTTTGGCTGTTCGGCTGGAAGCTCTACAGCATACAAACAGGTAGTATGGAACCTTCCTATCCTGTCGGTATGATGATATTTGTTGAACCTGTCGGATTCGATCAACTCGAAAGCGGAGATGTTGTTACTTTCGTTAAGAGTGATAATACTGTTGTTACCCATAGAATTGTCGATATTGACAGGGAAACACAGTTTATTACTACCAAGGGCGATAATAACAATGCCCCCGATGGTTCGCCTGTGAGCTATAAGAATGTTATCGGCAGGGTGAAATTCGGTGTGCCAAAGGTCGGTTATTTTACACTTTTGCTTAGTACAACTTTTGGAAAGTGGATGATAGGTCTTACATTGGTCTTACTTATAGGTATTGAGATCATAAGAAGAATTTACTATCATGATATGTACGCCGAAATGCTTGACGAAAACGTGGGCGATGAGCACAGCAATGAACAGGAAAATTGAAAGGAGTGGTGATATATCAGCAGAAAAGCGAAAGCTGAAGTAAAGGAAGAAGAAGAAAAAGATATGCCGGTGGGTGCGAAAATCTTTGATATCGCATTCACAGTGTTTGTATATCTTTTGGCAGCAGCAATTCTTGTGGGTGCGTTATTGTTTGCATCGAATACATCACCTGATAAATCTATATTCGGTTACAGATATTATACGGTACTTACAGGATCAATGGAACCTACATATAAAGTCGGAGATATGATTTTCGTGCATATCACCGAGCCGGAAGCAATAAATGTCGGTGACGTTATCACATTCAACCCGTCACAGGACAGCGATGCTTACCTGACTCACCGTGTCACAGAAAAACTTGAAAACTTTGAGGGAACAGGTGTTACCTGCTTCAGAACACAGGGTGATGCCAACAATGCAGAGGATAGTTTCCTGATTGATGGCGGCAGAGTTGTAGGTGTTGTACAGTTTGGTATTCCGTCATTGGGCTATATCGTAAGATTTATACAACTCAGATGGTACTTTGTAGTACCGGTTGTAATAATGATAGCAGTATTCTTCCAGTTGCTGAAGCACTACTTCTTACTTGGCAAAGAGGACGAAGACGAGGAAGACGAGGATAACAAGGATTCCTCAGAAGGCAAGAAAGCCGAAAAAACCAGTAATTCCGATACCGAGAAGGCATCCGAAGCGGCAAAAGACGAAAACAACAAGGAGCCGCCGTCAGAGCCGGCAATAAAAGCCGACAAAGACGAAAAAACCGAAAGCGGACCTGAAGAAAAGGTATCTGAGAAAAAAGGTTCATAATGCCCTTTGCATTATGCGTGTGAAAGTCAAAAGCACGTTAAACATTCTCAAAAAAATTTTTAACACAAAAGGAGAAATGAGAAATGGCTAGCAAATCAAAAAGAAGAGGCAGAGTATTTAGAGCATCTTGCATACTCGCAGCACTCATTATCGCAGGTTCATCATTCGCATGGTTCACAAGTAAAGATGAGGTTATCAACCGTTTGTCCGCAAACGCTGATTACGGCGTAAGCATCGTCGAGTCCTTTGCTCCGCCTGAGAACTGGGTACCCGGTCAGGAAGTAAACAAGGATGTATATGCTGTTAACACAGGTAATGTTGCTGCTTTTGTTGAAGAAACTGTTTCAGGCACACTTACAATCACAACCGAAGTAGCTAAAGATGCTATTAGTGCAAATAGCGTTAAGCTCACAGCTGCTGAGCGTTATGCAGTTGAAGCAGGCTCATATCTTGCTTACAAGCCGGCTACAAGCAACAAAGAATTAGGCGTTCAGGTAGTTTCCATGATTCCTGATGCTACAAATCTTGAAGGCTATACAACAGCTGACGCTGCTACAGACTTTACTCCAGATGCAGCAGGTCTGTATGTATTCAGACGTTCTATCGGCGTTGACGCAGAAACAAAGGTAGAGACCTTCAAGTATGAGGCTTACTATTTTGACGGTCATGACTATTATAAAGTAACCGATCTTAGTGTTACACCTGATGGCACATCTTATGTAGGTGACAATGTTACAACAGACGGTAACCTCACAGGCGCAACAGCTAAGTTTGTTGAAGAAGAGACAAAGACCATCAATCCTACAGCTCTGACATATGACAGCGACAATAATCGTCTTGTAGCTTCTTATGATACAGGCGCAGAGATTACAAACGATAAGCTTCAGGAGCTTGCAAAGGCTTATGATAACGCACTTGTTCTTTATAATGACGCTGTAGCTGAGTATACAGCAGCTCTGAGAGAAAATACAGGCGCTGACGCAGCTGTAGTTAATGCAAATAAAACACTTCAGGAGAAGCTTGACGATCTGAGAGACGCACAGAATACTCTTGCTACTGCTGAAAAGAATATGCGTAACGAGGAGGACAAGGTCAATAAAAAGAAATTA
>CADCDE010000048.1 GCA_902800065.1 uncultured Ruminococcus sp.
TTGGCATTTTCCGTATCAAGTGTCATCGGAATTTTCCTCCTTCCAAGGCAGAATGATTGTTCCGGCAGGCTGTCTGAACAGCTCTGTCAGATATTTTTCCGCATCAAGTCCGTTTGCCTGTGCAGTCGATACTATGGAATACAGTGACGCACTGCAGTCTGCTCCCCCCGGAGTGTTGCTGAAAAGCCAGTTTTTTCTGCCGACTGCAAACGGACGTATCGCATTTTCAGCACGGTTATTGTCAAGCGGAACATTTCCGTTTTCAAGAAATGTGTACAGATATTCCTTTTCATTAATGGCATAGCTGATGGCTCCCGCAAGTTTGCTTTTACCGCTTGCAGGTAATTTTTCTATCCATGAAAAGAATTCATCTGTCAATGGCTTTATTTTTTTCAGCCGTTCTTCGTATCGGTTCTCAGACGTGCAGTTTTTCAGCAGGCTGTCCTCATGGTATATCTTGTCGATACGTTCTACCGCCTGTACCGCCACAGATGTCTTGTGCAATTTTTTGTCAGATGGTATGACCTCAACGAAATTTCTTCTCATGTGAGCCCAGCAGGCACAGTGTTTTACATCTTTCAGAAC
The DNA here is from genome assembly GCA_902800065.1 of uncultured Ruminococcus sp. Lineage (GTDB taxonomy): Bacteria > Bacillota > Clostridia > Oscillospirales > Acutalibacteraceae > UBA1213. Next base: position 586 of record CADCDE010000048.1, read on the forward strand.
GTGATAGCCACTGAAATTATCACGAACAAGATAGCCGTGCCAGCCTTTCAGGAACTCCTGTGCATTAGCACCCTTACGTGTCGGCTTGTAATCGAAAATGACAATGCTTTTGTCATTGATTTTTCCGTTACAATACACCCACATTCTCGATTCACTTGATGCTTTTCTGCCCTCTTCGTGTAATACCTGTATCACCGTTTCATCAGCGTGAATAACTTCACTCAGCAGGAGAATTTCAATCATTTTACGCACAATCGGCAAACACCATTGTTCTGCACCCGTCATCACCCAATTTGACATGGTTGCTTTCAGTAACGGTATCCTTTTTGAAGAAAAATCCTTTTCCTGTCTGTGCAGGGGCACTGCTTTTCCGTATTTTTCATAAACGATATGGGCAAGCAGTTCCGGTGAACAGTAGCTGCCGGGTATCATTGCTTTAGGGCAGTCGGCTTTCCTGAAATGGCACGGTTCAATATCATCCAATTCTGCATCTTTTTCGGGATCACTTCCGCATTTTGTGCATTTGTAAACTTTCACAATATGGCGGCGGACATGAAATTTTGCTGGTGTATACACCAACTCATCTCGTTTTTCCACACCTATCTCAACCATCTCTGCACCACATTTGTCGCAGATTTTTTCTTCAAGCTCATGCACTACTTCTTCTACAGGAAGTTCACACATTGCTTCTTCAAACGTGCGTTTTTTCTTACGTTTGTGTTCCGGAACTGTTATTGTTTCCTCAACAGCAGTTGGGGGAACAGAATTTTCTTTTGGCAAAATGGAAAGCTGCTCTCCGCCCTCCAAAATTACTGATGTCTGCTCTGTTTTTCTGCCGAACATCTGTCTTTTGAGCCAGTCAATTTGGTTCTGCATGACTGCCATTTCTTCCTTGAGAACAGAGATTTCTGTGCGAAACGCAGCATTTTCCGTGTTCAGTTCTGATATTTCATTTTTCGCTTTTTGGTAATCCTCTGACAACTTTTCAATATCCTGTTCCGACACCTTAAAAAGCCTCCGTTCCTGATATGATGCTTTTATCATATCAGAAACAGAGGACTTTTTCTACCATATTTATGTAAACTTTTTGACAACCGTTTTTTAATACAGAATTCCGGACTTTCCTTCACGTATCGCTTTCGGCTGTTCAATCTGCAGTCCCTCCAACAGCCAGCGTGTCTGCTGCACTGTCAGAAGTCTTGCTTCTCTTTCATTGCGGGGCCATTGAAATTTTCCATTATCAAGCCTTTTGTACAACAAGAGAAATCCATCACCTTCCCACAGCAGTCCTTTTATTCGGTCACCTCTCCTGCCACAGAACAGGAACACTCCTTTGCTGAACACATCAAGTTCAAGTTCTCCTTGTACGATTGCCGAAAGTCCGTCTATCGACTTTCTCAAATCTGTATATCCCGTCACAACATACACTTGTTTTCCGCATATCAGGTCTTTCAGCATAATTTTTCCACCAGTGCCAACAACGTATCTGCCGCAATATCTGATGGCAGCGATATGTAAAGTCCGTTTTTTTCGATCTGTATCTCTCCACATGTTGATTTCATCGGAAGGGGAACTACTGCCTGAATATTCTCTTGCTCAGATGTTTTTTCCACTTTTTTAACTCTGGCTTCCAGACATTTTTCACGTACCTGCCTTAAACGATAGTAATATGTTTTGTCATTCACTCCGTTCTGCCTGCACCATTCCTTTACCGGCAGACCGCTTGAACGGCAGTCAACTACCTGCTTTTCCCATTCCTCAAGCATGAGCTGCCTTTTTATTGTCCTTATTTCACTGCTTACTTTACCCACTTTTCTGCCTCCGTATGATTTGATTTCATCAACTCCAGTTCACTTTGTCAGACCTTTTTAGAGCTTGTTTGTATACCTTATTTGCTCTATGGAGTTCATTATACTTTACGTTTATTTTTAAAGTATAATATGATTTTTCCGTTTTTTTATAATTATAAGAAAAAAATGCTTATTTATAATATTGTTATTGTATAAAAAATATCGTATAATTTTAATTAAAAATATATTATAAAGGTGGGAATATTAATGTCAAAAAAATACAGACTTATAAAAAAGTTTATTTCAGGTACCGAAAATGCAGAAAAAAAAGTACATAGTGAAGTATGTATCGAAATAGCAAAAAACAGACAAGATTGTGAGGAACAGTTTCATGAGATTGAGAAATATTTCAAAGAGCTGAAATCAATAGTCGATATATACAAAAAAAATACTGTACGCTCGGTGAACGGTTATATGTTTTCAGAACTTGCTTTGCTCATGCGTGACATGGAAAATGATAAAAATAAGTTTGCATACAGATTAGGGGAAATTCTGACGGATATGGGCATTGAAGAAATCAGACCGGAAAACGGAGATAATTTTGATTATGAATTTTTTGAAAGAAATGACTGTACAGAGACGGGTAATATCGTAAAGGAGTGTGTTTTAAGGGGCTGGAAATTCGGCAGTGAAAAGCTTTTGGGAGCAGTTGTAACCACATATCAAAAATAATGGGAGATGTATAAAATGATAAATGTAGAACAAACGAAAACGCATATAGGAGTGGATTTTGGTACATTAAATTCGATGGGAGCCTGTGTGTATGAGGCTGGTCTTTCAAGCTTGGTTCCGGAAAGATTTAGAAGTGTGACAATACCATCTATTTTCTGGCAGCCGCCTGAAGGTGAACCAAGAGTAGCCTTTGATGCTATTGAAGGTGAGTGGAACGATATAGGCGGATTTGTACGAAGTGTAAAAATGAAGCTTAATGAGAGTGAGATTAGACTTCATGACAAGGTATACAGTCCAAAGCAGATCATAATGGCTATACTGAAGTATGTTTTTGATATTGCAAATGAGGCAATGGAGGAACATGATATAGATCTGCCCGAGGACAACAATGTTGTGATGGGCATCCCGATAAATTTCGGTTTTTATGAAAGACAGCTTCTCAGTGATGTATGTACAAGTCTTGGGTACAGGGCGCAGTTTTTGCCTGAACCGATGGCAGGTGCAGTATACTATGCCTATAATAAGGAAAAAAAGGACAGTGCGGGCTTTGATAAGGTTCTTGTTTTTGATATGGGGGCAGGAACATTTGATTCGGCTTTTTTGATAAAAAATAAATTGATTTCAAATGATGAGCCGTATCCGTATATCTGCCCGAAGAAGGGATTTAACGGCAATCGTCTTGCAGGAGATGTTATAGATGAAAAATTGGCAGAATATATGCTCCAGAAGCTGAAGCCTGAATTTTCAGATGAGCTTTTGAAGCGTTTATCAGACAAAAATCAGTTCATATTTGCTCAGCTTAAGAATGCAGCAATGTATATAAAAGAAAAGTTGTCTGTTCGTACAAGCTATGAACATTCCTTTTCATTGGGCAAGCAGCCTTTTTCTATAGAGCTTTCCAGTGACGAGCTGAATAAGGTGGCAGCACCGGTAATAGACGAGGCTGTCAGGATATGCAGTAATATTGTCCGTGACTGTCAGATGGAAAATGAGGATTTCGATATAATAATGATAGGAGGTATGTCAAATCTGCCTTTGGTAAAGGAGTCGCTTGCAAAGGCGTTTCCGAAGCAGGCATCAAGGATAAAGAAAAAAGAACCGAGCCGTGCAGTAGCCTTCGGCTGTGCGATATATTCCCAACAGCCTAAACTTGGCAGAAGAGTAACCTTCGGATATGCTGTCGAGAGCTTCAAGGATAACAGACAGGTATTGGCAGTTGAGATACCGTCAGATGTGAAGCTGCCGTTTACCGTTGAGAGTCGTTATGAGACTCGTGTGGAAAGTCAGAGTGCAATGGAGTTCATGTTTTATGAAGTTCCGAATGCCCGTAAGGGGGAGTATCTTGAATTGTCTGCCGGCAAGTACAGTGACTGCAAGGTAGTACACAGATTCCGCAGTCCCGTACCGAAGGGTACAAGAGTGGAATGTCGTATAAAGCTGGATGAGAGCGGTATACTCAATATCACTATCGATGACGGTAACCCTGACCATGAACCGACTGTAAAGAAATTCAATATCGGTATATCAAAATTTGAAGATTATTATATATCGAAAACGGAAAGTTTATAATATTGGGAAAATGGTGAGATATATGCCAAAAAATAAAAACATACCTGTAGATTCACTTCCTGATGAAAGCATCAAGCCTGTAAGCAAGGAATACGGAAATATTAAAGTTGATTATGTCTGGTATGCAGAAATAAAAAGCTGTCTTTTTGATCCAGATACAGACATAAGTGACAGAACTTTTCTCAAGATATTCTTTTCGCCTGCCTTGTACAGCTGTTATCTCAGAAAATATATCGAATCAACAACAGAAACATTCAGTAAAAAAAACTTTGATGATGATTTCTATCTAAAATCAGATTCAATTAAGAGTTATTACAGCATGGACAAGCTTGAAAGGTCTGTCAGCATGATGTCAACAAAAAATGTTATAGCACAATTGTCAAAAAAAATATCAGACATAATTGACGATATAGCTGATTCTTTTATTACTAAGGGTGAGAACAACTGCAAATTGTTTGATGTCTATGGTCATATGACAATCGCAAACAAACCTGAAAAATATGAAGCAGATATAATATATAACGAATATCATGATCACAGTGATTTTTATATCCGATATCTGAAGATAATCCTGAAATGTCTGGATAAAAAAGGAATAGATACAAAAAAGATGATCAAAAATATACATAGTTCACTCAACCAACAATATTCATTCAAATCCATTACTCCACGAAAAGATGAAAATAACGAAGATAACACTTATCATAATTTTGCCTGTTATCTTTATAACTACATTCTTATATGTACGGAGCATGAACATTCATTCAAAACAGATATCCTTTCAAGATTCAGGATCGGAGTTGACCCTGATGTACAGACAGAGCTTTGTAACTATGTATCAGTCATTGAACATTATCCTGTGAACAGCTTTGAACGCCTTGCAGCATTGAGTGAGCTTGCAAAGCAAAATAATCTTTATGCAGCACAGGATCTGTATTTCATATATTCTCATGATATCACATTATACAGTGCTGACGGTATGCATAAATATTTTATGAAAAGTGATGCAAATAAGTCAGAGTTTTATTATGACATGATACAAAAAAGCAGTGAAAAACAGTATTTCCATAATGTAATTTTCCATCATGATAAAAATTATGTATCCGAGCTGTTTGTTCCGTCACTTGTAAAAAAATACCGCATGGAATATAAGAACTACGATAGAACTCAGATCGAAAAAGTGATGTATCACTTGTCGGAACTTTATAATAACCGTTTACATCCTGTTGATCTTGATCTTCTTTTCTTTATGAACAGTGTCTTTGAGGAGAATGACTTTCTTCAGGAGCCTCAGAAATTACAGCTTGACTATTTTAAGATACGGGATTATTTTCACATGAATCCGTGGACAGAAAGATTCAAGTTACCTGATATGGAAAAACTGCCTGATAAGCTCAAGATAGGATTGTCTGATTTTTGTGATCTTGTAGCCAATATGAGTGATCTGTCACTGCATGATATACTGTTCAATATCATAAAATATGTCCGTGAGACAGGTGATAAAGAGCTTGAGGCAGTCTGCCGCAGGATTGTCGGAGATAATAAAAATATTCTTGAAGAAGCTTTGAGTAAAGCAAAGAAAAAATACTCGGAATGTAATGATAAAATATTTGATATGAGTGATGGAGCCGAAAAAGATGAGCTTGAGATAAATCAACTCATATGGAAGAAGGTTGGTTACATTATCCGTAAAGTAATCAATAATTGACGAAAAAGGTATGCAGTGATGGATAAAACCATAGACTGCATACTTTTTTATTTTAAAATGCAGTATTTTTTTCTTTTTTATGTCATTGTTGGAAAAAAATATATAGCTTTTTCTTACGCAGGGGGAATTTCCTGTGTTTTTTTTGTCTGACAAAAAAATGAAGAAAAAACCATTTTTGTTTTAAATTTCATATATATATACAATATGGTAATATATAATAAAGTAATTTTTAGGGAGGATAGCCTGATGAAATGTAATTCCAAAAGCATCTGCTCAAAGATTGCAGTAAATCTCAAACGAAAAGGGATAATTATAGACAAGCAGATCGCTGAGAATATCTATAATGTAACTGCAGTCAATAATAAAGCTGTAAGTGATGTTTGCTTGAAGTTGTTCCGTGGTGTACCGTACAGTGTGATGAAATCGGAATATGACATTGCCTTAAAGTGTTATGATTCTGATCCGATACACTTTATGAGGATATACGGCAAACCTTTGGCGTTTGAAATCGACAATGACATATTCGATGATAGTGAACAATGCTTTTGCTTTCTGATGGAGAAGGGAAAAAGCTTTGAAGTGACATCAAAGCCGAAGTACATAAGCTGGTATATCAAATTTATGAAGGATATAGCAGAGGCTATTTCGGTAATGCACTCAAACGGGATAGCTCACTTCGACATCAAGATCGGAAATACCATTATCAAAAACGGCAGATATGCGATAATAGATTTCGGGATAGCCAAGTATATAGATAAGGATGACGATATAAATCTGTATGATATAAGTGGAACTCCTTATTTCTTATCCCCAGACGTGATTCAAGGAACGTTATCTCACAAGTGTGATATATACAGTTTCGGGATGATGGTACGATACATTCTTCTGAATGGAAGGGAAAAAATCTGTGTGCAAAATAAAAGACAGTTGTTGCTTGAAAAGAAAGAAGTAGAACCTCTCCATGCGGATGACAAATATGTTCAGAGTTTTTTGGATATCGTAAACAAGATGACAGCTTTCGATCCTATGAAGCGTTATCAGAGCATATCAGAGGTCATAGATGCGATATACAGCTTTCCGATTATTCCTGATATCAGGTTGTTTAAGACCTATGATAGTGAGGGTGATACTGTATGATACAAGGAAAAATGTTTATAAAAACAGGAAGCCGCCATATCCGACAGCAGAGGTTCTGTCAGGACAGTGCAGCTATGAGTTTAAGAGAAAAAAGTGAAATAGTGATAGCAGCCGTCAGTGACGGCTGCTCAGGTGCAAGATACAGCAGTACAGGTTCAAAGCTCTGTGCCGAGGGCTTTGTAAGGGCGTTTGATAAAATGTCTGATAAAGCAATCAAACGTCTGTGTTCGTCAGGAAAATATGATACGGAAATAAAAAAGACTGTCCTCTTTTATTTAGGTGAAATCGTTAAAAATTCCGGCATGGAATACTATCAGATCAGCTCAACTCTTGTGGGAATATTGTGCTGCAGGAAAAATGCATTAGTTGTACATATAGGAGACGGCTTCTCCATAAAGCTGAAAAATGGTCATACAGATATAGTTTCACCACCTGAAAATGGTGCAGTGAAAAATATCACATTCTTTGCAACATCGCCTGATGCGGAAAAGCATCTTCGCATAAGCAGAACCACAGTCAATGACGGGATAATTATTTCAACGGACGGTCTGTCGGATACGGAGATAAACAGTAGCCTGTTTCAGTTCGACAGGCTTCACAAACTTCTCAGTAAAGAAACTTTTTCGGATGACTGTGGCGTGATACTTATCACCCGTAAAAATAATATTTAATTCTCAGGAGGAATAAAAAATGGATAACTTTATGCAAACATTCATCATTGTAGTATTGGCAGCAGCTTTGGGCTTCACAGTATATCTGCTTTTTATTAAGAAGCAGAAGCCCGGAACACCGTCAGGCAATGGAACATCAACGGGCAGTGCAGCACCGTCTGATCCTGCTCAGGACGAGGATTATACTCTCTTTTACAATAATGAATCCGAGGGTGCTACCTATGGGGATATTGCCCTGATGGTGAAGATAAGAAATATCAACAGCAACAAATATACAGACAGCATCATCTATTATGACAACAATCTTCAGTCCAATTTAGTAAGCATAGGCAGGTCTTCTTCAAACAACTACTATCTTAATTCACGCTATATCGACAAAGAAGAATCGTTTTATCTCAGAAAGAAGGGTACAGAGTTCCAGTTGAGAGCAAACCAAAACAGCAGGAATGGTATATCATACTCACATCAAGGGGACAAGGTAACTGGAAAGATAACCTTTACTGATCATATTCAATTCTATATCGGTCCTGTAGAGTTTATACTTTATGCTCCTGGATGTTATCCGTCTGCGAATTCCCATGTCAGGTCAGTCGAGCAGATATTCGGTGACGATGATGATATTAAAGATGATAAAACTGTCGTACATATATAAAAGATATGGTGTGCAGACCGCCATTCAAAGGTGATCTGCACGGTATTTTAAGAAAGGACGGTAATATATGGAAGTATTGAGTAAAATTTCAGGCATATTGTCTGACAAAATGACATATAAACAGCTTTCTGCGATAGCTTCGGCTATCATAACGGTAATTTGCTTTTTCAGGGCATATATCTTTACAAAAGAACTGCTGATCTGCATGACTGTGGGTATGATACTGCTGATCACTGATATAATGCTTTGCAGTCTCGATGATACTGCCCAAGGAGCTGCAGTTTGTATTGTACTGGTATTGCTGAATACTTCAGGTGCAGCACTGTCTGTTATGAACAATACAAACAGTGTCAAACTAATAACCATAATCATTGTTTCTGTTATTTTTGCGGTTGTGTTTTACCGTATACTGCCATATATTGTAAAATTTGTTATAAATTCAGAACTCGGAACAAATATAACCCTTTACAGTATGATCGGAGTTACATTGGTTGTCTATACAGTGCTTTTCTTCTGCAAGGAGGTTAATGGAGCAAGAGCCTGGCTTTTTATTGGAGGCATATCCATACAGCTCACAGAGATCACCAAGATGATATGTATTCTTGCTCTTTCAATTATATTTGCATCAAAATATTTGAGTACAAAATGCCAGTTTATATGGTGTTTAGGTTTCCTTATCATGAATGTATCGTTTTTAGCAGTACACAATGAGTTTGGCACTGCTTGTATAATAACACTTGTGATAACAATAATACATTTTTTGTTCTCAAGAAAACGAAGAGGGATAATATTCATTGTGATTGTCATACTGCTTGTTATGACAGCAGTCATTGTATCAGATGTCCTCTATCCGAGACTTGAAGGTTTAGATACAGAAAATATAGCAGTTAAAATAGTAAATAAAATATACACAAGAGTTCATCAAAGTGACAACTACCAGACGGACCTTGCGGCTCTAGGAATAATAAACGGAGGTCTTTTCGGGGCATCCAGCGACTATATAATAGATATACCTGTAAGAGATTCGGATTTTGCCTTTGCGAATCTTTGCCAATATTTCGGCAATCTGAGCGGTATAATCGTTATCTGTTGTTTTATATTCGTGATATACAGCCTTTATAGATACTTTATACAAACTGAAAGGTTTGACTACCGTTTTCATTTGGCAGGCGTATTTATCATTACTATCACTATTCAGGCAATAATAGTTATATTTACGAACACAGGACTGTTTCCTGTTGTAGGTATTGGAATGCCCTATGTGAGCGAGGGTGGTTCACAAAATATTCTTAACTATATAATGGCAGTTACAATTGTAAGTGCATTTTCCTCTCATAGTGATGAGATAAGACCACTGTTCAAGAAACGTACCAAAGGAAAGGAGATATTTGCATGAATATCCGTTATATAACAAAGTTGAAGCTCGTATCTGCTGTATTGACTGCTTCACTTCTCGTAGGGATATGTGCCAATATGGCAAAAGCGGGCATGATAGCTGTTAACAGGGAGAGTGCCAACGAACACGGCGAAATGGTGGCAAGGATAAAAAGAGACAAGGCATCTTACAGTACCGTACTCGGGGACATTTGTGACAGAAATGACGATCTTATAATGAATAGCAATGATGTTATCGTAAAAAGCAGCAATGAATATGACAATGCATACACCTATGTTCTTGGCAATATTCACTTTGATACCCCCGGCATACTCAACACGCAGTACGATGTACTTACAGATACGTCATACAGTGAAGATTATGACAAGGGGACAGGAATACGTCTCACAATTGACGATACATTGCAGAAGTCTATTTATTCCATGATAGAGGGTAAACGCAAGGCTGTTGTGGTGATGGAAAAGGAGTCAGGAAGGATATTGGCAATGGTAAGTAGCTATGAAGAACCGTTCAGTTTATCAGGAAATCCGTCATATGAACAGCTTGAAAGCTACAGCAAAGCCTCACAGCCTGTATGGCTCAATGAAGCATTGAACTGCTATCCGAGCGGATCGGTCATGAAGGTCATGACATCAGCAGCTGCTATTGATTCAGGAAAGGGAGATTTCACTGTCAACGACTACGGCAGTGTATCATTCAACGGCAAAACCATTTCGGACAGTTACGTTGCTGACGGCTCTCTTGTAGATATTCTTACTGCTTTCATAAAATCCAGTAATGTTTATTTCAGTTCTATTGCTGTAGAACTCGGCAACGAGATTATGAAAGATTATGTCAACAGATTTCTTTTGAATGGCAGGATTGTTACTGATTTCGGCATTATAAATAACAGGTCACTTTTGAAAAAGAAAAAGAACAATGACTTTGCGATAGGCACGTTTGGTTACGGACAGGGTGGAGAGTTTAGTACGGTCACATTATGTATGATAGTACAGGGTGCATTGACCGGTAAAATATGGCAGCCACATATAATATCAGGTACATTCTGCTACGATGAGGACGGAGAAATGGAAGACCTCACTGAAACAGAGGAAAAGGTGCTTTCAGAGAATATTGTCTCTCAGGAAACGTGTAAGGCTGTAGAACAGCTTATGAAGGCATCGGCAGAGGATAAAGGACTGGCTGAAGATGTAGGCGTTAAGTCAGGAACAGCCGAGATAACACTTGGAAACGGTATAGAAGGAAATCGTGCAACGATGGTCGGAATATCACAGGATAAATACATAATAGCAATATCCGAGATATCAGAAGGCACTCTGTACGGCTCCTCTCATAAAGAACTGATGAGAAATATCACAGATCTCCTTCGTGAATACTGATATAATGTTCCGTCTGCATATCATGCAGGCGGACATTTTTTGATTAATTATGCTTATTTTGTTATATTTTTACATGAAATACTTTGTTTCTTTGTCATTTTTATAGATTTTAGAATATTTTATGTTAATCTGCTTGATTGTATGCTGAAAAAATGATATAAAAAATAGGAAAGTATTATATAAAATAACCTGACATTTTTAAAGGAGTGAAATTTTATGATATATTGTCCGTCATGTGGTGCAGAGCTTATTTTTGATATAAAGTCACAAATGATGTTATGTGAACACTGCAAAAACAGTTTTGAACCCGGCAAACTTGAGGATAATACTTCGCATGATGCACAGACTCAGTCTTATTATGAAAGCTACGCCTACATATGCCCGTCCTGTGGTGCTGATATCGAAACTACAGATAAAAATGATGCAGTCGGTTTTTGTCCGTACTGCAAGGGTTCGTCTATGATATTCGACAGGCTTCGCAGAGAATGGAAACCTGACGGCATAGTTCCGTTCAAAATAACAAAGGAACAGTGCAAGGAGCTTTACTGCAAGGAGGTCAAGAGACATTTCTTTGTGTCTAAAAAGTTCAGAGACCCTGATCTTATCGAGGATTTCCGTGCCATATATATGCCGTACAGCCGTTTTATCGGTATCGTTGACGGTGAAGTGGCATTCAAAGCCAAAAGTCATGAAGAATATGTCGGTGACTACAATTACAGAACGAATATCTATGACCTTAAAGGTCAGGCACATTTTAAGGTCACGGAAAAGATTGCTCATGATGCCTCTGCTGCTTTTGATGACCATATCAGTGAAAGGCTCGGGGAATATGATGAAACAGATATAAAAAACTTTCATCCTGCATATCTGAGCGGATTTTACGCTGAAAGCGGAAATGTTGACATGAACGAATATATCGCTTTTTCAAGAGATGAGCTGGCAACGCGTGTATGTGATGCTATCAAGGAATCTCATGAAATGAAGGATGCAGCCGCCAAAAATGATCTTATGATAGAATCGGACTATTCTCAGAATGTTGTTCCCATGAAGATTATCCCGTCAAACCACAGACTCTTTCCCGTATGGTTCATGAGTTACCGTCAGGGAAAAAAGATAACCTATGCTGCTGTCAACGGTCAGACAGGAAAGGTTGCCGCAGACCTCCCGCTCAGTCCCTGGAAAATACTAATAACGGCTCTTGTTATTTCAGCAGTTATTTTCGGCGGTCTGTCTGTCGGAATGAGCTTTCTTCCGACAATTCCTGCATCAGCCACATTAGGCGTATGTACCGTGCTGGGATTGATAGGAATGTACCTTGTGCAGCATGGCTATCTGAAAACTGTCGGACTGGCACTGCACCAAAAGGAATTCAACAAAAAACTCCCCTTTGGTTTCGTATGCAACAGTATTCTTGCACTTGTCGGTATCGTACTTGTCACAACTGATGGTACTTATACTCAACTCCGCTATTCGATAGGCATACTGATAGGAGGATTTGGACTGCTTTCATTGGCATCCGCTTATTTTCTTCCGCAGGTGACTCTTGGAGGAAAGCTTGCCAATGTCAAGCTTGAGGGTATTTCCATGCAGTCAAACGGTATACTTGTTGAGGCCAAAAGGTTCAACATAATAAACTTTATCATGCGTGCCGTTATTTTCGCAACAAATGCTTATTTTATCTGGCTGATACTTACAACTATACAAAGCAATGGGGTTTATTACCTGCTTGCAGCAGTTTCCGCAGCAGAGCTTTTTGGACTGACGATAATGCATATAATATTCCAGACAAAGATAGCAACCCGCAGACTGCCGCAGTTCAACAAGAAAGGAGCAGCTTATGACCAGAACTAAGTTTTTCAGACTGACAATAAGTCTCCTGTGCATGATAATATTCATGCTTTCATGTTCCATATGCGTTGATGCTGTCCCTGAGGAACAATATACCAACGGTGAAACAGGATATAAAATATTGGTGATGGATGATGCCAATATCCTGACAAGTGATGAGGAAAAACAGCTTGTGCAGGATATAATACCTGTCACGGCTTACGGAAATGCGGTTGTCTGGACGACTGAGGAATATACCGATAACGAGTTGGAGCAGGCACGACTGAAAAGAAAAGAACTGTTTGTCTTTGACAGTGCCTGTATTTTTGTAATCAATATGAATAAAAGTGTCCGCAAACTGACGATACAGTCCTATGGAACTATAAACGAATTTGTCACTGATTCATTTGCACGTTCAATTACAGATAATGTGAAGGGATATGCGACATCCAGAGATTACTATGTCTGCTGTAAAACGGC
>CADCDE010000049.1 GCA_902800065.1 uncultured Ruminococcus sp.
AGCGACGAAGAATCTTATCAAGATTCCTCACTGCGTTCGGAATGACATACTTAATTTCATCATTGTTAGAATATTTTTAAGTTACATCGAACTCACGTTTTTTATTTTCCGACACAGAAACGTGCAAATATCTTGTCTGTGACAGCTTCAGTAACTCTTTCGCCTGTGAGTTCAAGGAGACTGTTTATGGCTTCCTCGATAATTACCGTAACAGCATCAAGCGTTATTCCCAAATTAACGGCATTGATGGCTTCTTTGATGAAATTGAAAGCATTTTCGGCGGAAGTTCTTTGTCTTTCAGTTGCAAGTATTCCCTGTGACGAATCGAGATTTGAAGTACCGACTATCTCGGCAACTTTACTTTCAAGTTCAGATGAGCCGTTGCCCATGAGTGCGGATATGAAAACGATATTTTTTATCTTTGATTTTATGTACTCTGTATCGAGTTTTTGTTCAAGGTCGGTTTTGTTTATGACAGCAAGTGCAGGGGCATCGGTAAGTAAATCTATAAGAGCCTTGTCATCATCAGAAAGAGGCTGAGATGAATCGAATACTGCCAGCACAAGACCGGCTTTTAAAATTCTGTCCTTTGCACGTTCAACGCCTATCTTTTCAACGGGGTCATCTGTCAGATGTATTCCGGCTGTATCTGAGAGATTAAGGGGAATGTCACCGAGCATAACAGTTTCTTCGATAACGTCACGGGTAGTTCCCGGAACATTCGTTACAATGGAGCGTTCACAGCCCGAAAGCAGATTCATAAGAGTAGATTTGCCTACATTAGGTCTTCCGGCAATGACAGTATTCACACCTTCACGGATAATTTTTCCGGCATCATATGTTTTGAGCAGAGAGCCAAGTTCATTCTGACAATTTTTTAGAGTTGAAATAAGATTGTCATTTTCAATCTGAGGTATATCTTCTTCGGGATAATCCGCCCATGCTGCAAGATGTGCTGTGGTATTTATAAGGATATCACGGACACCGTCTATACGCTGACGCAGCTTTCCCTCCATGCATGAAAGGGCAGCCTTGGCAGACTGTTTTCCTCTTGCAGATATTATATCCATAACAGCTTCGGCTTCTGTAAGTCCCATTTTACCGTTGAGGAAAGCTCTTTTGGTAAATTCACCCGGCTGTGCGGAAACGGCACCGTGTTTGAGAACGGCACGCAAAACTCTTTTTGTAACATATAGTCCGCCGTGACAGGAAATTTCAACGACATCCTCACCCGTATAGCTGTGAGGTGCTTTGAAAACAAGTGCAACAGCTTCATCTATCTGTTCGTCACCGTCAAAGACCATTCCGAATGTAGCTGTATAGCCTTTCATTTGAGTTATATTTTTATCCGAAACGGACTTAAATACATTTTGTGCAACCCGACAGGCATTTTCACCTGAGATTCTTATAACGCCCATACCACCGATACCGTTTGCAGTGGAAATTGCAGCAATAGTATTTTCCATTTTAAAATCCTCCTTATATCAAAAACAGATACATTATTTTTTTGAAAAACAATGTATCTGTAAGTATTTTAGATGTTATTCGTTTGAATCGGATTTCTTAACTTCGATTCTTCCGTAAAGGGATGTATCTGGACGTTCATTGATGCTTTCCCTGATTACCTCATCCTCAAATGTACTGAAGGTGCTGTCCTGTGGGTGAGCTTCATCTGCAGAATACTGTCTTCTCTGATAGCCTGTTGTACGGGGACGCTTATTGTATGAGCCGTCTTTGTTGAAGTTGCTTGAACGAGGTCTTCTTGAACCCTTGTTATAGGGCTTGTAATCGGGATCGGGACCTATAACAACATGACGCTGAAGCTCCTCGCCTTCACTCCATGATGAAGCACCTCTTACCTTTTGTACGGCAGTATGGATTATTCTTCTCTCATACGGATTCATCGGCTCAAGAACTGTTTTAGCACCTGTTTTGATAGCCTTGAAGGCGAGCTTTCTTCCAAGTATTTCAAGAGTCTTTTCTCTTTTTTCACGGTAGTTGCCGATATTTATTGAAATTCTGTAATAGCTCTGGTCAACATGATTTGCGACAAGTCCTACAAGATACTGCAGTGCATCGAGAGTTTCACCTCTGTGACCGATTATTGCACCGACATTTTCGCCGTCAAGATTTATAACAGCACCGTCATCAGTTTCTTCCGAAGTTATCTGTATATCGCCGATGTCCATGTTTTTGATGATCTCGGCAATGTAATCCTCTGCACATTTGAGAGGAGTAAGTTCAATAAAAGCTCTTACTTTTGCGGGACTTCCGCCGAAAAGTCCGAACATTTTCTTTTCAGGCTGCTGGAGAATCTCAAACTGAGTATTTTCAGGTTCTGTGCCTAATTCTTCGCACGCTTTTTTCTTTGCTTCTTCAACGGTATTTGCTGTTACGGTAGTTTCACGCAGCATAAAAAATTCCTCCTGTTATTTTTTTCTTCCCTGATAATCACTTTTTGAATTTTTGGAATTTGACTTTTTCTTTTGATTTTGTTTTTTGGAACGGCTGTTGTTTTCAGCAGCCTGATTATTTTCATTTTTTATCTTCTCTGAGGGTGGTATATAATCGGGAGCCTCAACGAATGCAATGTCTTTTTCCTGTTGTCTTCTCAATTCTATTCTGTGAGCTTCTGCACGGGCTTCGATGATGCTCGGACTGTAGAAGATGTTCATAAGAACTGACTGAAGGAATCCGAGAACAGTCGAGGCTATCCAGTAAAAGCCTACTGCAGCAGGTACGGTGTAGGCTATCCATGCAGACATCAGAGGCATCATAAGTATCATTCCGACCATACAGCCCTGCATTTTTGTACCGTTCATTTTCTGCATTATGAGCATACTTGCAACGGAGGTAACAAAGCACAATACGGGGATGAGCCACAGCATTGACTGGAATGAGCTTGTATTGGGAGTTGCGAGGAGGTCCCAGCCCAGAAAATTGAAGCCGTTTTTGAATTCATTTATGCTTTCAATATCTGATGAACTGAAAAGTGATTTACCGTTGCTGTCAACGAGATATTTCTGAAGGACATCAAAATATTTAAGAATACTTATCTCACCATAGCGGATATTTATTGTGCTTCCCATGCCTGGCAGAGCAGAGAAGCTCTGGAGAGCAATGGAAATTTTTGATGAAGCTATGTGGATAGTGTTTGAGAGAGGGCTTATTACGGAATAATAGACTCCCAGCATGACTATCATCGGAGCGATCATCGTACTGCAGCCTGCAGTCGGGCTGATACCTTCCTTTTGCATCAGCTTCTGTACTTCCTCATTTGCCTTCATACGGTCATTTCCGTATTTTTCCATGATCTCACGCTGTTTTTTCTGAAATCTTGTATTTGCTGCCATGGATTTCTGCTGTTTGACGGAGAATGGCAGCAGTATCAGTTTTACGATAATAGTAAATACAATAATAGAAAGTCCGAAGTTCTTAAAGAGCAAAAATGCCCACCACAGAATATAGCCGAACAGACTTCCGACTAAATTAAAAATATCCATTTAACGAGTACACATTCCTTTCCCAAAAAAATATTTTTATTTTTGAAGTAAGGAAATTGCATATTCATTCTCCAAACTCCACTTTTTCACTTTTTATCTTTTTATAGTCTATTTTTTTGAATTTGTCGGGAACAGGGTCGTATCCCCCCGATGAAAACGGATTGCACCGAAGTATCCTCCAGACAGTCAAAAAAGTGCCTTTGCCGGCACCGAAACGGGATATAGCCTGTACACCGTATGACGAGCAGGTCGGGTAATATTTGCAGCATGGCGGGGTAAAGGCGGAGATATACTTCTGATAAAGCCGTATAAGCCAAATAAGCAGGCGTCTCATTTCAAAACACCTGCCTCCTTGAGCTGTTTTTTCATAGAACGCAGGATATCATAGCTTTTGACAAAGGGAGTTTTTCCTCTTGCGACAAAGACAATATCATAGCCTGTCCTGACATCATCGGAAATTTCTCTGAAAGCCTCTCTTATGATCCTGCGGGATCTGTTACGCAAAACGGCCTTGCCGATCTTTTTGCCTGTTGTGATACCTATTCTTGTAATCTTGGAGCGGTTTTTTATTACATAAGTGACCAGAATACCCGACGCATAAGAACTGCCACGCATATATACACGGCGAAAATCTTTATTTTCTTTTATAGTGACAAGTTCCATAGACAAAACCAGCTTTCATCACACAGTTTTTGTATCAAGACCGTATGCTTTTTTGGCAAAAAGCAATAACTTAGTAGGAAAGTTTCTTTCTACCCTTTGCTCTTCTTCTTGCAAGAACCTTGCGGCCGTTTGCAGTAGACATTCTTTTTCTGAAACCGTGCTCCTTTTTTCTGTGGAGCTTCTTGGGCTGATATGTTCTCAGCATTGAAACTTCCTCCTTTCACAGGGCTTGATGATTCCCTCTTTAATAAGTATTCAAGATATAACCTTGCACCATAGAATTATACCCCAAAACATACTATTCTGTCAATAAAAACTTTTACTTAATAAAAAATTTTCCGTTTTGGAACATAAAAAACGGATTTATATATATTTTTTTTACAATTTTGTAATTACTTGAACATTAGCAGATAAAAACTTGCAATTTGTATTAGGTTTATGATATAATGACTTCAAGTGTATATTATTCAGATAAAAACAGGGTACCGTACTGCCCGATAAATATAAAAAAATTTTTTAGTACGGAGAATGGCGGTATTAAAATATGTCACAGCTTTGCTTCGGCTGCATGAAGGAAAATAACGGTGAAAAAATATGTCCGTACTGCGGTTTTGACAGAGATACAGAACAGTCACTTCCGCATCTTCCGTTGGGAACAAAATTACAGAATGAAAATTATATTGTCGGCAAAAAAATATCGAGCAGTGCAGAGGGTGTCAAATATATCGGCTACAGCAGCACCATGCACTCTGCTGTCAGCATCAATGAATTTATGCCTGCAGAAATAGCGGGAAGGGTAAACGGAAAAAATGATATAATTGTCAGAAAAGACTATGAAAAAAGATATGATGAGCTTCATCAGGAATTCCTGAAATATTACAGGAACATAGCACGCTTCAGGGATGTTAAGGCTATCACCCCGATATTTGATATCTTCAGCGAAAACAATACGTCATATACTGTCGAGGAATCGTATGAATACATATCCTTCGAGGAATATCTCAAAAAGCGTGGAGGCAGTCTTGACTGGAACACTGCAAGACCTCTTTTCATGCCTTTGGTATCTGCCCTTTCATCACTCCATGAAGCAGAAACAGGTCATTATGGTATATCTCCGTCAAATCTGGTGGTTACTACAGATGGTAAGCTAAGACTCAAGGGCTTTGTGATAGGAGATATGAGAAAAACAGGAGGATTTTTGGAATCCGAGCTTATTGACGGCTGTGCAGCACCCGAACAGTACAGGGAAAACGGTGTTCTTGATGAATCGACTGATGTTTACGGACTGACAGCAACTCTTTTCTATACCCTGACGGGAAATCTCCCTGAAAAGGGAAGTGAACGCAAGCCTGACGGCAAGCTGTCAATATCAACTGCTGTTTATAAAAAACTGCCGCCGCATATCGTTCAGGCATTGTCCAAGGGACTTCAGGTAGACAAAAAAGACAGAATAAAGACCTTTGATGAGCTTCGTACAGAGCTTTCATCAGCTCCTGCGGTAAAGGCGATACAGAATGAAGCCAACAGAAATGAGATACAGACTCAGACAGTCCAGAGATATGTTCCGAGAAAGAAGGAAGGCATTCCCGGATATGTATGGGGCATAATCGGAGTACTTGCGATAATGCTCATACTTCTCGTAGTCGGTACATACTGGATACAGACAAATCCCGAGGCTTTCCAGAAGATATTGGGCAATAATGAAGTGGAAGTCTCTGACGGTGAAAACTCCGATGTAAATCCTTATCTGATGAAAATACCGAATCTCATCGGTCAAAAATATGATGATATAATAGCAATGCAGAATGAAGATTCCGAATATCAGATAGTCAAGGCAAACGAGGAAATGTTCAGTGAACAGGAGGAAGGCACTATTGTAAAGCAGAGTCCTGTTGAGGGAATGTCTGCCGAGAAGGGTGTTATAATAGTCGTTACAGTCAGCAAGGGCTCTCAGAAGCGTGAGCTTCCTGCAATCAGCGGACAGTCACTTGAGGCTGCAGTTGAAGCGCTCGGAAAACAGGGCTTTATTGCATCAGGCGTTTATGTGGCAAGCGATACGGTTGAAGAAGGAAAGGTTATCGGCTATGAGAACTACAATGCAGGTGACATGGCATCCTACGGTTCAAAGATAGTCATAAGCATAAGTCAGGGACCTGAAAATTCTAACTGAAATTAAGCAATAATTAAGGAATGAGAAAATTCTTTCTCATTCCTTATTTTTGATTTATCCTGTTTTTTAACCTTCGTTCATTGAGAAGCTCATCCACTTTATCCTTCGGAAGATGCTTGACGATATGGAAATTTTTGCTCTCAAAATAAAGATATACTTTTACACTGCAGGTATCTGCAAATCTTTGAGGGATACTTTGTGTCACTTCAACAGACTGTATCTTGTCAAATGGGATATAGTATGTTTTGAGAGTGAGCCCGCTGAAGCCGCAGATTATGATATATTTTGAGCTTATTCCGAGATGTGCATATCTGTGTGAGAATATCCTGAAAAGCATCCACCAGAACAAAGGGACAAGCAAAAATAAAAGCAATGCCTTGAAAAGATCGTTTATTACACTGAAATTGTCTGCAAGCATTATGCTCATAACTGTCATTGCTGTTACAAAAAACGGAAAGTAGAGATATGACGGGAGAGTATTTTTTGCAGTATAGACGCTCTTTTTTTCCTTTCGGGAAATTTTCAGCAGCTTGTTTAAAGAAGGGAAAAAATCCTTTTTAGCCTGAGGTGCAAGGATAATGCTTTTGTCTCCCTTGAGCTTTCCCGAGCCTATTGTAACTATACCTGCGGTATAAAGTCCCATGATGTGCATAAAAAGACTCTGCTCCACTGTAACAGCGGATATTCCGCTTCTTTTGATGAATGAGATGTTCTGATTTACGAATCCCTTGGATATGACGATATATTCTCCCTGATTATATGTCTTGAACCTTGCATATCTCATAAAGCAGACAAGCATTGATAATGCCCAGCCTATCATGAGGATACTTGCTGCACCTGCTGTTGCGGGGGGAATGTTCAGTGCAATGAGCCTCAGACGGAAATCCGACTGTGTACGGAAAATATTGTTTGCAAGCTCATTTCCTGCAATATCTCCGAGTCTTGATATCACGGGGGATATGAACAGGAATCCTGTTGCGGGATTCGCCCAGAATGCACACATCAGAAGTGTATTGACAAAGTTGGCTTTTACACATGAGACCTCAGGATTAAGCTCATGTATTTTTATCAGTATGGCATTTGCATTCTTTTTTGAAAAATAGGCTGAAATATCGTATTTCCTGCTCAACCCTGCAGGAGTGTCGAAGCATACATTTACAGCTCCGAAAATTGCTGCAAAAGCCTCAAAGTCAAATACAATGGTCTGTATCTTTGAATATGGCACAGTCAGTCTTTTCTTGATAAAAAGACCTTCCTTTATCTGTATACCGTCTTCAATGAGCCTGTATCTGTAGGAGCTGTATGAATATACGGCATATGATATTACAGCAATGGCATATACCGCATTCAGACCTAATGTAGTAACATATTCCACGATATCTCTCGGACGATACAAAAACTGCTGTATTATCGAAATAAGAACAAGTACAACGGATATTTTCAGCTTTTTTATTATCGAAAAGGGATGAGTTTTTTTATACTTTCTTTTCTCCATTGGGTTCACCTTGTTTTCTATTTTCAATGTAGTTCTTAAGACGATAGGCATTTATGAGAGTTATCTGGCTGATACTCTCAAACGAACCTGACATAAGAAGTCTAAGAGAGCATAATCCGAAAATTCTCTGTATAGGTCCCTGTGATATGATACAGTATTGTATCTTTGATATTTGTATCTTTGATTCGTGGTATATGAATACACCGCTGTTTATCGAAACAATGTCATTTTCAAAAAAATAACCGCAGTGCTTGTACAGTAACGGGAAATAAAATTTTATTGCGAGAATATATGCAGATAATCCCAAAATTCCGAAAACTGCTGCAAAAAATGGAAAGAATACAAATAATCCACCGTCAATGAATGAGTATAATATTAAAATTGCTGTTGCCCGTATACGCCACAGCATGATACTTTTTTCCGAAAGAAGGTTATTTTTGAAAATACGGTGAGGCTCGGCTTTTTTCAGAAATTGTTTGACTGACTGCTTTTTCATAAAATAACTTCTCACTCCTAACTCCTCATTTCTCACTTACAATAATTTTATCATAAAAGCTATGCAAAATCCATTCAATTTTGTTAAATTTAGGTAAACAAAATTAATTGACGTAAAGGAAATTTCATAGTAAAATATATAGGTAAAATTATATAAATCGGGAAGTGTATTTTTTATGAATCGTACAAAAGAGGCAGTATTATTGATGTCCTCTCTTTCGATATACAAGGGGATATTGAATCGGACTGTCGCAAAGGCATATTATAAACTGCTTTTGGCTTTTGACAAGGATATATTTGAGTTTTGCAGGGCTTGGGGAGAATTTTTTGCAGTGCTGTGTAACAAGGGCTGTTCCGATGACCTTGCGAAATGCCTTACTGAAACTGCACTGTTTGATGAAAATGCTTTTTCGAGAGCATCTGCTCAGGGAACTGAAAGACAGCTCCCATCAACCGTTCTGAATGCTGTCAGGCGTGATATTTATGCAATAAGGAAATTGAGCAGTCTTTCACCTGAAGTGATATTAAATGAGTATAAGCACCGTGATGAACTGGGTTCAGTTGCTGAAAGCCTTCCGAAATGGAGATGCGGTCATCCTGTCAGCGAATTTTCCGATGAGAATGATACAATGGACAGGCTTGCAGAGTTTTATTTTAAAAACGGATGCGGTATATTTGCGAGATATAAGGCATTCATATGGCGTGAGCGTGATGTACAGCCTGTTATACATCCCGACAGCATAAGATTGTCTTCACTCAGGGGCTATGATACTCCGAGAAATATTGTCGTGAATAATACCCTTGCTTTCATCAGGGGAACAGAAAGTAATAACTGCCTTTTGTATGGTGACAGGGGTACAGGAAAATCCTCGACTGTCAAGGCTATCCTGAATGAATACAGTAAGGATGGTCTGAGAATGGTCGAAATACCAAAGGAAAGACTGTCGGAATTTCCGCTTCTCGTTGATAAGATAGCACCACTGCCGCTTAAATTCGTCATATTCATAGATGACCTGTCGTTTTCAAGTGAGGATAAAAGCTATGCGGAATTAAAAGCAGTATTGGAGGGAAGTCTTGCCGCAAGACCTGAAAATACCCTTATATATGCGACTTCAAACAGAAGACATATTATAAAGGAAACTTTCTCAGACCGTGACGGAGATGATATGCACCGTAACGATACTATTCAGGAAATGATGTCTTTATCGGACAGATTCGGGATAACAGTCAATTTTTCAAAGCCCGACAAGGAACAGTATCTTGAAATAGTAAAAAGTCTTGCAAGAGAGGCAAAAATTGAAATTGGAATAGATGAGCTTTGTGACAAGGCTGAAAAATGGGCTATACAAAAGGGCGGACGTTCACCGAGAGTCGCTAAGCAGTTCATAAGACAGCTTTCGATAGAGTGAGTATTTTTTAAGGAAAGAGAGAAGATAGAAAAGTGAAAATGAAAAGAATAATTGCATTGATGACAAGTGCATTGATGGTCGTTGGAGCAGCAGGATGCTCATATGGAAGCGGCAATGGAGAATATCCTGTGCAGGTCGCAGGATATACATTTGAACAGCAGCCGAAAAATATAGTATGCCTTGATGATTCCGTTGCAGATATACTGATTACCTGCGGATATGCAGACCGTATCAAAGCACGTTCAAATGAATGTACTCAGGAGGAAATTGAGGATATAAAAACAGTCGGTCAGGAAAATAAGCCTGATGCAGATAAGATAATCTCCGTAAAGCCCGATGTTGTATTTGCAGATAAGAGCCTGTCCAAGGATATCAAAAAACAGCTTGAGGAAAACGATATAAATGTGCTGAGTATGATACAGGCAAAAAATAATGATGAATTGAAGGTACTGTATGAAAGTGTCTGTGCTGTTGCAGGCGGAGACAAGTCAGGGAGAGCAAAGGGTATCAAAAAATCAGAGTTTGTTATCAATACAATGGAAGACCTGCAAAGGATAGTGCCTGAAAAGAACGTAGTCGTGACAGCCTGCTATATGTATGATGCAGACGGAAATGTCGCATATAATGACAGCTTCTCAGGAAAACTGTTTGAATATGCAAATGCCATAAATGTATGTGGAATTGAGGACAGTGACATATTCCAAAAGATAGTTCTTTCCAATCCTCAGTATATATTCTGCGACACGGGAGTAAAAGAAAAACTTGTCAAGAGTGAAATGTTTAAGAATCTTAAAGCTGTCAGGGAAAACAAAGTCTATGAAATAGACAAAAAATTATTCGACAGACAGGGCAACAGCATTACACAGGTACTTTCATTTATGATAGAAACTATGTATCCCGAAATTTCAGACCAGCCTTCAAAAGAGCCTTCAAAAAATCCTGAACAGTCATCAGATATTGAAGAATCCTCTGAAACACCATCAAAGATAGAGGAATCTTCTGAAGAATCGTATGAAATAGAAGAATCATCCGAAGAATCGTCTGAGATAGAGGAATCCTCTGAAGAATCATCTGAGATAGAGGAATCCTCCGAAGAATCATCTGAAATTGAGGAATCATCAGAAGAATCCTCGGAAGAATCGTCTGAAATAATTGTAACGGCTGATGATTCGCTGAATATAACTGCAGGAATGAGATTTTATCTTGGTGATGAAAATGAAAATGTAAAGATAGTGCAAAAAAGACTCAAAGACCTCGGATATTTCAAGAATGAGGAAATAACGGGTTATTACGGTGAGATGACTGCAAAGGCGGTAAGTGATTATGAAGTTACAAACAGGATAGAACCTGACGGCAATCTCAGTACACCTGAATTGTATTTGCTGTTTTCTGATGAGGTCTTGCCTGCACAGTAAAATAGGAGAAAAATTAAGTAACACTGAAATCAATTTTTAAAATATAAGCATCCCGATTTGTCATTCTGAGGAGCGAAGCGACGAAGAATCTTTGTCTTCGTGATACTTTTGTGACAAAGATCCT
>CADCDE010000050.1 GCA_902800065.1 uncultured Ruminococcus sp.
GCAAATCCGGCAGTGCAGATTTTCGGACGTATACGCACTGCAACACACAGAATCGTGTATGATTAAGCATTTTTATGACAGATTTATTTTTTTATTGTTATATAATGATGAATATGTTATAATATTCTCAAAATTAGGAGGGATATGTTTGAATATTTTTGAAATTGTCGGAAATGATTTTTTTAAGCCT
Organism: uncultured Ruminococcus sp.; assembly: GCA_902800065.1. Lineage (GTDB taxonomy): Bacteria > Bacillota > Clostridia > Oscillospirales > Acutalibacteraceae > UBA1213. The sequence continues at coordinate 191 of CADCDE010000050.1, forward strand.
TTAAGCAGCCCAAATAAAGAGATTTATTATGATTGCCTTAATATCATATATAATTCATATAGAACAGAACTATCTTACGGTATCGACAGAGATATTGTTATATCACAGCTTTGTGATTATTTTGAACGGGACAGCGGTACAGATATTATTTTTGATGATGACGGTGAAACACTGAAAGATTCACGAGGAATGGCTAATGCCTTTTTAAGAAACCTGAAAAAATACGGCTGGATAGAATCTGAGTTTTCAAATGACAGAAAAGAAAAAATTATCATGCCAAGCTATTCTGTAACTTTTATGCAGACGATGAACATAATTTCGGCAAATGGCGAAACGGAATATCAAAGCGAAATTTCCACGATTTATTCCATTCTCATCAATGAAGAACTGCTGTCACGTCCTTATCCGCAAATCGTCAAGCCTGTATATGAACATACTTTGAAACTTTTTACGGAACTGAAAAAACTCAATACAGACATAAGAAAATATATTGAAGAACTGACAGAGGGACAAACTCCCGAAGAAATCATGGAGCACTTTTTCGGCTACAATGAAAATATTGCTTCAAAGGCATATCACAGGCTGCATACAAGCGACAATGTGACGAGATTCAGAAATATTATTCTCAATCGTCTTAATGAAATACTGAATAATGGAGATATTATGAAAAAATGTGCGATAGGCTATCAGAATATAGAGGACTGCAACGACTATGACGAGGCTTTTGAAAATGTACGCAGAATTATCAATGACATTACGGAACATTTCCGTTCATATGATGAAATCGAAAGCGAAATTCAGAAAAAGCATACACGTTATCTGAATAGTGCCGTAAACCGTGCAAGAATGGCTTTTCTGAATACAAATAATATGGAAGGCAAATTATCCTCTGTACTCCGTATGCTTGCGTATGAACTTGACAATGAAGAAAATTACAGTTATGATGATGATGCAAGCGATGAAGTATGCCGTATATTCAATATGTTTCCGCAGAGTTTTCTCAGCGGAGAATCTCTTTATACTGTCCCCATCTCCAAAAAAATAACCAATGTCGAAGAAATATTCATACCTGAAAAAATATCCGAAGAAGAACGCCTGAAACGCAGACAAGCCGTTATTGAAAAAAATAACAACAGGTTTTCAAAGAAGAATATCCGACAGTTTGTTTTTGAACTTTTGAAAGATAAAAAAAGTATCAGTGCTTCCGAAATACCCGTGAACTGCAAAAGGGATATGATACGCATTATTTTTATCAATATGTACGGTAGGGATAAAAAATCCGATTACATTATTATTCCAAAAGATGAAACGGTACAAAAAGAGGGTTTTTCATTCCGTGATTTTACGATTAAAAGGAGAGTGAAATAAAATGGAATTTTCAGAGCTTTTGGGGAATGTCCAGAAAGAAAGATTTCGTCAGACTGCAAACAAACTTCTTAACGAATGTTTTCTTCTAAAAAACTGTGTCGATACGAAAAGCAGTTATTATTTCGTTTTGAGAAATAAAGATATTTTTATATCTTATTTTGAATTGTTGGGATATGAACTGAATATCATTGAGGAATTCGGCATTATCTCTGCTTACAATTCTTTCGGCACAGGACGCATACGTCTTTCAAGACTTGAAAGTATCATTCTTTTGCTTTTAAGGCTGATATACATAGAACAAAGACGCAAGATTTTAGATACAGATGATGTTATCATCACGGCAGATGACATATATGAAAAATACAAGACGCTGAAATTAAAAAAGCCTCTCGGTAAAACACAAATGCGTACCTGCTTGGCAAAGCTGAAAAAATACCATATCATACAAAATCTTGATACGGATATGGGAAATTCAGAAACACGCATACAAATATATCATTCCATTGCACTTGCCGTTTCGGCGGTAAGCCTTGATGAACTTTATAAAGCAAGCGAAATGAAATTGAAAACTTATACGGAAAGCGGTGACAATGATGAAAATGAAGAATACGATGACTAAAAAAATTCTGACAAGGCTTAAACTCATTCAATGGCACTATTTTGACAATGAAACGATAAATTTTTCTTCATCAAATCTGTTTTCGGGCGAGAACGGTTCGGGCAAGTCAACCATTATTGATGCCATACAGCTTGTTCTCACGACAGATACAAGGCATTTCAACAATGCCGCCAACGCATACAGCAAGCGTGATGTCAAAAGCTATGTCCGTGGAAAAACAGGTGAAGAAGGCATAACTGCCTATAAACGCAACGGAAATGTCATTTCCTACATAGCACTTGAAATATATGAGGAAAATAAAAACAGGTATTTTGTTATAGGCGTGAAAATAGATTCCGTTGACCTTGAAAGCGAACCTAAAAAGAAATGGTTTTGTGAGGAATGTACCCTTGATGACCTGACTTTCATAGTTGAAAACAAGCCTGCCCGTGATGAACAATTCAAGAACAATGGCAAAAAAGTGAATTATATTTATCAGTCAAGTGCGGCACAGGAACGATTTAAGCACCGCATGGGCAATTTGCAGGATACTTTTTATGACTTGTTAATGAAATCCATCGCATTCAAGCCCATGAAAGATGTTCGCAGCTTTGTTTCACAGTTTGTTTTGCCTGAAAAGGAAATTGATATAGGCAATCTGCGTGAAAATATTAATGCCCTGAAATCTATGCAGGATATGTTTGCGGAAGTTAAAAGACAGATTTCCGCACTTGAATTGATTTTAGCCGACAATACAAAACTCAATGAAACTCAAAGGCAAATGCTGATTATAGATATGCTTTTGAAGTTGGCTGAATTAAAGGGGATTCAGCAAAATATAATCGCTTCACGGCGTAATCTTGAAATATTGAAAAGTGACCTTAGAACGTATAAAAGCCGTTCCGAAAATATCGACAGCGAACTTGAAAGAAAACGAAATGAACAAACACAAATTCTTGTTGCGATAAATACGAATGAATCTACAAAACTGATTCAAAAGTATGAAAGCGAACTTCAAAGGCTTGACGGGGAAATCCGCTTTGTCAAAAAAGATTTTGATAATTTTCAAAATCAAATGTCCAAAATAAAAAATTCTCTGAAAGCAGTCCCCGAAATCCAAAGTAAACTTGAAAGTAATATGCTTTCTGTTCTTGCTGATGAAAATGCAGACGATACACAGAAAAATGCTATTGTCTGCGATGTTAAGAAGATATTTGAAAATTGTTCCGAAAATCTGCGTATAAAAAATGCAAATTCGGGAAATCAAATTGATATTCTGAAAAATGAAAACGCAAAACTTTCCAAACAGATTTCCGATTTAAAGCAGTATGACCGGTTGAATTATGATACAAATACAGTTAAATTGAAAAATGCCATTGAAAGCGAGTTTGGCAAAAGAGGTATTTCCTCACCTGTCAGGATATTTGCAGATCTGCTTGATATAACCGATACAAAATGGCAGAATGCCATTGAGGGCTATCTCAATACACAGCGTTTCCATATTATTGTTGAACCGCAGTATTATGATATTGCAGCACAGGTCTATGACAAAAATAAAAAGAATATCCATACAGCCGCCCTTGTCAATACAAATGCTCTTGATATGTCTCTGACTGTACCACAAAACAGTCTTGCACAATTTATTACAAGCAAAAACCGTTATGCCCTTGCTTATGCAAATTACCTTCTCGGCAGAGTGACCGCTTGTGAAAATATCAACGAACTCAAGCAAAATAATATTGCCGTTACAAAGGACTGTATGCTGTATCAGGGAAAGGCTCTCAGAAAGATAAATCCCACTATTTACAGTATGCCTTTTATCGGAAAATACGCCCGTCAGAAACAGCTTGAAATGATGGAAAAGGAACTTGAAGGAAAATATACCCTTCAAAGACAGCTTTCAGCTGAAACGGAAATTCTGAAAAGAAAAATCAATTCACTTTCAGAGTGCAATTTTGATACGCTTTCATCTTGTATTTCTGCACAAAGGATTTTCAAAGAACTGCAGGCTCAAAGAACGGAACTTCAAAAAAGTCTGAAAGATGCCCGTAACGATCCTACGATTTTAAAGTTGCAGACACAATCCGAAAAACTGCAAAAGAAAATAAGCGAATTGGAAAACAGCCGAAAAAGTGCAGAAAGTAAAATTGCCGAATGTGAGATTCGCATGAATGATACAGATAAAAATATCATTTCACTTCAAAAGGATGAAAAAATATCTGTCACTGAATTGGAAAAACTCTGTACAGGGCATGAAAGTGAATTTGCAGAAGCCGAAGAAAAATACAATAAAAATGAAAAAACAAAATCTGCCGATACGATACGTGCCAATTACATGAACAGGAGAACCGCCCTTAATAATACATTCAATCAGCAGATATATCATTTATCGCTTTTGCAGAGCAAATATAAAGATGGTGAACTTGGTACGGGAAAAGACTATATCAAAGACTATCTTGCAGAATATGAGAAACTGACAAAAAATAATCTGATTGAATATGAAGAAAAGCTGAAAGTCATGCAGGAAAACTGTGAAACGGAATTCCGTGAAACATTTCTTGACAGAATGCGTGAAAACATCAAAAATGCAAAGGACCTTTTCCGTAATCTCAACAAAACTTTAAGTGATATAAGCTATGGCGGTGACCGCTATCAGTTTACGTCAAGTCCGAGTGTTTCCAAAAAACATCTTTATGAGATGATAACATCTGAATTCAATGTGGGCGGTCTGAGTCTTTTTTCACATCAGTTGGAAGAAAAATATCATGATGAAATGCAGGAACTTTTTTCAAAACTCACTGTATCAAATGAAAACGGTGATGATATTCTCCGTGAATATACCGATTACAGAAACTATATGGATTATGACATAGAAGTCATCTCCCAAAACGGGAAAAAACAAAAATTTTCCAATATCCACCGTGAAAAGAGCGGCGGCGAAACGCAGACTCCCTACTATGTGGCAATAGCAGCCTCTTTCTCTCAGATATACAACTATGGAGAAAGTATCAGAATTATCATTCTTGATGAAGCCTTTGACAAAATGGACGAGGAAAGAATCAAAAGCATGATGCAGTTTTTTAAGGAACTGAATTTTCAGGTGATACTTGCCGCACCGTCATCAAGACTTGAAATTATCGGAGAATGTACAGACCATATTTTGATGGTATATAAAGAGGATTACAGCAGTATTGTAGAGGAGTTTTCACTATGAATTATGCCAGGAAAATTCTTGATACCCTTTTGGACAGCTTTGAAAAAAGCAAAACTTTTACAGGCGAAAATCTCGTTAAACAAACTTTTTCAATAAAGCCTGAAAAGCTGTTTCCCGACTATGCCGACAGTGCCGCATTTGATGTTTTTAAAACAGTCAATGAAACTGTATCGGAACTTGAAAATAAACATTTCGTTACAGTGAAAAAACAAAAAAACGGTGTTGTAACAAGCATTTCACTTAATATTTCAGCCGTGCCCCAAATATATTCATTTCTGAAACGCACTCCCAAAAAAGATATAAATAACAGCCTTTCCAATTTGCTGCAAAGCTATATCGGCTGTAATGATATTCTTGATAAATATTGTAATCAACAGTTGAAAAGACTTGCCGAAAATAAAAAAATACCGCAATTTGACGGTGATTTTCAGGAGTTCAAAAATATTCTTGAAGTGCTTGCGAAAATCATGACAGTTGAAAAAGAAACTTATCAGAGGGATTTTTCAACTGCCGTACTGCACGATTCCAAAGCATTTGAAAAAATAAAGAGTAAAGTTGTGAATATTCTGTTTGAATACGGGGATTTTGCCGTTAAAGATACAGTGCTTGAAGAACTGAATATCATCAGAAATCCCGGTCATGTCTATTTCAAGGGCAGCGGAATGATTACAATAGACGGTCAGAAAATCGACCTGCAAAAATTAAACGGTGATATAGGCATATCGTCATCACTTCTTGAAAATATTGATGATATAAAAGTGAACGGCAATAAAGTTATCACGATTGAAAATCTTACGACGTTCAACGCTTTTGGCGATAAAAATTTTTTTGCTGTATATCTCGGCGGATACCATAATCATGACAGAGGCGAATTTATCCGCAAAATGTACAGCCTTAATCCTCATGCGGAATATTATCATTTTGGTGACATTGATGCAGGCGGTTTTTATATTCTTCTTCACCTGAGAAAGAAAACCGGCATTTCATTCAAGCCTTATAAAATGGACATTCTCACACTGCAGGAAAACATTTCAAAAACAAAAAAACTTACTGACAATGACATAGTACGATTAAAAAATCTACTTGAATCGGAATTTAAAGAAACAGTCAATTTCATGTTGGAAAATGACTGCAAACTTGAACAGGAAAATCTTGATAAATGATATATTCCCTAATAAAATGGTGTTTATATGTCAAATATTCCCTCATAAAACCGTAGTAATATAGTAAATATTCGCTATTATTTTTGCAAAAGTATTGTGTTATTCATCATTTTGGACTATAATAAGTTTGAGGTGATTTGATATGTATTTGAAAAGAAAAATTGACGATTTTTTAATGGGGTGGAAAAATAACTCCGACAAAAAGCCTTTAATTATACGAGGTCCCCGACAGGTAGGCAAAACAGAATCTGTCAGAAAATTTGCAAGCGAAAATTACGGGCAAGTTGTGGAAATAAACTTTATTGAAGAACCAAAATATAAAATTATCACTGAATCAGGATATTCCACGAATGAAATTATCAAGAGTATTTCTCTGCTTGACAACAGTAAAAAATTTGTTCCGAATGAAACTCTTATTTTCTTTGACGAAATACAGGATTTTCCCGAAATAGCCACAGCTTTGAAATTCTTTTGCATGGACGGAAGATTTGATGTTATTTGCAGCGGTTCCATGCTTGGTATCAATTACAACAGAATAGAAAGCAACAGTGTAGGCTATAAAGCAGATTACACTATGTATTCAATGGATTTTGAGGAATTTCTTTGGACAAAAGGATATGATTCTGCCGCAGATGAAATATTGGAACATATGAACTTATTAAAGCCTTTTTCAACGGTTGAAATGAATGTTTATAATTCTCTGTTCCTTGATTACTGTATTCTGGGCGGGATGCCTGCCGTAGTCAGACAGTATATCGAAAAAGGCACTTTTGAGGGTATTCTTGATATTCAGCGACAGCTTTTGAAAGACTATCAGGAGGACATCAAAAAATATGCTGATGGTGTGGACAAAACGAGAATACTGAATATTTTTCGTCATATCCCTGTTCAGCTTGCAAAAGAAAATAAGAAATTTCAAATCTCAAAAGTCGCATCAGGTGCAAGATTTAAAGACTACCGTGGCTGTATAGAATGGCTTGATGAAGCCGGACTGATAAATATATGCTACTGTATGCAGGTGCCGGAATTGCCTCTTGGCGGAAATTATGATGATACCAAATACAAGATTTATTTCAAGGATACCGGACTGTTGATTGCAATGCTTGATGAGGAAGCTCAGGACGATTTGCGTGTAAACAAAAATATGAATGTTTATAAAGGAGGTCTGTATGAGAGCATTGTTGGAGAAGCTCTTGTTAAATCGGGCTGTAAGCTATATTACTACAAAAAAGAAAATTCCACTCTTGAAGAAGATTTCTTTTTACGCACCAAAACAAAGCTGATTCCTGTTGAAGTGAAAGCTGCAAATAACAAATCAAAATCGCTTTCAACGCTTATTGAAAGCGAAAAGTATTCCGAAATAAGCTATGGAATAAAATTGTGTAACAGAAATATCGGTTTTGAAAATAATATTTATACATTTCCTCACTTTTGCACTTTTCTGTTAAAGCGTTATCTCAAAGATAAAGAATGATTGTTGATTTGCTTGTTCCCAAATTATAAGTAATACATTTATCAGAAAATTAGCAACAATTTCAGCATTACATCCAACTTTCAAACACCACATCATTGTGGTATTGCAAAAATTCTCTTTTGGGAGTGAATTTTTCAGGGAGAGCGATTTGTTTTCCATCATAAATAGTGAAGAATCTGTCCACAACGGCACCATTGTATATATCTGTGATATTGTGAGAAATGTGTATAATGTTATCGGGAGTTACTGTCAGAAATCCTTTGTCAAAAGCTCTGTCATGCAGTGAATTAAGACATAATCCGTTACAAGGATTTGTTTTTTCTATATCACTGCTGACATTCCACGGTTTGATATGACTTGCAATGAGAAGTGAAACAGTATTAAGTCCTGTTATACAGCAAGCATATCCATAAGAAGTTAAGACAGCTTTCCTGAAAAAACTTTGATTAACTCTCTGTTTTATGGTTACTTCTTTGACTTTGCCCGAAGGAATATTTAAATCTTCAATCAATTCACTATCTATACTTACACCCTGTCGTTCAGCAATGAGCCGTTCACTTTCAAATGCAAGTTCATCCCATTTTCCATTAAATTCGTTCCATATTTGTTCGTCAAGTTTACTCGCATTACCAAGTCCTACTATCCCTTGTTTTTTCAAAGTTTCATCAAAACTGCCTAAATTACCGATTTTCATATTAACAGCACTCGGAGAACGACCGATTATTTTTGCTGTCTTGATTACATCGGGGTGAGATTTGGATGAACGCTGAAATGGTATTTTACAATAAAGATTGAAAACTATTATTTCTTCTTCTCTTGTCCATAGTCTTTTTTCCAAATCAATCACTCCACTATCATTGTTTGTTCTTTGTTTATAAGTATAATACTTTTATTTTGTTCTGAAAGTTCAATAACACGTTCATCAAATCCGCTTTTCGAGAACAGTCCGTATATCATACGATAACCGCTGAATTCGGAAATTGTTCTGCATTTTTCCGTGAGAGCAGAATATACCCTTATATCAACAGGTCTGTCATAAAATTTGCACTCTCCGGCAAATATCGTTTTACTATGATTATCAACTGCAACGACATCAATTTCTGTACTGCCGTTCCAATAAGAGCCGATTTTTGAAATATGAAAATCAATCCTCTTTTCTCTGCAAAGCTGTATGAATATTTCAGCACAGACTTTTTCATATACAAAGCTGACATGGCGGTCAATAAAATTGCTGTTCAGTCTGTCAATGACATATTCTGCATTATCAAGCTCCAATTCACTTCTGTACGGATAAATAAATTTGAACCAAAAATCCATAAATATATCACTTATATAATACAGTCCTTTACGGCTTTTTTCGGGTTCTTTCTCTGTAACGGGAACTCTTTTTTCAATCAGAAACAGATTCATCAATGTTGAGAGATAAGGACTTAAAGTGTTTGATTTGCTTTCGAGAACTGTTGCTATATCCGAAAGTTTGTGATTGCCCATTGAAATTGCCCTCATGACAGAAAAATAACTCAGCGGTTCACGCACTTCTTTCTCCAACAGAAACAAAGGTTCTTCATACAGAAATCCCGATTTACTCAGCACATTCAATCGGATATTTTCTTCAAGTGAACGGCTGTTGCAGAAAAATTCAATATATTTCGGTACACCGCCTGTCACGGAATATATTTTTACTCTGTCCTCAAAGGAATGTTCGGGAAATGCCTGTGAAAATTCGGAAAATTTCAAAGGCTGCAATCTAATCTGTGCTGTTCGTCTGCCGTAAAGGGGACTGCTGTGATTCAGGACTTCGGACAGCATCATGCTGATATGAGAGCCGCACAAAATTACCATAATATTTTTCTGCATAAAAATCTCGTCCCATACCTCCTGAAATACAGATGGAAATGCAGGATTGGACTGCACGAGATACTGAAATTCATCTATAACAAGAATTTTCTGCTGTTCGGGACAGTTGTCTGCAAATGCCGTAAAAAGTTTCTGCCAACTGTCAAATCTCACATCTGCAAGATACGGCTGTCCGATAAAATCCGCAATTTTTCGTGTCAGTTTGTTCATATTCTGCCTTTCGGATTCTATGTCGGCAAGGAAATATAATGCTTTTTTGTCTTTGATAAATTCTTTGATAAGAGTTGTTTTGCCAATTCTTCTTCTGCCGTAGATGACAACAAAACTGTGATTGTTTGAATATTCTCTTTCAAGCATTGAAAGTTCTTCGTTTCTTCCTAAAAATTTCACCGTGAACACCTCTGATAATATAATTGCAATTAGTCTAATTATAATTATATTATTTTTCTATAGTATGTCAAGTTTATTCTCGGATTTGTTCGTAATATTCTTCAAAGGTTATTTCTTCTTTTTCCGCCTTGTCACGAAGTTCGGACGCAAACCTCGACCACTGTTCAAATCCGGCAGTAGTTCGGTATGTCATTTTTCTTTATGCCCGAAAACAAATCATAGAAGAAAAACGAACAGCCATAATACTATTTGAATAGGTTTCAGACCTAACGGTCATGCCCGTTCCACGAATATATTTTTTGTCAGCTCAACTTTAATCAATTTTTACCAACTCCTATCTAGGACTTGAAGTCCTTCCAAATTTTTATATTGTTCCGTTTATATTATGTTGTGTAATTGTTTGCAGGGTTTTGAACGAGTTAAATTTCTATGAACAAAATTTTAATGAATCAAATAATCACTAACAATATTTCTGTATTAGAATAATAAGAAAAAATATATGCCTTATTTTCAATTCTTTTTTAGAATTATTAAACACAGGATATTGTACTTTTGGTCATAAAAATGTGATAAATATACAGCTTGTTCATAATTTGTTTACCCATTCAAAAACCCTATAATTGTTGGCAGGGTTTTTGAATGAGTAAACAATTTATGAACAAAGCCAATTCATAACGATTGTATCAAGATATGAGGAATCCAAAAGGCACTGGAATTGCTTATCAG
>CADCDE010000051.1 GCA_902800065.1 uncultured Ruminococcus sp.
TTTTTCAACTTTTTCCAATTTGTCATACGGTGGATTCAAAACAAACGAATAAAGATTTAAATAGTGTCTGCTTTTTTCTTCCCAAAAGCCTTGAAATATTGATAAACAGTAGAGTTTCAGGATAAAAAATGGTATAATAAGTGCAAGAAAAAATGCAGTAAATGAGTAAAAAGCTTGCCCTTGGAGGAAAAACAGCGATGTATAAATTTGACAGAAATCATCAATATAGTCTGAGTGACTTCAATCAGCCGTTGGGAATGAAAATGAACCCTGAAAACAGATGGGTAAAGAAATCAGCGATGATACCGTGGGAAGAAATAGAAGATCGCTATGCAGAACTGTTTCCGAGTGAGGTAGGAGTGCCGGCAAAACCCTTGCAGACAGCATTGGGTTCGCTGTTGATTCAGAAAGAATACGGCTATTCAGACCGTGAACTTGTTGAACAGATCAAAGAAAATCCGTATTATCAGTACTTCATCGGACTGCCGGGATATGAGTATAAAGCTCCGTTTGCTCCGTCATTGCTTGTTGAATTCCGTAAGCGTCTTGACGAAAATGTTTTATCCGAGATTAATGAAATGATTGCTGCATATAACGATCCTGACGATCCATCGGACGGTGACTCAAATAGCGGCGGTAACTCTGCTGATAACACAAATAATGGAAATGATACAGATACAGTTTCCGAACCTGAAAATACGGGAACTCTGATTCTTGACGCAACCTGTGCACCACAGAATATTGCCTTTCCGCAGGACATCAATTTGCTGAATGAAGCAAGAGAAAACCTTGAGTCAATGATTGATCAGATATGCAGTAAATATAATTTTTACAAGCCCCGTATGTACCGTGAGAATGCAAGGAAAGCGTATCTTGCTTTGGCAAAATGCAGAAAGAGAACCGGAAAAAGGATTCGTAAAGCAATCGGTCAGCAGCTTCGTTATATCAATCGCAATCTTGGCTATATTGATATGTTCGTTCTGTACAACAATGTTGTTCTGAACAAAAAACAATTTGAGCGTTTATGTGTGATCAGGGAGCTTTACGAACAGCAAAAGTATATGTACGATAACAAAACTCACAGCGTAAAAGACCGCATTGTCAGCATATCTCAGCCATATATCCGTCCGATCGTAAGAGGAAAGGCAAAAGCGCCGGTGGAATTCGGTGCAAAGTTAGATATGAGCATTGACGAAAAAGGAATTGCACGTCTGGAAAAGCTGTCATTTGATGCTTACAATGAAGAAGATGTTCTGATCACGGCGATAGAAAATTATCGCAAAAGAACCGGACACTATCCTGAAAGGGTACTTGTTGATCAGATCTATCGGAATCAGAAAAACAGAGCTTATTGCAAGAGCAAGAATATAAGAATCTCCGGAAAGGCGTTAGGGAGACCAAAAAAGAATCCTACGCCGGAAGAAAAGAAAATTGCACATCAGGATAACACGGATCGTATTGAGGTCGAAAGAGGTTTCAGTCTGGCTAAACGCTGCTTTGGTATGGGTCTGATTCGTACAAGGCTCGATATTACGACCCGCTCTTCCATTGTGCTCTCCATCCTGGCAATGAACATCAGCCATCTGGCAAGCGCCTTTTTGCTTGCAATTTTTTATCTGCTCTTATTGTTGAGATTTCGGAATAATAATTATCTTTTTAGAATTGCTTGATTATTGAGCAGACACTATTTATATGAAATTATTAGGGGATTATAAAAATATATATAATTTCAAAGAAAATAATTGATTTTTTTGACAAAAAAGCTATAATAATATAAGATAAAATGTAAAAATGGAAGTGAAATGGTATATGGATTTTCAGGCAATAAAAAACAAAATAAATTATTTTCTTGAAAAAACATCGGAATCTCTCTTTAAATGGCTCAATAATATTTTGCCAAGAATCACTGATAGTTGGTGGGAGGACTGTGTATTGAACAGTTTAAGTTACACGCAGCATGAAATAGCAATTTCAAAAGGCTATACAAATCTGTCGGAATTTAACTTATCAGCACTTCTTCGCATTGCAAACAAATCGTGGTATGACATACAGACAGTCATTTGTTGTTCTGCAAATGAACATGAAATTTTAGGCAAGATGGTTACTGTTTGTAATAGTTGGGTAAATTGTGGTACAGAACTTCCCGGAAAAGATTTTATAGTTGATGATTTAAAAACGATAGCCGAATTTATGAAGAAAATAGGAAACAGGCAGGATATATGTGATGAAATAGGTGAATTTATTTCATATGTGGAAAGGGACTATTCTTTGCAAATCATAGAAAAAGACAGCAATATATTGATTTCTGAAAATCATGATATTGAAATATATAAAAACAGTCTGGTCTATGTGATTGGTTCGCCGGAAATAAAGGGCTATGTTCTGGACATAACAGAACGAGGAAATATGAAACAATACAAAGTTTTTGCCAATAATTCAGTAAAAATTTATTTTAGCGGACAGATTGCACCTGTTGTTGAAAATAGTGGATATAATTGGGCAAACATTAATGATATACGCAGTTATCTGACCGCATATCAAATTAATAATCCCTCCTCTCAAAATTTATACTCTCTTAATTCTGCAAGAATAGACTTTGTACCTTATCAATTTAGACCAGCTTTGAAAATGATTCATGCAGATGAACCGAGAATCCTGATTGCAGACAGCGTTGGTGTAGGAAAAACTATTGAAGCAGGTCTTATTATCAAAGAATTGGAAGCACGTACAGATTTGGAAAAAATTGTGGTTATCTGTCCAAGACCATTAGTTGCAGAACGTAAATGGGAATTGGAAATGAAACGTTTTGATGAAGAATTTATTCCGGTAGATGGCTCAACACTCAGACAAATCATATCTGATACGGATCGTGACGGTGAATGGCCGATTCGTTACAGTAAAATAATTATTCCGTATTCTGTTTTTGATTCAAAGACATATAAGGGTGAAAATAAAAGGAAGTCCAAAATTTTTGGACTTTCTGAACTTGATCCGAAACCACATTTTGATTTAGTGATAGTCGATGAAGCACATCATATCAGAAATGGCAGCATGGAGAAAGAAAAGGCATTCGCTTATAAGTGTACCAAATTTTTTTGTGATAACGCTGATGCGGTTGTTATGCTTACAGCTACGCCAATTCAGACAGATGACAATGACCTTTTTACTATCATGAATGTACTTCGTCCCGACATTGTGATAGACCAAAAGACATTTGGAATGATGTCCCGTCCAAATGCTTATATTTCTCATGCCGTTCATATACTCCGTAAAGCTGACAAAGATTGGAATAAGGAAGCCTTAAAAGAACTGGTTGATGTGCAAAAAACACAATGGGGAAATAACGTTATTGCAGACAATCCGCTTTACAGTGACATTCTTATGCGTCTTGAAAAAGAAAATATCACACGTGAGGAAAGAATTAAGCTGATATCTGATATAGAATCCCTGCATAGTTTTGCTACCATGCTTAACCGTACACGGAGAAGGGATATTCAGGATTTTTGCATTCGCCGTCCTCATACTGTTTCAGTAGAATTTACGGATTATCAAAGACAGCTGCATGACGAACTTTTAAGATTTGAAAAGCATACACTTTCTGTTCTTCACCATGAATATACCGTGCCGTTTATGATGAGTACAATAAAAAGACAGGCAGCAAGCTGTATTTTCGGACTTGCACCATATATCCGTGATATTATTGAAAGAAGAATTCATCAAATAAATGATGATCCCGAATGGGATTTTTCGGTAATTGACGGAGAGAAAACAAGCGGTGCTTTTTCATCTTTGGCGGAAAAACTGCTGAAAATGGCAGATAATCTTCCAGATGACGATCCTAAATTTGAAGAAACTTTAAAAGTAATCGAAAACAAACACAAAATGTCTAACAATAAAATCATGATTTTTAGTACATTCCGCCATACGTTGGCATATTTGAAAAAAAAGCTGAAATTATGCGGATATCGTGTTGAACAAATTGACGGCAGTGTGAAAGATAATGAAAGATATGCACTAAAAGAAAGATTTGAACTTCCGAAAGATAATGATGAAGCGATAGATATTTTATTATTTACAGAAGTTGGCTCTGAGGGATTGGATTATCAGTTCTGCAATATGATGATAAATTATGACCTTCCATGGAATCCCATGAGAATAGAACAGCGAATAGGCAGAATAGACCGCCGTGGACAGCAGAGTGAAGTGGTAAATATATATAATATCATTACAGAAAATACAGTTGATGCAGAAATATACCATCGCTGTATGGTGAGAATAGGAATTTTTGAGAGGAGTATCGGAGATTGTGAAGAAATCCTCGGAAAAATAGCTTCAGATATAGAGAAAATTGTTTCCGGTAATGATATGACTGATGAAGAAAGACAAATCAAGCTTGAGCAGGTTGCTGATAATGAAGTCAGGAAAATTCAGGAGTTAATGCGTCTGGAGGAAGAAGAAAAAGAACTTTTCGGATTTGATTTGACAGAATTTACTACTTCACAGGAAATTCGCAAGGCTGAAAATCCGTGGCTGACACCCTATTTTCTTCAAAAGTTTGTAGAAAACTATATCAACCAAAGAGTCGGAAAGGGACTTTATATAATTGGTGATTCGGAAATAAAAAATCTCCGTCTTTCAGCAACTGCAAGAGGAATATTGCTTGAGGATCTGAGAAAACTTCCCGGAAAACGTAATGCTTTGAGGCGTACCTTTGAGAATTATCTTCTGGGCAAGAAGCCGAATCATACTATTACTTTTAATTCTGATGCAGCTATGAAAAATCGTGAAAGTTTTTTCATTACCACAATGCACCCTTTGGCAAGACAAGCAGCAAGATATTTTTCACAGGAAAACGTATCTTATCTTAAACTGAGATACTTTTCATCGGAAATTCCGTCAGGAACTTATTATTTTTCCATATATGCGTGGAAATATACAGGCTTTAATACATATACAAGACTTATTCCTATTTGCAACAATGAAATGATAGAAAATGAACTTCCGTATATTATGGAAGATTCTCTCAACATTGATAACAGAACACAAGGAAATCTTGATTGGTCAGAGCTTGAAATGCGTCATGCAGAAAGATGGAATTCTTCGGTAAAAATCCATAAAAGAAACTGTTTTACAACCATGACATTCAAACTTGAAAGCCTTGCCAATACAAATCGAAATCGTGTCAGATCACTCGAACAGAGAATAAAAGATTCCATTGATGAAAGAATCAAAAGAATGTATCAGAGTGAACTTGAAACAGCAAAAGAAAATTATAACAAGAAAGTCGCAGAAATCAAAAATATGACGCAAAAAGCAGATATATATGCAACTTTGCTGATAAACGGTGTTATTACAATCACGAAAGAAGGAAATTGAAAAATGTTTCAGGAATTAGTACAAAAATATGAGGATAAATCTTATGATGAGCTTGGCAAAAAACACCTTGACGAGCTCTACGGATATTTACCTAAAATCAAAGCAGAAGAAATTACTTCGGTTGAAGACGGAAAAAGTTATATTGAGCTGCTGAAAAAATTTCGTGAAGCTGTTGCCGAAAACGATAAATTTCATGGTAAAAATTATTCTCAGCTTTTAAAATCTGTCCTTTCGGTAGGAGAAGACGGTTTATATTCCAATAATTTAAGATTTATATTTGAATTGATACAAAATGTGGATGATTGCGACTATGAAAAAGTAAGTGATTGTCATCTTGATATGAGGTTTGATTTTAATGCAAATCAGATAATATTGACATATAATGAAAAAGGATTCACACCTTTCAATGTTTTTGCAATAACGGGTATCGCTGAAGCTGCCAAAAATATATCTTCCACGAAAAACGAGATAGGTGAAAAGGGAATCGGATTTAAATCTGTTTTTGGAGTAGCCAAAAAAGTATGGATAAAAAGCGGATTTTTCTCTTTTGAACTGTCAAAAAATAACTTTACTGTTCCTATTTATCATTCTGCAAATCATTTTAAGGGTACACAGATGGTATTGTATGTGCCGAATAAAGCAGAAGAAATATATGAGGAGATCAAAGAGCAGTACTGCAAACAAGAAGCACTTTTCAGCAAGAATCCTATTCTTTTTCTTAATAAGCTGACATCGTTGAAAATATACAACAATTCTTCCGAAAACTTGGAATTTCATGTTTCTCGTTCTGAAATGGAATGTAGTAATAATATCAGTATCGAAACAAATGTCAAGATTTCGTTGAAACTGCACAGCACAGAAAATTCTCTTGAAAGAGAAATATATTGCTCACGATATTCTTATCCTGTTATTTTTACACGAAAAGCTTGTAAATCGAGATATGGAGAAGATACGCTTGTTGGTAATCCAAATGGCAAGCCAATGGTATTAAAAGCAATGTTTTTAAATCCTGAATATATTTCAAAGTATAGTTCAGAGGAAAAAACAGGTGCTCTCTACTCATTTCTTCCAACTCAATTAAAGTTAAGAGTACCGATAGTTTGCCATGTTCCGTTTAAACTTGATGCCTCAAGAGAATTTGTAGATCCCCAAGATAATAACTTGTGGTTCAAAGAAGCAAGTTATCATTTGTCTAAATTATTAGACAATGCATATATGGACTGGCGAAATATCGTAAAAGAAAAAATTGTTTATTATCTGGCAGGATATTTGTTTGGTATATTTAAGTCAAATAACGGAAAAGAGGACTGTCTTAGAAAACAAATTTGTTTTTCTGGTCAGCATTATCTGGATTTACCGCTTTTTTATACTGCTGATGGAACATTTCATCGTGCAAATGAAATATTTTGCTTTGATTCAAGTGAAAAAATAACCAAACAGGAAACAGTATGGAATTTTATGAAATTTCAAAAATATCTTTTTACATCGCCGATTCCTGTTGAAAAATTTGGAATTGTTATAGAAAAAGATATTAAAAATCGTTTGTTTCAAAAAGCATTGGCAGATGAGAAATTGACTGCTGAAATACTGAACTATCTTGATTCAATAGGATACCCCTATCCTCGGGAACAAATACAGGAAAAAAGTGATTTTGTTCTTACATCTAATCAAGTCAAAATTATATTTAATCATGAGAAATTAGCCGAAATGTTACGTTCATTGCAATGCGAAGGCATAAAGAGGAATAAGATTGCTCAAATAAAAGTGATAAATACGCTGCAACAATCCTTATATGATGTTTTGGGTGATAATTTTGAATTGAATGAAACACCAAGACAAGTAGAAAAATATATGAAGTTTTGCCATGAGAAATGTATTTGCCTTGATATTGGAGAAAATAAATATTTACCTTGTCAAAATGCTCTTATCTTGTCAAAACAGAATTGTTTGGATTCATTTACAGCTTTTTGTCATGACATTGATCCTAAAGATCCTTTTGTTACCCGTATGAGGTTGCGTGAAGCGTCCGAACAGCTTAATAATTATGAGGCAGACACTTCAATTTCCGTATCGGACTATATTCATAATTTGAGAAATGTCAGAAAAATAATAAAAGATTCTTTGGGAAATAATGGATACAAAAATTATATAGACCTTATACTTCGTGCAGGAACCGACAAAGAACGATTTATACACGAATTATTGCAAAATGCCGATGACTGCAATTATCCGCCTAATGTCACTCCGACCTTTCATTTATCATATGAAAAAGGAAAAGTTATCACACAATATAATGAAATCGGTTTCAGCCGTGCAGATATTCGTTCCATAACAGCCATCGGAGAATCTACCAAACACAAGATAGTTAATGGACAGCTTTCTCCCATCGGAGAAAAAGGAATAGGTTTTAAAACTATTTTTGCAGTCACTTCGGAAGTGAAAATATACAGTGGAGAGTTTGCTTTTTCTCTTACAGACCGTGAGCCAACTATACCAAAACCATTGAATGAAGATGAAACAAACAGCTTTGAAGGCACTAAAATGGAAATGACAATTAAAAACAAGACAGCTTTATTTTCATATAATGAGAAAACTATACTTGAATTGTGTATCTGCCTTCGCAAGCTGAAAAAATTAACAATAGGCTCTCATGAGATTACAATAGAAGATACAGATACACAGAGGACAATAACAATAGACACTCGACAATATATTTTTAAACGTTTCATTCACACGTTTACAATAAAAGATGAAAATGCAATCGCTGAACGTCAAGCCGGCAATCGTGCAGTATTACCAGAACAAAGAATTATTTGTTTCGTACCTGAAAAAAATGCTCAGAAAGAATATTTCTTATACAACGGTTTACCTACAAAACACAAAATGAATATCCCTTTGGTAATAGATACACCTTTTGCCCTTACAACATCAAGAGAAGAAATAGAAACCGGCTTTTCAACTTGGAATGATATTATCAGAAAGGAATTATATTCAGCTTTGCTTAAAGTGATGATAAATCTAAAAGTTATAGAAAGAGCCAAAATATTTAGATTTATAAGATTCGTTCCACGCCGTTACGGACAAAAATTAGTCTATGTCAATGAAATGTCAGACTGCAGTTATCTTAATGAGTATAATTTTTTGGACGATTTGCGGTCATGTCAAATCATACCTACATTTAGCAAAAACGTTTTCAGTATACAAAAAAATAAAAATGCCTATTGTTTTCCGGATTTTGTGCATATTTTGATTGGTATGCTTACAACGTCAGAATATGAAAAAATTACTGCTTATGAAATCATAGATATCCCTAATTCGGATGACTTCAAATCTACTTTAAATGCACTGAAATGTGAAACAGCGGATTTCAACAGAGTTTTTCGGATTATAATGAATTATGCAGAAAAGTATATAGATAAGAATGAATTCAGTAAAAAGCTGTATGAGTACCTTAATGACAAAGACACTTCTATACCTGATGAATACAAGCAACAACTTAAAAAATTAGCTATTATCCCCGTGTATGGAACAACTCCCGGAAATACCAAGTACATATCATGGGCAGATGACAGTATATTTGTGAAAAGAGGAGTAACAACCTCCAAAACAGATTATTACATACTGAGAGAAGATTTACTCCCAAAATCTGTTTGTGAAAAGATATTCGATGTTTATGTAAATGAAATGAACGAAACAGAAGAGCACAACCGTTATAATAAAAAGCTTGAAAAGCTTATTAATGGCAGTAACATGGAACGTATTTATAGCCGATTGCTTGATGAATATAATTCAGGAGCACTTCAAAAAAATAATTCCCTTCCTATACTTTTAGCATTAAAAGAAAAAATCCCCTTAAAAAATCAGCTTGATGAAATTGATGATACAATGATGTTTCTTTGTGACCAGCCTGTTGGGTACTTTTCCGTAAAAATATTGCAAAGATTGATAGTGAATAAAGAATGTGAAGGTCTTGCAAAATATATCAAATGCCAAGAACTTAAAAATATCCACTATGAAGATGTGGACTATTATGAATCATTGACTGCTGATGATATTGAACAGCTTAATGATAGTTATTTTGTCAACTCAGAGGAAATTTTAAGAAAATTTTATTATAATGGGCTTATATCTGATGAACTTTTGCCGGACGAACTTGGATATTTAAAATTCATTTCACTAAATGATTATGATAAAAATTATACATTTCCCGAAGAGCCTGTTCTGGACAGAAACCGTCTTATATCCCATGTCCGTAAGTCATACAATGACAAAAGAAAAATAGTATCCGTAAAAGTAGAAAGAACTGTCAAAAAAGGTCAAAATCCGGATGGCAGCACATTTGAACTTATAAATGAAGATACCCGTAATGGAGCAATGCATATATACACTCCGGAAGGCACAAAAAATTATTGTTTTTGTCAGATGTGCCAACGCTTAAATCCAAATGAATTGGTAGAAGTGAATAATCTTGAATTAGAGCCCGAATACTATGTTCCCAAATTAAGAGTAGCTCTTTGTCTGAATTGTAGTAAATATTTTAAATTTTTAAGAGCTAATAATTATAAAAGAGAAAAATATATTGAAAAAATCAAAAATGTAAATATACAGAATCAAGGAAAGATAGACATTCCTATAGATCAAGATACAACCCTCACTTTTACAGCAACACATCTTGCTGAAATACAGGAAATTTTAAAATTAATGTAATTTTTTATTGACTGCATAGTTTTAGTTATGATATAATAATGAAAAGTTATATATAGAATAGCTGTACTTTTCAATGAGGATGATTTTATGGAGATAAAAAGAGATAGATACTTACAGCAGTTGATAGATTATATGTGGGACGGACAAATCAAAGTTATTACAGGTATTCGCAGGTGTGGAAAATCATTTCTTCTGAATACCTTATTCAGAAAATATCTTCTTGAACAGGGAGTGCCGCAGGATAATATATTGTCCGTTGAA
>CADCDE010000052.1 GCA_902800065.1 uncultured Ruminococcus sp.
GTGCTCGATTTTTCGATATTGTTTTTTAGTCAGTTTCATACTTCCATTATACAGCTTTCATGCCGATTTGTAAATATTTATGTTAACACGCTCTAAATTTACTTTGATGTTATACTATCTTGAGTGTAGTTTGTCAATAATCAGCGAATAATTTGCCAGTTGTTATTTTTTACAATAATATAGAGTTCTATATGTTTTTTGACGTGTGATATTACGGTTGATTGTTACCTTGTTTTCGATTGTAATTGTACATATCAAATATTTTTGAGGAGGAAATGATATGTACAATGAAAAAGCCAAAGAGAGAACGATGAAATATTTAGAACAAAGCCGTGAAGTTTTACATCTCAATCTGCCGTTGGGGACAAAAGACCGTTGGAAAGACTATGCGGCTGAAAGAGATATCAGTGTGACGGAACTTTTGAAGACTCTGATAGAAGAAGATATGAAAAAGCATAATTTTAAGGGATAACAGGGACACCTCACCGTGTCCTTGTTATCATCAATTCAGCCTTGAATTTTCATTTTAGGTATCATATTTAACGCGCTTTAAAATCAATAAAGATAATTATACAGCCTGTCAGCCGTATCCGGTCCTTTACCGTTTTTCTGTTCGTTTTGCCTGCTGCCGATAAAAGAATTAGCTGATGTCCTTATTGCAAATACTTTATAACCATTTAAAAGAGAAATTGTTTTATCCTGAATCACGTTTGCAGCAATGAATATTTCGATATCAGGATTCTTTTGTTTAAGCTTTTTAACTGTATCAATTATTGATTTTCCGGTATTAATAACGCTGTCAACAATAATAACAATATCGGAAGAAATATCGGGCAGTGCATCACATTTAGGATCATAGCTGTAAAATGTTCCGCCAAAGCCTGTATATAATCCGTCACCGAAGAAACGACCGCCCCGTTCAAGAACAATAACAGCAGTATTTTTATCAGGTATGAACCCCTGTATTATTTCACCAAGTTTTCTGCCAAGTCTTATATGTGCATCAGCAAGCTTTGAACCGCTTATACCCGAATCTGATTTGCATATCGCAATATCATTTTTTATTTCGGTACTGTGATCAGCGAGGATATATGGTGATTTGTCGTAAACCAGTTTTATTTCTGATAAATCGGTATTTCTGAGTGAACGGCTGAGATAAGAACCTATATAAAGATAGCCTTTGTCTGCCTGTCTGAGCATATAATAGTCATTTTTGTTGTCACCGTATGAAATTATTCTGTATCCGTTTTCTTGCAGCATTTTAACAGTATAATATTTTGTATCGGCAGAAATCAGTGTGTCTGCTATAATGTTTTTTAAGCCAAACAATTCAGATAGTTTTTTCCAAAGCAAACTGATTCCTGAAGAAAGAACAATATAGTTTTTATCTGATATTATGTTGTATAATTCACTGTTCAGCTGTATATCGGAAAGCATATCCGTATTGTATCTGATACCTCTGATTTCCTCTGTAAATTTCAGTGCCTGAAAACCTGTGTAAAAATTTCCGTCAAAAGTATGAGTGATATATCCTCCAGTGCAGACTCTGAATGAATCTTGTCTGATGATCGTTTTGTCACCATCACAGATATACAGTTCACAGGGGACAGGATAGGCTTTCATGATTTTATATGCAATGTTTTTTGCAATAGCGAATGAACTGAATCCGTTCTCAATTCTGTCTATAAATGCTTGCAGTTCATCAGAAGTAACATCATGAACTACATAAAAATCTTTGTTACGCTTGTGACATTTTATTCGCAAATTTTCTGTTTCAAAGTCCTGCCATAGACAATCAGAATATGCCACGCAGATCGTATTATATATAAAAAGTTCCCTTCCGCCAAATTCACACCTCTGATCTTTTGAAAGCCAAATCTTGTGTCGATCATATCAAAAGAACCACTTCGATTATGGTTATGTACCTCAGCGGTTCCGTCAATACTAAGTCCCAAATAGAAACTCTGGCGATGTTCGTGAAACCACGCTTTCATTTCGTCATTCAAAAGCGTTCCGTTTGTTGTTGCAAATAACATTTTTTTAACATCTGGATACCTCTCATGAACATATTCATAAACCTGTCGCAGCAGGTCAAACTCTAAAAGCGGTTCTCCACCCATAAATTTCAACAATACTCCGGCATATGCACTGCCAGGAATGCTCGAAAAAATTTCGTCTACACAGGCTTTGGCCGTCGGAAAATCCATCCTTTCAGTGCCTTTATGCTTTTGATAACAATACACGCAATTCAAATTACAACTACGTGTTACACAGATTGTTGGGTTAAACAGCTTACCATGTTTTTCTATCATAGTTTCAAATCCCCGATCCTATGAATATCCGTACTAATTCCAGATACTGCCATCGCAGTCACATTCTCCTACAGCACAATCACAATGACCGGTGGGAGTTATATCCCACACAGGAAGACCCGTCGGCCCTGAGGACACATCATTCTTTTTCATCACCGAAGAAAGCTGCTCCATTTTTTCATTGTTGAGCACCTGAGTATTTTGAGGCTTTGCCGGTTGCTTCTTTACTACAGGGTTTACCTCGGTTCCGCATTTGAAACAAAATCTGACACCAGCAATAATGGGTGAGAACTTTTTTAGATTTACAACGATTTGATAATTTTCCTGTTGCATTTGGCATTGAGATATATCTCTTTAAAATCATAAGAATAACTTCTGCCGAAATGAATATTCGTGATAGAAACAAGTCCGTCAGAAATAATAACATCATTCCATGGAAGCAGTGTTATGTTCAACAAAACAGGAACTATTGCAACAGTACAAGAATATACGCAACACTTTTGTCGGCTTGTAATTGTTTCGCAACAATCAAATGAAACATGCAACATTTATACATCCGGATAACTTTCGATGACAAAAAACTTCCGATAAAACTTGCAAATATGTAGGATAAATTGTATAATAATATTGCAAGGTGAAAAAAGTACTATGTCCCGGGGCAATATTTTCAGCGTAATAAAAATGAAAAAAGAATAGTACAAATAAGACCTTGCATAGTGTGATTTTAGTGTCGTACTTGCAGGGGCGTATTCTTGTAAAAGTTGCCCGATTCGTTTGGGAAAGATAATTACATTTGCCGGTGTTGCTGTAATAGTGTGAACATAACCTGTTTCGCCATCTGCTCTCCAATATGATTTTTTCAAAAGATGTCTGAATTTCAGCAGAGTTGTGGTATTCCGGAACACTTGTTCTTCATTGAAATCTATTTCCATGAATTTTCTGAATGTATAGCTGTCATAGACAGCATCTTTTATACCTTCATCAGAAAGATTGAAGCCTCTCCTCCAGTGGGGCTTTTTTCTTTTGTAAAAATGCGAAAAAGGGTAGCCGTGCGGCGTTGAGTCTGCACGACTTTCATCAGTATGAGAACGTATCCCCAGACAATGCTATATACAAATTTTTTGCAGCAAACAGTATATAACACTTGACAACAGTTCTATACTGTTATATAATGTTTATGGAGGGTTGACGATATGCATATTATTTTAAATAATACCTCAATGGTACCAATCTATGAACAGCTTATGGATCAGGTAAAAAAAGAGATCATAAGCGGCGGTCTTGCGGAAAATGAAGTGCTTCCGTCTGTCAGAGCACTTTCCGGCGAGCTGCGTATAAGTGCTTTGACAGTAAAAAAAGCTTATGATAAGCTGGAAGAAGAAGGATTTGTTGTAACCGTACACGGAAAAGGCACCTATGTTGCTGCGACAAACCTACAGCTTGCTATGGAAGCACGAAGAAAAACGGTCGAGGATGACTTTGCATCTGCTATACAGAAGGCAAATGCGGTCGGTCTTACCAAAGACGAAATTCTTGAGATCGTTAAAATCATATTGGAGGAATACTGATGGTTAAGGTTGATAAACTTGTAAAAAACTACGGTGACTTTCGGCTTGATATTTCTATGGAAATACCTGACGGAACCGTAACAGGTATCGCTGGAAAAAACGGTGCAGGCAAAAGTACCACGATAAAGGCTATACTTGGTCTGATAAAACCGGATGAAGGTCATGTTACCATAAACGGTAAAGAGGCATCCATGCTCACAGGTAAAGAAAAAGAATCCATCGGAGCTGCACTGTCCGATTCGGGATTCAGCTCATACCTGCGTATAGAGGATGTAATCTGCATACTAAGAAAAATGTACCCGACATTTGACGAAGATTTTTTCAGGAAGAACTGCGTTTTACAGAGGCTGGCATTTGATAAGAGAATAAAAGACTTTTCTACAGGTATGAGGGCAAAGCTCCGTGTACTCGCCGCCATTAGTCACAAATCAGAACTGCTTATTATGGATGAACCTACAGCAGGACTTGATGTAGAGGCAAGAAACGAAATACTTGATATGTTCCGGCAGTATCTTCTTGATAATGAAAAACGCTCTATTCTTCTTTCCTCTCACATATCGTCAGACCTTGAGGGGCTGTGCGATGATATATACCTGATACATGACGGAAAAATAGTCCTTCATGAGGATACCGATACGATACTGAGCAATTATGCTGTACTGAAAATAGATGATGATACTTACGAAAAACTCGATAAAAGCTATATTCTCGGTACAAAAAAGGAACACTTCGGATATGCGTGCTTTACAAGTGAAAAGCAGTTTTATGCAGAAAACTATCAAGGGATCGTGATTGAAAAAGGAAATATAGACGATCTGATTTTAATGATGACAGGAGGCAGATGATATGTTTGGGCTTATAGAAAAAGATTTGAGGCTTACTTTCGCCAGAAAACAGACACTTCTGATTTTCTTTATTATGGCATTGGTTATGGGGATATCAATGGACGGTTCTTTCATTGTCGGGTATCTCACGATGCTTGCAGCAGTAATTTCGATTGGAACAATAAGCTATGACGAGTATGACAACGGATTTGCATTTTTGATGACATTGCCTTTCGGCAGAAAAACATACGTCAGGGAAAAATACCTGTTCTGCCTGATAATGTCCACAGCAGCCTGGTGTATCGGAGCTGTACTGTACTTTATCGGAAATACAGTCCGCCGCAGTGGAGTAAACATGGTCGAAGAATTGCCGATGCTGATAGCCCTTATCCCGGTAATGTACCTGTCTTCAGCGCTCATGATACCTATACAGCTGAAGTACGGCTCAGAAAAAAGCAGGATCGCTCTGTTTATCTTATTTGGTTGCATAGCAGTTTTGATATTCGGAGCAAAAACCTTTTTCAGCAGCATGGAAAATCCTATTACCGAGCTGATACAGACTATTGAAAATCTTTCTCCAACCGTTATCCTTCTTACAGTCATCACTGTGTGTGCATTAGCATCAGGTGTTTCTTATATGCTTAGCATACGCATTATGGGGAAAAAAGAATTCTGATACAAGAATTATTACCGTTTATACCTATAATTCAGTACACAAATAGGAATGTCGGGCAGGTAATTGAGCCTGCCCGGCTTTTGTTCACTTATTTTTTTATAAAGTAATAATTGACATGGTGTATAAAAATTTAAATCTATTTTTGAACGAGGTTACGCGATTAACCTATTGAAACATTGCTGTCTCTGTTTTATAATCTCATTGAACGAAATATACGGAGGAGTGTTTATGCAGTCAGATTCATTTTTACGTTCGGTAACGAAAATTGCCGTTCCTGTTGCACTGCAAAGTATGCTGCAGGCATCATTCAGCATTGTTGACCAGATAATGGTCGGTAATTTAGGAAGCGTAAGTGTCGCTGCCGTAGGTATCGCCGGAAAGCTTTCGTCTCTCTATGGGGTGGTTATCGGAGCAGTTGTTTCAGTAGCGGGAATTATGATCTCACAGTATATTGGTGCAAAGGACGAAAAAGAGGTGAACCGTAGCTTTTGCCTGAATACATCCGTTTCAGTAGTGATCGCTGTTGTATTCATGTCAGTATGTCTGTTGTTTCCGACTCAGCTTATGGGACTATACTCAACCGATAAACAGACAATAAAAACGGCTTCTGAATATCTGAGGATCATTTCCTTCGGCTTTTTGCCGTATGCAATAGATATGCTGATATCTACCCGCTTGCGGTGTATGGAAAAAGCAACCCTGCCGCTGATATTCAGCATTATTGCAAACACTGTCAATACCGGACTGAATTATGTTCTGATTTTCGGCAAGTTTGGAATTGCCCCCATGGGAGCCAACGGTGCAGGTGTAGCAACAGCTGTTTCACAGCTTTTCAATACGCTTTTGCTGGTAATAAGTCTGATCGTTGTATGCGGAAAGAATAAATCAGAATTAACATTTTCCGTAAAGCTTACAAAAATGACTTATGGAAAATATCTTGCTATTCTGTTGCCTATTCTTGTAACCGAATTTATGTGGAGCCTGAGCGAAAATGTTTATGCTTCCGTCTATGGTCACATCGGTACACTTGAATGTGCGGGAATGACACTTACCTATCCGATTCAGGGGCTTATAATAGGAGCACTCAGCGGCTTGGCACAGGCTTCTGGAATCCTGATCGGCAAAGAGCTTGGTAAGGGTGGATTTGAGTCTGCTTATGAAAAATCAAAAAAGCTGATATTATATGGACTTGTTGGTTCATTTGCATTGTCGGTTGCACTGATGTATTTAATGAATTATTATACTGACGCTTACAATGTAGAAAAATATGTTAAACTGACCGCACAGCAGATATTGCTGGTGTTTGCAATCGTTTCACCTGTCAAGGTGATGAACATGATAATCGGCGGAGGCATTATCAAAAGCGGCGGACGGACTAAGATAGTAATGATCATCGAATTGATCGGCACATGGGGCTTCGGCGTACCGTTGGCACTGCTCAGTGCTTATGTATGGAAGCTTGAGATACCTGTTGTGTATTTTATCCTTTCAATGGAAGAATGTGTGCGTCTGATACTGTCATGGATCGTTTTCAGAAATAAGAAATGGATGAAGAAGATTTGAAGATAATTAAGAAGCTCGAGATAGGTGGTAGTTTTATGAAAAGAATAATTATCAAAAGGTTCATCTCTGTTGTCTTGCTATGTGTTATACTTATCACAGTATGCGGCTGCGGCAAAACAGATAATCAGGCTTATCCGGATGCAAGCTTAGGTGTTCTCTACTCTACTGACAGTGGCAGCCGTTCCCTCATTGAATGGTATGACAGTGAGCTGAACTCTCTCGGCACAGCCTCATACTCCTTTTCGGGAGCCTCTGTAAGTCAGACAAACGCTCATATTCAGGACAATACTATTTTCCTGGCTCCGACAGGAGAAGGGCAAAAAAAGGATTATGGAAAAATCGCACTTATTGATCCCACAAAGGGCAGCTTTGAGGAAATTGATACCAACAGGATCAATCAGTATGACTGTACGGTTGAGGAATCTTATTTAGCTTTGACGAGCAATCTTAACGGGGAGTGCTTTGTGGATTTGATTGATATAAGCAATCGAGATATCCGTTCACTGGATATATCCGACAATTCTGTGATCTGTACACAGCCAATCCTGATAAACGGAGAGGTATATGCCTCAGCAACTGACGGAGATAAAAACTATATTTGCAAATGTGATTTTACTGGTAATAGGGTAAATATTATTACAGAGCTTCCGGATGAGCTTTCTACCTATCTTGAAAAGCACGGCAACGACCTTGTGTGGATCACGCAGGGCAAGCTTGTTAAATACAATACGGCAACCAAAAAATCCGAATCCATTAATTTGAGTAGCCCCGACGCATTAAACCTTAATATTGTGGGTGATGTAGTATGGATAGCCTATACCGATCAGTTTGATGAGAATTACTATAGCGTGATTGAAGCAAGAAATTACCGGACAGGAGAGGTAATTTGCATTGAAAAATTTGAGGGTGCTGTCCTGCAGCTTGAAGCTGATGACAGCCATCTTTTTGTCAGAACATATGACGAACTGATTGAATACTCTTATACAAACGAAAAACTGACAGAACAAAACAGACTACGCTGTGAAAAGAATGGGTACTATTATGGTGGATTCTTTTATTTGAAAGGAAAATGAGGGCTGTCGGAGTCCGACAAAAGAGAAATGGGGCGATTGAATGTGGGATGAAAATAAGGTGCGGATAAAAGATATAGCAGAGGAGCTTGGTGTAAGTACAGCAACGGTATCTAATGTTCTCCACGGTAAAACAAAAAAGATATCCGACAGAACAGTGAAAACGGTGGAGCAAAAGCTTGAAGAACGGGGATATATTCCTGATATGGCGGCAACTCTGCTTGCACGAAATAATTCCAGAATTATCGGAGTCATCGTAAACGACCACCCGAAATATGAAGGACATACCTTTGAAGATTCGTTTATCTCAGCCGCAATCAATCATCTGTCGGATGAAATAGAGACGTGCGGATATTTTATGATGCTAAAAAAAGCAAAAAGAATTACGGAAATCATAAATTTCGCTTCTATGTGGAATCTGGACGGTATTGTAATAATAGGCTTTTGTGAAGATGAGTATCAGAATCTGAGGGATCATATTCGTGTGCCTTTTGTGATTTATGACGGATTTGCTGATGTTCAGAATCGCTTTGGCAACATTACAATTGATGACTTCGATGGCGGCAGGCAGGTTGGCGAATACCTCAGAAGTATGGGGCATAGTCAGGTTCTGTGTATTGCGGATAATGATATATGTATGGATCTTATGAGGTATAAAGGATTGTGTGAGGGGCTGAATTTAAAGGCGGATTTTCTGAAAATACCAATGGCATCAGATGAAAGAGAGATGTTCTATCTTTCAAGACTTGATAAGCTGAAAGGATACACAGCCGTATTTGCTGTATCTGATTATTATGCAATCGAGCTAATGCGTTTTTTACAGCGGCAAGAAATTATGATCCCGGATGATCTTTCGATTGTGGGCTTTGACGGTTGCAGAGAAGCATCTGAAATCACCCCGAAGCTGACAACCGTTGTACAGAACAATTTGCTTCGAGCCAAGACAGTGATATCATTGCTGTTGAAAATGATAAATAACAGCAGAATGACTGAAAATATTTGTATCCCGGTGAAGCTTTCGGTAGGACAAAGTGTAAGAAAGCTGAATTAATACATCAGACACAGAGCTGATAAGCTTGTGGGCAATCGCACAGCACATCGGCTAATATTCAGTTTTGCTCCTGCAAGGCATATTATTTTATAAAATATGAAAAAGGATATCCGTTGGTGTGGTATAATAGAGGCAATCGGAATTTATGGAGGAATATATGATGATAAGTAGTAAGTTCTACAAATTATGATTCGCCATAAAAACCATTAGTAGTAATCAAACCATCATTTTATTACTATTCTACTACTAACAACTTGCAAAGGATTGTACTTTTGGCTCAACTCTGTCAAAGTAACTATAAAACCTTTAGACTCTCGCATAATGCGGCATTTTATGACCTTATGAAATGTTATGTCGGAGCAGATGCCTTGAATGTTCGAGCTGGCAGATATTTTTTAAAAAGTCATAACTCTATGACAGAGCTTTTGCAAATCAGAAGCCTTTCCGAAAAATCCATCAACTTATTTTTCGTCGAACTCACGTTAATTTATGTTGATTATGCAAAGCTGTTATCTGCAAGATGGGCTGAATTGACGGGCACAGTCGATGAATATGATTTTTAAAAGAAAATTGAAGGTGAAAATGAATGTTAAGTGAATATGATGAAGGTATTGAAAAATTTCTTGACGATGAAGCAGAAAATTATATTCCGCTTGAAGAAAAATTACTTGAGCGTGGTATTGATTTTGAAACGGCAGTGATAGCGTCTGACAAATTTTGCATGAAATTTAATGATATGCTTGCTGTCAGGGGGATAGAAAAAAATAATATCAGTCAGGTTTGTGCCGATATTGTGGAGATATTGGAGCATGATACAGGTGCAGATGCTGAATTTCTCTATACAGCAATATTAAGCGAAGTATTACTTATTTTTGGAAAAACTGAGAACAATGAACAAAAAGTAGAATTATGGTTGGAACAGTCCGAAAAGATGTATTATCTTCATACATTATTCTTTTGGGAAAAATGTAATTATCAGAAAATCAAAGATATATCAAAGTCAGCCAAAGCCAATACAGTCGGTGAAGTGGATTTGGAGGAGCATAAAATCCTTTATGATACCTTGAGGCAGTATGATATATTTGAAGAAAGTTATGTTCTGGAGGAGAATATCGGAGAACTTATCCGACAGGTCAATGCAAATAACCGTCTGAAACAGATAAAGCCATCGAAAAGGACAACGGAAAAAATTTTGACCGTTATCAGATGTATCTTGAACTCTATGATAATTTGAAAAGAGTATATGACGGGGAATATGACAAAGATCTGACGGATTACTGTTTTACACATTTTTCAAATTTAAGCGAGTGGTTTTATGACAACTGTAAGCCTGATGATAATATTCCTATGCCATTCAGGTACATTATTGATGAGATAATATCATTTGAGTATTCCGAAAGGGACAGGGAAATTCTTATCAATGCTTCTGAGCATTTTATAACATCATTTTAAAAAGTCAAGCCAAAACAGTTCCGAATTAAAAAATAATTTCGGGAATTGTTTTGGCTTTTTAAAATCTTTCTGAAATGCTATGATTAACGTGAGTTCAATGTAACTAAAAAATATTCTAACAATGATGAAATTGAGTGTGTCATTCCGAACGTAGTGAGGAATCTTTAAAAGATTCTTCGTCGCTGTTGCTCCTCAGAATGACAGTATAATAATTTTTTGTTTTCATCGAACTCACGTTGATTATTTCGGGAGATGATATACATGACCATGAACGGAAAAAAGCTGAGGTCTGTCAGTGATTTAAAGAGAAACTTTGCGATAGATGAACTCATAGACAGCTATTACAGCGGAGAACTGGAGTATTTTCTGAAAGAAACAGGAAATCTTGATATGGTCATACAAGTCAGAAATATTCCTAAAAATAATGCTTTTCTTTTGGTAAAGCTGTATGAGATATTGGGAATCAAACCTGAACTTTCGGAGGAAGAAGTCAGAGATGTTTCGGATATTAAAAAAACATAATTTGGGAAGGAGAAATTTATTATGGGATTACTTTGTATCGTATATGTAATAGCTGCTTATTGGGCAGCAGGAAAGACTATCTATGCAAATAAAATCCGTGTCGGAACATGGATGGGATTATTTTGCAGCAGAATGGCAGTAAGTTTTTGTCTGGGACTTATTTTGATACCGATTGCTATTTTTAAATCACTCAAATCTAAATGATATGATTATAAATAAATGCCAATAACCGAAAAATTTTATGGTTTCTGATGTCTGAGATGTATTATTTTTTCAACTATTTCGGCAACTTCAACAGCTTCTTCCTCTGAAAGGTCAAGCATGGCATTTTTGATGCGGTCAAGGGCTTGTGTATTGGTGGGTTTTATCTCCGCTGAAATATCAAGCAATTCCGACAAAGGCACTTTCAAGCCTTGTGAGATTTTGAAAAGGGTGTCCACGGTGGGACAGCGTTCACCACGTTCCACTCTGCCGAAATATGCCGGGTGTATTTCAGAGGCAAGTGCAAGGGTTTCCTGACTCATATTTTTCTGTATTCT
>CADCDE010000053.1 GCA_902800065.1 uncultured Ruminococcus sp.
CTGTGAAAGAATATTTCCGGCTATGTAAAAACATATCCTGTCATATTTCTGCTTTATTTCGGAAATTGCCGTTTCATCTCTTTGACGGAACAATTCAATTATTGATGCATCATCCATATTTTATAAGCCTCCTTTTATGAGGTATTGAGGTCCTCTATTTATATAGTCCGATTTCAGGCATAAAATATTTCACTCTGAAAAAATTTTTTTGAAAACGCAACGCAATTGGCATATTTGCGGTCTATATTAGTAGAGATAAGATAAATTCGGATTTATTGAACTTTCGGAGGATAACAACATGGATGACAACAAAATCATTGAGCTTTATTTCCAGCGTGATGAAAATGCTATCATACAAACGAAAGAGCGTTACGGTGAACGGCTGAAAACACTTGCGTTTCATATCATTTCCAATAACGAAGATGCAGAGGAATGCGAAAATGATACATATTTCAAAGCGTGGGAAACGATTCCGTCAAAGAAACCACAATATTTTTTCGCTTACCTTGCCAAAATTTGCAGATTCATTTTGTATGATATAAAAATCCGAAATAGGAAATACAATTCCCATCTCGGATTTTTTTATTCTTGGATTATGATTGATAATATTGTTGTTCGCAATAGAGTAAGGTGCTGTCTATAATATACACGATAATATGGAGAATATCAAGAAAAAATTGTTAATTTTGTTTAAGAAAATGATATTTTTCTGTTGACAAATCTCTATATATGGTATATAATGCGATAAGGGAGTACAAGATATTGTTCTTACCTTTCCCTATTGGGAATTGATACTGATTGATAATGCCATCTGCAAGTGTCCTAATTCTTGTATCCTTACCTTTCCCTATTGGGAATTGATACCTTCTACTATGAACGAGTGCAACTCTTCGAGATTTCTTACCTTTCCCTATTGGGAATTGATACCTTCTTGTCCAAAATGCTTTCTGCTACTTCCCAGGTAACCTTACCTTTCCCTATTGGGAATTGATACTTCATATGCTGTTCGACAATTTTCCTACGTATTTCTATCTTACCTTTCCCTATTGGGAATTGATACAATATCTGCTCACCTGTAATAGGATCATGCTTCTCTTACCTTTCCCTATTGGGAATTGATACATTGATGCTGATAATAATATATGGAGGGAATGTTCAATTTCTTACCTTTCCCTATTGGGAATTGATACGCTTTCAAGCTTTTGCACATTGTTATAATCATTTCTCTTCTTACCTTTCCCTATTGGGAATTGATACCTTTAGCAAATTTAGCACTTAGTTGCTGCATTCTTTCTTTGCTTACCTTTCCCTATTGGGAATTGATACTTTTTAACTGCTGGATTGAATATGAAACAGGGTGTTTTTTTCTTACCTTTCCCTATTGGGAATTGATACACGATACCATGCACAATCTGCAATGCTCTTTCCACTTACCTTTCCCTATTGGGAATTGATACAATTATAATAACACCAGAATGCAGCTTCTGAATCGCTTACCTTTCCCTATTGGGAATTGATACTCAAGGCTTCATCAAGTTGATTTTGTCTGCTGTCAAAGCTTACCTTTCCCTATTGGGAAAAATGAAAAAAATCCCTCTGAGTTTTTTGATGAACTCGGAGGGATTTTTTATTGACTTTTTTCTATAAAAAATGGACAGTTTACGACTAAAAACAGCAAAAAATTTATGAATATTGATTGTAAAATTGAGATTTTGTGTTATAATATAGTAAAGTCAAATGAAAAGGATGTGATAAAAAAATGAAACGAGTGATAGCAAGGTTGTTGACAATTGCGGTGTTGTTGGTGACTTTGACGGGGATATGCAGTGTAATGGTAAATGCGGAATCGCTGTATATCAGGAAAATTGTATCTGTCGTGTATGACGATTCGGGCAGTATGACAAGTGAGGATAAATGGGCGTATGCGAATTATGCCATGCAGACATTCTGCGGTATGCTCAACAGTGAAGACCAGCTTTATGTTACATACATGAAGTCGGCTAAAAATCCCGATTACGAGCCTGAAAAAATTGATTTGTCTGCATCGGGCATTCAGGATTCCATTGAAAGTATAAAAAATCATTCCGACAGCAGTTCGACACCGTATCAGGCGGTTGAAATTGCTTTCAATAAGCTCAAAGCTGTACAGGATTCCAATGCAAACACGCAGTATTGGCTTATCATTCTGACGGACGGCACTTTTGACAGGGACAGTTATATCAGTAATCCCGACAAGCCCGATGAATTGATTGATTACTTTGACGGCTATGTTAATGAAGTCATGCCGAATGGTACGAATCCCCAGATAACGTATTTTGCCATAGGCGGAAGTGCTTTGCAAGTTTCTGCACAGGAGGATAAAGGACTGTATACCTATTCATGTTCGGGAGCAGCGGATATTATTTCAACCATGTCGGATATTGCAGACCGTGTTTCAGGCAGAACAAGACTTGATAAAAGTGACATGAAACTCCTTGATGAAAAGACCGTTCAGATATCTTCTGCAATACCTCTTTTGAATATAGCGGTACTTTCACAGGAAACGGATTCCAAAATCGTAAGTGCGAATTACAGCAATGAAACGGATATTCCGATAAGCAGATATGCTGCTCTTGATTTTCGTGAATATAATGGGAATAAACATGATGAACTGATAGGAAATGCGTATTTGCTGGGAGATTCAAAGAATGTTATCGGTTCAGGCACTTATGAAATCAAGTTTGACAAGGCGGTATCACTTGACGATTTAGTATTTTTGTTTGAGCCTGCATTGGAAATGCGTGTAACGGCTTATGTGAACGGTGAGAAAATTGACAATTCCGAATTGAAAAATACGCATGAGGGCGATAAAGTCAGTGTTTCCTGCGGTATTTATGAGATGAATACAGATAATGAGATAAATTCCGATTTGCTGCCCGAAAATACAAGCTATGATATTTACATTTACGAGGACGGAAATATTTCCGAACACGTCAGCGGAAAGGATATGGAATTGAAAGACTACAAGCTGAAAAATATTGAAACAAAGCTTGTTGCCTCTGCACAGATAGAAAATTTCAATCCCATTGAGTATACAAAGAAATTTACTCCCGATAAATATGTACCGAAAACAGTTTATACAATGTCGGCTGAATTTGACAACGGTGTGAGAAGTATCAAATATGATGATGTTCCGACAAACAGTGATGTCAAATTGAGATTTACGGTCAGTGCAGACGGTATTGTTATGACAAATCCCGAAGAAGTGAAAGCACTTGCACCGAAAATAGAAGTTTCACCTGACGGAAACGGCGGTGATATGAATATCGAATCTGACGGAACTATCACATACACGCCGAAAAAAACGCCGTCTGTATCGTCAAATGCTGATAACGTGAATGTCAAAGTTACCTGTACAATAAGTGACGGCACATCTGCAACGGGAGATTATACGATTTTAATGGCGGATTATGCAGTCCATGCAAATCAAAATGACGTTTCAATCAGAAAAAACGAGTTTTACGGAAATGAAAAGGGTGTTTCATTTTATATCACAAAAGACGGTGTGCGACTTGATAAATCGCAGGTTGAAAACGGCACAGCGGTTTCAGTGAATGAGGAATACAGGCATTTACAGCTCGATGTGAAAGTTGATGATGACGGCACAATACATTGTATTCCGAAAGACGAAAATGAAAGGGAATACAATTTTCTGACATGGTGGGGCAACTGGCTGTATTATTTCGGCTTGGAAAGTGCAGATATGACGGTAACGCTTTCACATGATTACGGCACGGCACAGGCTGAAATTGATGTAATTGTAGCAGATACGGGTTATATCATCTGGTGGGTTGCAGCACCTTTGGCAACTGAAATTATTTTGTTGGCATTGATAACAGCTTACATTATAAGATACATAACAAAGCCGAGATTTTCCAAAAAAGCGGTTCTCTATGTAGGTACAATTACATTTTCAGATACAGGACTCGGTGCACATCTTATGACATTGAAAAAACATAAGCTCAGACAGTATAACAATTTCCGAAATCTCTGGAATCCGTTTAAGTCTCTTACAGTGAATGTTGGCGGAATATCCGTATCGGCTGAAAAAAATAATCGTATCAAATGTAATGAAAAATTCCCTTGGTTCATGACAAGTGAATTAATGTCGGACTATATTGATGGTGACATTGACCACCCCGAAAAGATATGTGAAAAAATAAAGTCGCTTGCAGAGAATTATATTGAAGTTAGGGAAATTGAGCCTGCCAATATAAGAGGTGAGGGCGACAATGTAATCAAAATGAACAGTCAGGTATATTATTGCGTAAAGGCACAGGCGGAATACGGTGAAGGTGAATTTGCCAAAGAGGCAAGAAGAATCAATTCGGCAAAAATCATTTGCTATACAAGTGACAGCAAATAAAAGGAGGACGAAATCATGACAAAGATAGAAGGACAGGTACTTTTGATAGGATTGGGCGGAACGGGCAGCAGAATTGTCAATAATGTTGTCGGTGACCTGCAGAAAGCAGCAAGAAGAAAAAATAAAAAGTTTTCGACTGCCGACGGAAAAATGGCATTTGCAGTACTTGATACTAATATGAATGATGTCGGTGAAATCAAAAAATCGCATACGGGTATCAGTAATATCTCAACAAGCAGTGAGAAAAAAATCAAGGAATATATGTCGCGGTATTCCTACATGGGCGTATCGGATTGGATGCCCCGTTCCAGAACGCTTGATGAAGAAACCATGATAGACGGTGCTTCACAGATGAGGTCAAAATCCCGTCTTGCTCTGCTTGACACGATAGAAAATCACAAAATAGATGAACTCAAAAATGCGATTCAGACCATGATAGAAAACAGGGAACTCGGTCAGAAAGTCAGAGTAATGATAGTGTCATCTCTTGCAGGCGGTACAGGTTCGGGAATGTTCATTCAGACAGCTGTATGGATAAGGAAATACCTTGATGAACACAGCTTTGAATCAACGATAAGAGGAATTTTGGTATTGCCCGATGTATTTATCAGCACAATAAAAGATATAAAGACAAGTGCAACGGAAAAGGAAAGTCTGTATGCCAATGCTTACGGTGCAATCAGAGAATTGAATACCATTACAAAGATAAAGACCAAGAATTTCAAACCGCTTGTGCCTGTTAAAATAGATGATCTTTTTGACAGCGAAAATCCGGAATTGGACGGCAAGCCTGTATTTGACTTTGCTTTCCTGATAGACGATATTACCGAAAACGGCAATACCATGCAGACAATAGGCGAGTATGAAAGATTCATTTCAAAGATGGTGTATATGCAGCTTTATGCACCCATGAAAACTAATCTGTATTCCGAAGAAGATAACTTTTTCAGGATATTCCAGAGATGTGACGAACCTGTTTTCGGTTCATGCGGAACGTCAAGAGCAGTTTATCCGACAGAATCCGTATTGAATTATTGTGCATTGAGGGCATCTCAGGAAGCAGTTTCATCAGGCTGGCTCAAAATAGACAGGAAAATCGAACGCATGAAACAGGAACAGGCAAAACGTGAAAAAGAGGGCTACAATCCCGAAAAAATCAATGCGAAAGCCGAATACATCAGTATATTTGATGATGAAACTTCAAAGCAGGGTACTCAGGTAGGTTCTAACCGCTTGTTTGTGTCAATCAAAAATGATGTGAATGAACGCATTGTCAGGGAAATGAACGGCAAGCCCGTGACAGATTACAAGGACAAGACCTTGTATTTCATAGAAAAACTCGATAAATATATCAGGGAAACCGTCCAGTCGGATTATAAATCAGGACTTTCGGGTGTCAATGTTTCATCAAGGCTGGAAGATATTACAGAAGTAAGCGAAGCGGAAGAACTGGTGCAGTCAACGGAAATGGCGGTCAATGCCCTTGTCAAAAAGTTTGACGAGGATATCCCGAAAAAATCAGGACTTCTTTTAAGCAGGATATTCACCGATGACATGGGCGATGTCAATGCAAGAAATGAACTTTCCGTATTCGGATTTTTAACTTGCCGTGATGAAAACGACAGCAGTAAATTTGTCCATCCGCTTGCCGCAAGATATCTTTTGTATAAACTTCTCATTGAACTCAACAAAAAGAAAACGCAAATTGTAATGAAAAGTGCCCGTGCAGATGCAATAAAGGGCTATAATGGTGAAGAAAATCCCGTCAATTTCGACTACAAGGGTACAAAAAGAACTTTTGAAGAAACTCCGCTGGAATATATCAGAGCTAAAAAATCCCTTTTTGAAAGCGAACAGAAATTTGTTTCCGACTTTCTCAAAAAGTATGCCGAATACAATTCCAACCAGTATAATCTCTGTGAAAAGTACGGCGTACAGCTTTTGAAATTCAATCTGTACTGTATGCTGACGGAAAGGCTTGAAGTTCTTATCAGAGAGATAGAGGGATTTTTCAAAAATCTGAATAAAGTCACGAATACTCTTGAAAAAGAGATAAACAAAAACATTGACAGCACTTCCAGAGTTACCGACAGGACTATATATGTATATGCCTCTCACGAAAACAAAGAGAAAATGTATCAGGACATCAAGGGCGAATGTGATGAAAACAACAGGGAAATCAATGATATTGTCCTGAGAAATCTTTACGGACGTTTCTGTGCGGAATTGAACGAGGATTCCAAAGACAATGCACCGTATGTCAACAAGAGTGTTGTTGACAGCTTTGCAGTGAATGTTGTGAAAACATACAGGGAAGATTTGCTGAAACACAATAGAACGGCTATCGACCTTGATCTTTATACAGCCCTTACCATGCAGGTTGATGCGGAAATGGAAGAGGAGGATGAGCAGCAGAGAAAATCCGAAAGTGATGTTCTTGACGTTGACCTTGAAGAAGATAAGATTCTTTCGGAGAATACCAAACAGGCTTTATATGACAGTGCAATGAAAAAGTTGTGCGAACGTCTGAGAAATCTTGCAGCACCATGTCTGAGAAGCAGTCCCGAACAGCCCGATAATCCGAATGAAAATTTGATTGACAATACTCCTGTTGACTATGATGAACCAACTTTCAATACGGCTCTGCCGACAAAAAAGCATAAGGCTTTCTGGGGATTCAATCCAATTATTGCTGACAAATATCCTGCATTGGCGAATACACTCGGAGTTAATATTGCTCAGCAGCAGAATGATGCTTATGATGTCAATGAACTGAACTGTTACCGTGCAGTTTACGGAGTCATGGCAAAGTATATCCCGAAACTGAATGAAACCGCAAAGGCTGATTATTTCAGAAATTACTATAATGTCATTAACAGAATGACGCTGAAAGTAATGCAGGGACAGGATGATGCCCTGATAGATACACCGCATATTGACAAGACATGGCATTATACCATGCCCTATGTCACCGCCGAAAGACAGATGAAAGAGGAAAAGAAATTTTACAAGAGTTTCTGGATGGCATTGGCATACAATCATATCAGCCTTAATGCTAAAGGTGAATTTCAGATCAGCGTGAGAAAAAAGAAGTCAACGGGCGGTGAATACAACGATACCGAACTGATCATGTACAACGGCAGAAGTATCGACCTGAAACATATCGGCAATTTGCTGAAAGCGTTAAGACTCGATCCGAAGTTTATCCTTGAAACTCACAGAACTCTTGAAAATTATCTTGAAATGGATATCCGCCTTGACAGAGAGGATTATGACAAACTTGCTCTTATTTCGGGCTTTGAACGCAAAAATTACAGCGACAATTCCAAATACCGTGAGGGCGGACTCGGTTCGGCAGGCTTTACCAATGCCGTTTCCATGATAGCAAAGTACGACAGTCAGCCTATTAAAGACAATGCCGTGACGGCAACTCTGGCAGATTCACTCGTTGACCTGATAAGAGATGTTATTTCCGATGACTTTGCCGAATACGAAAAAGCCGAACTCGAAAGAGAAACCTACAAAATCTGCATGAAGATATTCAATGCCTCAACTGATGAAAGAAAAGAAACGATAAAACTCTTTCATGAGTGGGCGGAAAAAGCTGAAGAATAATTGACCGAAAACGCATATACAGGGGTGAAAAATCCCTTGTATATGCGATATGATTAAAAAGGTGATAGTTATGCATACTTTTTTCATCAATACATCGGACAGGGATTTCATGTCCGACAGGGAAATTATGGATATAGAGATAACCAACAGAAAGCTCATCATGCTGAACTATTCTCTGAAAGAATGGAAAGATACCAAAAAGGGATATAATGCTTGTGCGGAAAAAATCAGTGAATTGATTGACAATCACAGGGACATCAATAATGATTTTAATATTGTGATATATGTCGATTTGACGGCGATAGAATTGTACAATTCGCTGGAACCAAACATAGACAATCACTTAAAAAGAGAGGCTTGTCTTTTCGCGTTTTACAGCGTTTTAAAGCATTATATCAGTGATACACTGATAAAGCGTCTGAAAGACCTTGCAAGAGAACCGGTTGAAACTGTCATTATTTTTGAAGAAAATCAAAAACCGAGAGAACATCTTAATTTTGATGATGAGAAACATCAAAAAATTCTGGAAGAATACATGGCAAAGGTAATTGGGTTTCCCGATGAAGAAACTTTCAAAACGCTTTTGCCAGAAACATATCCCGAACTGTACAAAAAAATTGCCGATATATCGTCAC
Organism: uncultured Ruminococcus sp.; assembly: GCA_902800065.1. Classification (GTDB taxonomy): domain Bacteria; phylum Bacillota; class Clostridia; order Oscillospirales; family Acutalibacteraceae; genus UBA1213. The sequence goes on from CADCDE010000053.1 coordinate 8,656, forward strand.
TGCAAGCAGAGAATGAAAGATATGAAGCAAGAATGAATGTTTCGATAGATAGTGAAACCGCTGAAAAATTCACGGAAAAAATCAGCGGTAAATTCAAGTCGGATTATCTGAAAATATATATCAAAAAAATGCTTACGGAATTGACAGACAATCACTGTGAAAGTGAGATACGTTCCGAATTTCTTATGAATATATACAGAAGTGCAAGGGATAACAGGGAGATATCCTGTACATCTTTCGTCACAAATAACAGGGCTGCCGTCATGAACATGACAGAAAATCTCAAACGAAAACTGAGAATATATATGTATCTCATGGAGGGCGTCAGGACGGAAACATTTTTGTATGACAGCAAGGCGAAAAGTGTTTGTGAACCCGACCGTGAAACTTGGCTGAATCTCAATGAATATTTCGTGGAGAAAAAACGCATCTACAAGACGGCTTATGAGAAAACGTTGAATTTGCAGGAATCTTATTCCGAAAAACATCTTTCTCCGAAACTGTATGCTTTCGACAATGAAAAATTTGCTGTCAGCGAACACGGTGAAAATGTCGAAGGCGGCATATCGGATAGAAGAATTTTCAGCAGTGAACAAGTGGAAGAATTCGATTATGACGGCAGTGAATGTGCCGAAAAAATCCGTCAAAAGCCCGATGTAAAGCCGAAGGAATATATCAGTACAGCGGAAAATATCAGGAAATATCATGTTGATTATCTAAATTTACTGCAGGAACATATTGCAGGGGTGCTGTCAAATTATGCACATCGTGGCGATGACAGAAAGCCACCTGTCCTGAAAAAGAGGGTAGTCAATATTGACAGTGCCGTGACGGAACAGACAAAAACCGTCTGCAACTATAAAAAAAGCGATGAACTCTTTGAAAGCAGAAAGAATGTCATTGTTGAAAAAACAGCCGAAAAATCCTATGAAACGGTGCAGAACAAGTATTTTGAATTTTGTGCGGCAGACGAAATTGAACTGACAAACATAGATGAACAGTATCATTGGTTAGTGGAACGTATCGGACAGATTGAAAGAAGTCTGAAAAAAATGAAAACCGTTGCTGTCGTTTCCTTGATAACGCTGATTGTTACATACATTCCGTATATACTCATTCAGTGGGAAGCCATCACTCTGAATTTTGCCGCATTTTTTACGGCACTATGTTCACTAGCAATGCCTGTTGTATTGCTGGGCGGAGTGTTCGGAATCATCGTTGCACGTCAGAAACGGAAATTCAAAGAAGTCTGGAATAAATTTTGGCAGAGAAATTTGCAGGCACT
>CADCDE010000054.1 GCA_902800065.1 uncultured Ruminococcus sp.
TGGCTCATTGGCTTTGACATCTGATTGAAATACACTTGGTCAAGGAGTTTGCCTATAACAGTTATCAACGGCATATTGTTTTCGGAAAAGCTGTCGGAAGAAAAAATATTTTCGTCTTTCATCTTGAAATTCTCCCTAAATATAAAAATTTTACTGTGATAGCACGAAAATATCCGTTAATTAACAAAATACGGATGTTTTCGTGTTTTTTCATTTACCAGCAAAAACATTATATCAAGTTATTGCTTGATTTTCAAGTGTTTTTTAAAAAAATTTTAAAAATTCGTTTTTATACAATAAAAAGGAGATATTTTCATGTATATTACACAACATATTGCTGAAAGGATAAAAACAACTGCTAAAAATAAAAAAGTGAAAATATCAGACTTACTTTCAGGCTGTCAACTTAACATAAATGCAATATCCGAATTTTCAAAAGGAAAAGAAATATCCTGCATAAGCCTTGCAAAAATAGCGGATTATTTGGACTGTTCGGTTGATTATCTTCTCGGCAGGACTGATAACCCAAATTCTCATAAATAATTTTGTGTATTTTATAATATTGACTTTTATACAAAAAATATTTACCATTAACTAATTAGAGGAATGTCAATATAATTTTGGAAATTGCAAGAATTTTGTTTGTTTGCATAATTAGAGGAGATGTTTATTATGAATAACACACAAATTATTGCTGAAAGAATAAAAAAGCAGGCTCAAATAAAAGGTCTTACTGTTAAAAAAATTCTTGAAATCTGTGTTATTGATAAAAATATTGTCAATAAATTAGCAAACGGCAAAGATACCTGTACTCAAAATATTCTAAAAATAGCCGATTATTTGGACTGCTCGGTTGATTATCTTCTTGGTCGTACTGATAATCCAAATTCTCACAAATAATAAAAAACAGGCAGGGCAGAAATTTTCTGTCCTGTCTGATTGTGCTGTCAGGCGTTCAAAAGAACGGGCTGGGGAGTGAAATCTGTTTCAATGACCTTTTCCGAAGATGACGGTGAATAACAAAAACTATCCATGTGAGTGCCTTCAAAGAAATATTCAGGCTGTTTCGGATCATAGTCATAGTCGAATGTGTCGATTATAATGAGTTTTATTTTCATCTTATTGGGAATGATATTCTTGATGTAAACGCTCGCCTGCTGTCCTGCAAATATTCCCTCTTTCATCTCCGCAAGTCCTGCAAGATTCGGGGCAAGCTCAACAAATGCTCCGTAGTCCTCGACTGAACGGATTATTCCCGCAACTGTCTCGCCTATCTTGAAATTCCTTGCATTTTCCTCCCATGTGCCGAGCAGTTCCTTATGCGTAAGGCTTATTCTGCCGTTCTCTATCGACTTAACAACCGCTTTTATATCCATTCCCACAGTGAATCTTTCACGGGGGTGTTCTATTCTCGAAACGGATATGGCATCTATCGGCATAAGAGAGGCTATTCCACAGCCTATATCCGCAAATGCTCCGAATGAATCAAGGTGTGTTACCCTTGCATCTATCACATCACCTGTCGATAATCTCGAAATATATTCACGCTGACATCTTTCCTGTGCAAGTCTCCTTGAAAGTATTGCTACCGTCTTGCCAAAATCATCTTTTTTGAATCCCGTGATTACAAAACAAACAGGTCTGTTTACTCTCGATATTACCGCAATATCCCTGACTGTTCCCTCACGAATTCCTATTGCACCTTCCTCACGGGGAATTATTCCCTTTATAACGCCCAAATCTACAATGAGATTATGCGATGAATCACATACAACAGCCCTTGCTTCAAGTATCCTTGCATCATGATATGCCTCTGTAAGCTGTGAGAGTGACTGCATTGCCGAAAGATTCTCCATTGTGTTGATAAGCCTGCCTTCAGGATAATATCCTGCCATTTTGCCTTCATTCCTTTCTTGATTTGTTAATGCTTTCCTCAACATCATATGAAACAAAAATTTCCATTATTACTGCCTTGAAAAATTTTGCTATGTATTATAAAATTATAAATGAAATTTCTATCTCACAGTCAATATAGTATCACTTCAGATATGAAAATTCTGTTGAATTAGAAGCTATAAAAATTTAATTTAGAGGAGAAAAAAAAATGAATGATGACATTATTAAAGCCGATTCATACGACTTCGACACAAGAATTGAAAAAGGTATCGTTTTAGCTCTGTTCTATGATGAATTAGACACTCACTGCAGGGCTTTGGAACCTATCCTTGAAGAAGTCGCAGACACTTACTATGACTTTGCAAGAGTTATTGCACTTGAAGTGGAACAGTCACCCGATACCGCAAGCATTTTTGCAATAAACACCCTCCCTACTGTGATAATCTTCAAGGACGGCAAAATATCTGCACGAATAGAGGGCATAAATCCTGCAAGCACCTATGAAAATGCAATTGAAGATTTGATTGTATGAACACAAAAAGACTGCACAATGATTTGTTTCAAAGTGCAGTCATATTTTTTTATTTCTTATCGTCACTTGTATCTTCCGAGAGAAATTCTTCAAAATAATCTACGGCTTCTATCTTCTCATTATCCGCCATACCGTTTGACAGAAAATTCAGATAATCAGCATTGTTATAATTACTTTCTTCAAAAGATTCACCCGAACCGTCACAGGTATAAAAATCTTTCGGGGAATTCAGCTTTGTTTTCTTCTCTTTCATCAAAAAACACTTCCTTTTGATGAAAGTATACCCGCTGAAAAATTATTTATTCATCTTCTTCAAATCATTCAAATCATAGGGTGTCTGCTGATACACATAATAATTCAGCCAATTGGAATACAATATCGTTGCATAGCTTCTCCAAGTCAGATTCGGCAATGCACGGGGATCATTTCCAGGGAAATAATTATACGGCACTTGGGGATTCAATCCCTTGTTCCTGTCACGGTAATATTCATTATATAATGTATTCCTGTCATACTCAGCATGACCGAAAACGTAAAACTGTCTGCCGTTTTTCTTTGCGACTATCGCTACTCCTGCAATATTTGATGAAGCAAGTATCTCAAGGTCATCATGCTGACGAACATCAGAGCGGTGTATTCCTGTATATCTCGAATGAGGCATCAGTATCTTATCGTCAAAACCCCTCATTAACGGATGAAAAATATCATTTATGCGGTGGATGTATACGCCTGACAGCTTTTCGGGGAGATTATATTTCTGTATGCCGTAATGATAATACAGTCCTGCCTGAGCTCCCCAACAAATGTGCATTGTACTGTAAACATGGCTCTTTGACCATTCCATTACCTGACAAAGTTCTTCCCAGTAATCGACTTCTTCATACGGCAAAAGTTCAACAGGTGCTCCCGTTATTATCATTCCGTCAAAATACTGTTCCTTTATCTCGTCAAATGTTTTGTAAAATTTCGTGAGATGTTCGGACGAAACATTCTTTGACTTATGTGTTGCCATCTGCAACAATTCAACGTCAACCTGTAACGGTGTATTTCCCAAAAGCCGCAAAAGCTGAGTTTCCGTCTCGATTTTGGTCGGCATAAGATTGATTATCACTATTTTAAGAGGTCTTATATCCTGAGATACAGCCCTGTCATTCGTCATCACAAAGATATTTTCCGATTCAAGTATTTTTTGAGCAGGCAGTCCGTTCTGAATTTTAATGGGCATTGTGCAATACACTTCTTTCTTTTTGGATTCCATACGAGATTATATCATACACAAAGACCAAATTCAAGACCAAAATATTTTCATCCATAAATCAGTTTTCAAGCGGTACATATCCGCTTTTTTCAATAATATCCTGTCCTTCGTCCGATAATATCCATTCAATGAATTTTTTGACATTGGGATTTTCATTGTTTTTATCATACACTGCAAAGAAATTGGATGCAACGGGATATTTTCCGTTGGCAATATTCTCTTTATCGGGATATACTCCGTTGAGTGAGAGCATTTTTATTTTGCCGTTTGCGACAAGTCCCTCAACGTAGTATCTGAATGAAAAACCTATTGGCTTTCCCATGAATCCCAAAACGGAATATTTCATTTCCTCACCGTTCATAAATGCTATCATTGAAGTCTGACTTCCGCTGCCTGCATTTCTCTGTATCGGCTCGATATAGTAATCTTCACCGCCAAATTCAGACCATTTCTTATATTTTCCCGAATATATTCCCCTAACCTGCTCCACTGTCAGATTATCAACAGGATTATTTGCATTGACGATAAATACAAACGCTTCTCTGCCTATCGGAACATATTCCAATTCAACATTCTTATCCTTTGCATACTGCTTTTGCTCCTCAGATGGTTTTGCACAGAATATTATATCCGCTTCACCGTCAACGACTGCTTTATATGCTCCTCTTGTATTGGTGTAATGCAGTTTGCTTTTATCCGTGAAATTTTCTCCGTCAAATTCAACGCTATCTTTCGGATAAACAGAGTTTACAAACGCTGAAAATACAGGATATAAAGCCGCTGCACCGTCAACTGTCGGCAAATCTCCCGTCAATTTATTCTTGGAATCAAATTTCACAATTTCCGAATCATTTTCAAAGGGCAGATATTTGCTGACCTCAATGGACTTTGCCTGCATTTCCTTGTTGGTACTGTTGAAGTATCTCTTTGTCAAGCCTTCGTATATTCCAACGTCAAGCAGTGCAAATGCAAGCACTATCGAAACAAGTATTAAAATCTGTTTTTTCAGGCTCATGCAAAGTCACCCCCTGTTTGCTATGTATGAAATTATCGAACAGTTGTCATGCAGATAAACCGTGTAAGCCATAAGTCCAACAACGCTCAACACTCCCAACACACACACTACTGCTATCAGTATATAAAAAGTTTTATTCTTCATCTCAAAAAACCTCACTACATTAAATTTATCGGATGGGTTATCAGCATTATTACTATCCACAATTCCAAACCGAAAATAAATCCCTCAATAGCAGAAAAAACTATTGATTTTATCATTTTTTCCTTTCTTATATGAATTTCATCAGCATTACCGTTTTTTCTGCATTTAACGTATTTGACTATTGAATATATTACCCATATCAAGCAAGGTATAGGAAACACATAAAATGTCAAAAGAATGAATCCCAAAAATAAATAACCGAATAACATAAAATTCACCTCCCTACAAGTGTAATATTTTACTCTATCATAACATTCAGCCTTATTTTTGTCAATATTCAAGTTGATTTGACTATCAAAAGAGAGTATAATTACAATTAGCAGTTAACAATGTGCAATTAAAAAGGAGATTTTTATATGGAAATGGAATTTGCAAGGCAAAAAGCCGAAGATTTAAGAAAACAGATTCTTTATCACAACGACAGATACTACAATCAGGATTCACCCGAAATAAGCGACTATGAATATGATATGCTCCTCAAAGAGCTTGAAGAAATTGAAACGGAATTTCCCGAACTCATCACTCCCAATTCACCGACTCAAAAAGTAGGCGGTCAGGCAGGAGAAAAATTCTCTCCCGTTGAGCATACTGTACCTATGGAAAGTCTGCACGATTCATTCTCACATGATGAAATAAGAGATTTTGCCAAGCGTGTCCGTGAAAATACGGGCAATGCCGTTTTCGTTGCCGAACCCAAAATTGACGGCTTATCCGTATCTGCTGAATACAAAAACGGTGTATTTGTACGTGGTTCAACAAGAGGTGACGGAAAAGTAGGTGAAGATATTACCGAAAATCTGAAAACTATCAAATCTCTCCCCATGAAATTGAATAAAGCTGTCCCCTATCTTGAAGTGCGTGGAGAGGTATATATGTCCATTGATGTCTTTGAAAAGCTCGTTGCACGTCAGGAAGAAAATGACGAAAAACCTTTCAAAAATCCCCGTAATGCGGCAGCAGGTTCTCTCCGTCAGAAAAATGCGGAAATCACCAAAGAAAGACAGCTTGATATATTCGTATTCAACATTCAGCAAATTCAGGGCGAAACCCTTACAAGCCATATTCAGTCACTTGAATATCTCAAAGAATTGGGCTTTACGACTTTACCTTTCTATTACAAGTGCAGTGACGTTGATGAAGTCATCTCCAAAATTGAGGAAATAGGAAATAAACGTGGCGAACTCCCGTTCCAAATTGACGGGGCTGTTATCAAAGTTGATGACTTTGCACAGCGTGAAACTTTGGGAAGTACCTCAAAATTTCCGAAATGGGCTGAGGCTTATAAATATCCCCCCGAAGAAAAGGAAACCGAACTCCTTGACATTGAAATAAATGTCGGCAGAACAGGCGTTCTCACTCCTACAGCGATATTTGCCCCTATTACACTTGCAGGTACTACTGTCAGCCGTGCAGTTCTTCACAATGAGGATTTCATTAAACAAAAAGACATTCGCATAGGTGACACAGTTATCTTGCGTAAGGCAGGAGAGATTATCCCCGAAGTCGTTTCCGTTGCCAAGCACAAAGAAAATTCCACTCCGTTTGAAATGCCCAAGATATGCCCCTCATGCGGTTCACCCGTTGCATACGAAAACGGTGAGGCGGCTCTCAGATGTACAAATACAGACTGTCCCGCACAGCTTATGCGTCACATGATACACTTTGTTTCCCGTGACGCTATGGACATTGACGGCTTGGGCGAAAGAGTTTTAAGGGCATTGGTCGATAATTCCCTCATATCCTCCCCACTTGATTTATACAGACTTTCCAAAGATGACATTATGACACTCGACAAGAAAAAAGAAAAGTCTGCAACAAATCTCATAAATGCCATTGAAAAATCCAAATCCAATGACCTGTACAGAATTGTATTCTCTCTCGGTATAAGGCATATTGGGCAGAAAGCCGCAAAACTTCTCTCGGATAAATTCCGTACCCTTGACAATATCGCCAATGCCTCTGTTGAAGATATTTCATCAATAGAGGGCTTCGGTGACATTATGGCTCAAAGCGTATTTTCATACTTTCAGCTTGACGAAAGTAAAAAATTAGTCGAGGAAATAAAATCCCTCGGCATTAATACAAATAATCTCTCCGAACCCCAAAATATTGACGAAAGCAATCCTTTTTTCAATAAAACATTCGTTATAACAGGCACTTTGCCGAATTATAAACGTACAGAAGCCGCACAAATCATTGAAAGTCTTGGCGGTAAGGTATCCTCAAGCGTTTCAAAGAAAACGGATTATGTTCTTGCGGGAGAGGACGCAGGCTCTAAACTAACAAAAGCACAATCTCTCGGTGTTAAGATAATAGATGAAAATGAATTTGAAAGCATGAGGAATCAGTAAAATGAACATTGACGGAAGTAAAAAGTTTGCAAAAAAATTCGTTCACGCTTATTATCATAAATCTGTCAATCACCTTGCAAAATTCCTCAAATGGACTGTAATCTCAGTGATAACGGGAATAGTAGTCGGCGGTATAAGCACACTGTTTGCATTCTGCATGAACATTGCCACTGAATACAGAATCGCCAACGATTATATAATATTATTCCTCCCATTTGCGGGAATCGTCACAGTATTTCTATACAATATCTTCAACTACAAGAATGACAAGGGTACTAACCTTGTATTGTCAACTATCCATGCAAAAACGGAATTACCCTTCAAGATGGCTCCATTAATATTCATTGCAACCATACTTACACATTTATTCGGCGGTTCGGCAGGACGTGAGGGAGCGGCACTGCAGCTCGGGGGAAGTATCGCAAATCAACTTGGAAGATGGTTCAAATTAGATGACGCTGATAAAAGAGTAGTAGTATTATGCGGAATGAGTGCGGCATTTTCAGCAGTTTTCGGGACACCTATGGCGGCGGCTTTATTTTCGCTTGAAGTTGTAAGCATAGGCATAATGTATTATGCGGCACTTGTCCCCTGTGTATTCTCATCTCTTATAGCCGTTAATTTCGCTGTCAGCTTCGGTATCAGCGAAAGCGATTTCAAACCGCTTGATTTCCCTGAAATTTCAATTCTCAACTCCGTTGAAACAGTTGCCCTGTCATTTCTCTGTGCATTGCTGAGTATCATTTTCATAATCATAATGCACCAAACAGGAGATATTTTCAGAAAATACCTCAAGAATCCCTATATACGCATATTTACGGCAGGCTGTGCAATAGTCCTCTTGACTTTCATCACTAGCACAAGGGATTATAACGGTACAGGAATGAGCGTTATATTCCGTGCACTTGACGGAGAATCTGTCTGGTATGCCTTTATTCTCAAAATAATCTTCACAGCGATAACCATTGAAGCAGGTTTCAGAGGCGGTGAGATAGTTCCGTCATTTTTCATCGGGGCAACTTTCGGGTGCTGTTTCGGTCAGCTTATAGGCTTTTCACCGTCAGCTTGTGCTGCAATAGGCTTGATAGCAATGTTTTGCGGAGTAACAAATTGCCCTATCACTTCAATGCTTTTGAGCTTTGAGCTTTTCGGGGCAGGCGGTATCCCCTATTTTATGATATGCGTAGCTGTAAGCTATTTCATGTCGGGTTATTACGGTCTTTACAAGGAACAAACAATAGTCTACTCAAAATACCGTACAAAATTCCTCAACAGAAAAACAAGACAGTAAACAGTGAGAAGTTAGAAGTTATAGTAAACGACAAAATAAATTGCTCAATGTCATTCCGAGCAAAGCAAGGAATCTTTGAAAGATTCTTCGTCACTTCGTTCCTCAGAATGACAAAAGGATTTTCATTGATATTTACTATAGAAGTTAGAAGTGAGGAGTGAGAAGTGTTTTTTTGCATTTCTCACTTCTTTTTTTCATTCATTTTACTGAATTTGTCTGATTTCATTTGACATTTATTTTTTAATGAATATAATATATATTTGTATAAAATATAAAAGGAGGAAATTGGTAAATGTCGAATATACCGCCTCTCTCTCAGAGAGAACAGGAACATCTTACTTATCTCAGTGTTTATATGCTCTATAATGAATCCAAGGAAAAAAGACTCAAATACAAGAAATTCGGTGCTTTATTCATTATAATATCGGGACTTGTATTTCTTGCTCTCATGTTCAGTCTTGAAAGTAAAATAGAGTTCTTGTGTCTTTGGATAATAACCATTATATACTGTGTTACATTGATGATAAGGGCAGATTACAAATATGATTTGTATAAAGATATGCTGGGGATATGTGATGAATTTGACCTGAGCGAAATTGAAGAAGGAGATGAACAGGATGACAGCAATATTCAAAATATTTCTGAATGACCTGAAAACCGTTTCACGAAATATAATTGCTTTTATCGTGATAATAGGTATATCAATACTTCCGGCTTTGTATGCGTGGTTCAATATCGCTGCAAACTGGGATCCATATTCAGCAACAAGCGGTATACAATTCGCCGTATGCAGCAATGACAAGGGCTGGAATTACAAGGCTCTCAAAATCTCGGCAGGTGATGAAATAATTGAAAAACTCAAATCCAATGATAAAATGGGTTGGGTTTTCGTTGATGAACAGCAGGCTGTTGACGGTGTTGAAGATGGCACTTATTATGCGGCTGTGATAATCCCCGAGGATTTCAGCGAAAATCTATGTTCAATCACAACGGGGGACTTTAAACAGGCTCAAATCGAATACTACGTCAACGAAAAGAAAAATGCCATTGCTCCCAAAATCACAAATGCCGGTGTTTCCACTATCGAAAATGAAATTAAATCTACTTATGTCAGCACTATAACCTCTGTTATAGCTTCGGCACTCAATCTCACGGCTGATGAACTTTCGGGTGACAAAGACCTGATAATCTCAACTATAAGCTCATCTCTCAAGGATGTTATTACAAATATAGATTCCCTTTCGGCAAGCGTTGATGTTTTCAATTCAACTCTCAATACCCTTTCAAATCTTTTCAAAACAACAGGCAATATCATGCCTGACATTGCACAGACTCTCAAAAAATCAAATGAAATTGCCCCCAATCTCAAAAACTCCATCAACTCGGCAAAGCTGTTCTCAAAGAAAATATCCGACATTATTGCCGATACCATCAATTCTGTAGATACAATGCAGAAAAATATCGGTGACAATGTAACAGATGCTCTTGACAGACTTGATACAAATACTTCATCCGCTGCAAACAGCCTTATCGGTGCGGGAGAAAATTATCAGAAGGTCATCAATGTAAACAACCGTCTGATATCCATTCTCGAAAATCTCCAAAATAATCTTGGAATAAATACATCTCTCACCGTCAACCGCCTTAAAAATACAAATCAAAAGGAACAGGCTATTATCGATAAAATCAACAGTGTTGCCGATATGATAGAAAATACAGGAAATGTTTCAGTAAGCGTTCAGAACGAAATAAGACAGCTTATTTCCGAGACAAACTCAGATATATCTCAGTTAAGCACTGTTTATGCTCCTCTGAAAGAAAATATCGACAAAACTGTTGACAGCGTTTACGGTGTAATTGAAAGCACTTCAGATATCATCAAAAACATCACCAATGATATCCCTGCTTTGAGTGATACCCTCGACAGTGCTCAGGGTACAGTCGAAACTCTCAACGGTACTTTCGACAATGTAAAAACACTTCTTGCAAATTCCAAGACCAAAATGGAAACTCTTGTAAAAAGAGTCGATGCCCTTGAAGGTGACAGCGAAATAAAGGATTTAGTTATGACAGTGATACAAAATCCTGAAGCCCTCGGACAATTCGTTGCAGCTCCCGTTGCAACAAATACTCACAGCATACACCCTGTTGAAAATTACGGTTCGGGTATGGCTCCATTCTATACCTCACTGAGTTTTTGGGTAGGCGGTACTATACTTATAGCGATAGTCCGCACAGAACCTACTCGCAAACAGCTTAAAGAAATAAAAAAAGCCAATTCCGCACAGCAGTATTTCGGAAGATATTTGATATTCTTCATGATAGGTCAGATACAGGCTTTAATAACATCTCTCGGAGATGTATTCCTCTTAAAAATACAGTGCAATGATATTTTGCTGTTTATTATCGGAAGTCTTATTTCAAGTTTTGTATATACACTTTTCATATATTCTCTCACGATATCATTCAATGTTGTCGGAAAAGCCCTCGTTATAATAATACTCGTTATACAGATAGCAGGCTCAGGCGGAACATTCCCTGCTGAAGTTCTCCCTGCACCTTTCAAAGCACTTTCACCTTATATGCCTTTCAGATACAGCATAAATGCCTTGCGTGAAGCTGTTGCAGGTCCCGATGTATCGGCATTCTGGAATTATATACTCACCTTACTCGCATTTGTTCCGATAGCACTTTTCATAGGACTTGTTCTTCGTAAGCCCTGCATGAAAGTAATTGCTTTCCTTGAACAAAGACTGCATCAGAGCGAAATAATCATATAAATCTAAAAAAATCAGCAGAATTAAAAAAATTCTGCTGATTTTTTTACAAACATCTTGACTTACTACAAAAGTTGTAGTAATATTGTAGTCATCAGGAGGTGAAAGGTTTGAATGATAAGTCTTTAAATATCAAAATTCCCAAAGATCTTTATGATATGTTAAAGAAAGAAGCTGAAAAAAAGCATATTTCATTAGCTGCTCTTGTCAGAATGATTTGTTCGGAATATTTTGATAAATAAAGCATTAACGGCAGCTACTCACCGACCAAAGCAATTAGCTACCGTTATCTACCGACAAATTTCTCTATCTAACACTAAAACTATAAATGAGCAAATCTGAAAAATGCACAAACAATTTGTCATTCCGAGCACAGCCAGGAATTTTTTTAATCCCCTTCACTGCGTTCAGTGTGACAGACGGAGTAAATTTATTGTTCACAATCACAAATAATTATAAATTTGCTTATTTATAGCATATAACACACCAAAAGAGAGCGGAGCTTTTGAACTTAACTCTCTTTTTTTATTTTCAAAGTATTGACTTTTGGGCTACAATAGTCTATAATAATTATGGGCTACAAAAGAAAAGAGGTGAAATAAATGTCACCCAAAGGCAGACCGACTAACAATAAAAAAGGTAAACCTATTCATGTCAGGCTTGATGATAAATCCGATAATATTCTCGAACAATATACCAAACAGGAAAAAGTCAGCAGAGCCGAAGCAATAAGAAGAGGTATTTTGAAGTTGGAAAGCGACATAAAAAAATAGAGTGTCGCCCACCTACCAAAGTTTGCAACACTCTAAACACCGACAGATTGCTCTATCTGAAATCTATTTTACATCAGACAGACTTTCTTGTCAAATTTTATTTTTGAAAGGAAGTAATATTTTTATGGAATTCTTGAAACCCGATAATTTTACCCAGAAATCCATGCCACTTACAAGTGAATTATGTAAACTCTTTGACCAGGTTCATTTTAATCTTGCGTCTTCACAAATGTCTGATTGCATGGGAAAATACTCTCAGCTTTTTGATGATTTATTCAATTCACTTGACGATGAACAGAAAACTCTCTTTGAAAAAGTAAATCCTACTGTCACCGAAATTTCCGAAATTGATGCGGTTGAGCATTTCAACAGAGGATTTTCACTTGGTGCCGTAATTACAATGGAAATATTTGCAAAATACTTTAATTACACTTAATTTTTTCTTGAAACATTTATAAAATAATGTTATAATAATACAGTTAATATCTTAATTACTTGAAAGGAAAGAGCAGTTATGCCAAGAGAAAACACATACCGCACTCATTACTGCGGTGAATTAAGGGAAAGCGATATAGGAAAAAATGTCCGTGTTGCAGGCTGGGTTGAAAATATCCGTGACCACGGCGGTGTTATGTTTATTGATGTCCGTGACCATTACGGCGTTGTACAGGTAGTCGTACATGACGAAAAGTTCCTCGAAAATATCAACAGGGAATGTACCGTCACAGTTTCGGGAAATGTCACAAAGCGTGACGAGGATACCATAAACCCAAAAATTGAAACAGGTACTGTCGAAATACACGCTGATAATATTACAGTATTAGGCAAATGTCAGAATAACCTCCCGTTTGAAGTACAAACTTCAAAGGAAGTTAAAGAAGATGTCAGACTTAAATACAGATTCTTAGACCTCCGCAATAAAAAAGTTCATAATAATATAATAATGAGAGCTAATCTTATTTCATTCCTCCGCCAGAAGATGACCGAAATGGGATTCCTTGAAATTCAGACTCCTATCCTTTCATGTTCATCTCCCGAAGGTGCAAGGGATTATCTTATCCCCAGCAGAAAACACAAGGGTATGTTCTATGCACTCCCACAGGCTCCCCAGATATTCAAACAGCTTTTGATGGTTTCAGGCTTCGACAAATATTTCCAGATAGCTCCATGTTTCCGTGACGAGGACGCAAGAGCAGACCGTTCTCCCGGCGAATTCTATCAGCTTGACTTTGAAATGGCTTTTGCTGAACAAGATGACGTTTTTGCTGTTGCCGAGGAAGTTCTCTATGCAACTTTCAAAAAATTCTCCGACAAGGAAGTTTCAAAGCCTCCGTTCAAAAGAATACCCTTCGCTGAATCAATGCTCACATACGGCACTGACAAGCCCGATTTACGCAATCCTCTTATTATCAAGGACATAAGCCCAATGTTTGAAGAAACAGACTTTGCACCTTTCAGAAAGAAAACCGTAAGAAGCATAAATGTTCCCGGCTGTGCGTCACAGTCTAAAAAATGGTTCAAGAATATGGAAGAATTTGCTCTTTCAATAGGCATGAAAGGTCTCGGCTATGTAAAAGTCCGTGAGGATATGACCTTTGACGGTCCTATCGACAAATTCCTCAAAGAAGGCGACCGTGAAAAGCTCATTGAAATAAACGGTTCAAAAGCAGGTGATGTCATATACTTTATCGCTGACAACAAGGAAATGGCTCCCAAACTTGCTGGACAAATTCGCACAGAAGTTGCAAAACGTCTTAAACTCATTGACGAAAGCAAGTTTGAACTCTGTTTTATAACAGATTTCCCGATGTATGAACTTGACGAAGACGGAAAAGTTATCTTCACCCACAACCCGTTCTCAATGCCACAGGGCGGTATGCAGGCTCTCCTTGAAAAAGATCCCACTGAAATTCTTGCATATCAATATGACATAGTATGCAACGGTGTTGAGCTTTCATCAGGTGCTGTCAGAAACCATGACATTGATATAATGATAAAAGCATTTGATATAGCAGGTTACAGCGAAGACGAACTTAAAAATAAATTCAAATCCCTCTACAATGCCTTCCAATATGGTGCACCGCCTCATGCAGGTATGGCTCCGGGTGTTGACAGAATGCTCATGCTCCTTGCAGAAGAAGAAAATATACGTGAAGTTATCGCATTCCCGATGAACAGCAATGCTCAGGATTTGCTGTTAGGCTCTCCAACAGAGGTCACTGAACAACAGCTTCGTGAAGTCCATATAAAAATACGATAATTTTCCGTTATATCTCAAAGTAAGGGGTGTAAAAAATGAAGAAGATAAAAAGACTGTTTACATTTACACTGGCTCTGATAATAGCCATGAGTTGTTTTTGCATAAGCGTTTCGGCTGTTGAGAGTGATGCTCCCGATGATAACGGAAACATGGAGCTTGATGTTGTATTCGTACTCGACTCAAGCGGTTCAATGGCTGAATCCGATCCGAACAGAATTGCTCCCGATGCCTTTAAGCTGTTCGTTGACCTGTGCGATGAATCATGCGGTGTCGGCTACACCATATACAGTGAAAAAATAAAGGAATCCGAAAATATAACCGCTCTTGACCAAAAGCATCTTAACGAACTCAGAAGCAAGATTGCCCAGATGAATACTAATCCTTATGGTGATACAGATATCGGTCTCGGTCTTACAAAGGCTTTTGAGATACACAAGGCAAGCGAAAATTTTGATTCAACCAGAAAAAAAGTTGTTATACTTCTCAGTGACGGCAATACCCATCTCATTGACAATTCAAAATCACCCGAACAACTCAAAAAAGAAATGGATTCCGCCCTTACATCTCTGAGTGACAACAATATCCCCGTATATGCCATAGGTCTTAACTATGACGGTACTCTCGATAAAAAAGAAACTCAGAATATCGCCGACAAAACTCACGGCAAGGCTTATGAAACAAAATCCTCAAACGAGCTTCCCGGAATAATCTCCGATATCTTCGCCGATATTTACAGCATAAACGGCTCTCAGAAGGAAATCAAAAAAGACGGCAGTGTCGAGATATATATAAAAGACCGAAGCGTATTCTATGTAAACATAGTTATCAGAAGCCGTCTTTCTATTGATGAGCTCAACCCTACACTCCTCAATCCACGTCGAGAAGAAGTCAAACTGGATGGAAGCGACAAAAATATCAAGATGACAAATACAGGAAGCTATACCCTTATCAAACTTATCTATCCCACGAGCGGACGATGGAAGCTACATCTTGACAATGCTACAAATGAAAACTGTATCGTGACACAGCTCGATTTCTATTCCATATTCGTCAAGCAAAAAATATCTGACCTCGATAATACTCTCGTTCTCGGTCAGGAAACTCAAATCGAAGCTACTCTCAATAAAACTGACGGTGTTATAAATGACCACGACCTTATTGATGATATATCCATGACCGCCATTATAACAGGAGGCAAGGAACCTGTCAAAGTTGACCTTACAAGACAGGGAACTTCATTTTTCGGCTCGTTCATGCTTAATGAAGAAGGTACTTATACTATCATAACAGAAGCTAAATCCGATAAATTCAGAAAAGCAAGTCAGCCTCTTGAGCTTGCAGTAAAAGCGTATACAGATGAGGAAATAGCAAAGATAAGAGCAAGAACAGCTGCAAATACTCCCATTGATGTCGAAACCTCTCTGCCTACTTCCGAAAATCCCGTTGACTATGTACTTCTGATAGCAGGATTTTTAGGCTTGATAGTTCTTATCATTGCCATTGTTATAGTGATACTGAAAGTAAGAGAAAGAAATGAAAATGCGGCTCTTTCTGCATTAAGTGCCGAACCTGAGGATGCTCATAAAAATTATGACAAAACTCCAAAGGAATCTGCTCCCGTTGTTGAAAAAGTAAAGGAAGGTCCGAAGGCTACCGATCCCGATTATGTCGATATACCTATCGTTGAACACGGAAGTCTTGAATCACTTATCAAGAAAGGTCCGGATGAGGCTTTCAATGCAAATGCAGATGACTATAAAGTCGATGAATCCCTTGAAGCGATAATCCGCAAAGGTCCCGACAATAATCTCGGTGTAGGCAAAGTTGAGGAAGATTACAACGACTTTGACAACACCCAGGACGAAGGCTATCAGTCAGGAAACAATCTCTCTGAAATGTTCGGAGGTCTTGATGATGAAGGTTCCGTAAGTCTCAAAAAGAAAAATAATAATAATCAATAAAAAACAAATCTCCGTCAGTTATCTCTGTCGGAGATTTTTTGAAAAGGAGATAAAATATCCATGTCAAAAGAAAATAAAACCAATGCCATGCGTAAGCTCGACAGCATGAAAATACCCTACAAGGAATATTACTATTCGGATGCCGTTGCAGGTGTCGAGGTTGCACAGGCTCTCGGCGAAAATCCCGAACAGGTATTCAAAACTCTTGTAACTGTCGGTAAATCAGGAACAAATTATGTCTTTCTCGTACCCGTTGCCGAAGAACTTGACCTTAAAAAAGCTGCTTCAAGTGTCGGTGAAAAATCTATCGCCATGATAAAATCCAAAGAACTTCTTCCTCTCACGGGATATATTCATGGAGGCTGTTCTCCTATCGGCATGAAAAAATTTTTCCGCACTACAATTCACCAATCTGCACAGAATTTTGACACTATTTTTTGCAGTGGCGGAAAAATTGGCTTTCAGATACAAATTTCACTTGACGACCTATCCAAAGTGATAAAATTCACCCTTGACGATATTATTAAATAAAAGGACGTTTGAATTATGAATTATGAAATTACAAATCGTGGAATCGAAATAAAAATAGGCTCTTGCTTTGACCTCAAAAATACCTTTGACTGTGGACAGTGCTTCCGCTGGAATGAAAATCCTGACGGTTCTTTCACAGGAATCGTAAAGGACAAATCCGTAAGAATTTACCGTGACAGTGATAAAATTATAATCGAAAATTCAACCGAAGATGATTTTAAAAATCTCTGGGAAAACTATCTTGACTTGAACGTCTGCTATGACGATATAAGAAATGAAATAATCTCCCTTGACAGCCGTTTGAAATGTGCCGTTGACAGCATTGACGGTATCAGGATACTTAATCAAGAACCTTGGGAAGCCCTCTGCTCCTTCATCATCTCACAAAACAACAACATCCCTCGTATAAAGATAATTGTTTCAAGACTTTGCGAAAATTTCGGTGAACCAATAAACGGCGGATATACATTCCCATCAGCCGATAAAATCGCTGAACTGACCGTTGATGACCTCGCACCGCTCCGCTCGGGCTTCCGTGCGAAATATATTATAGATGCCGCCCAAAAAGTTTCATCAGGTGAAGTCAATCTCGAAAAAATGCGTACTGCTCCAATTGATGAATGTCGCAAAGAATTAATGACAATTAAGGGAGTAGGTCCAAAGGTTGCCGAATGTACTCTTTTATACGGCTTGCACAGATTAGAGGCTTTCCCGATAGATGTCTGGATGAAAAAGGCTCTCTCTACCCTGTTCAACGGAATATCCCCCGAAAACCTCGGTCAGTATGCGGGCATAGCACAGCAATATATTTTCCATTACAGCAGGCTTAATCCCGAACTTGTTGACACATCAAAAATACAATAGTATAATATATAAAATATATCTTAGGAGTGATTTTTATGACTATAATCCAAGAACAAGCAATACAGCTTATACAACAACTTCCTGATGACAAAATACAGGCTATCATAACTCTTGCAACTGATGAAATAAAACTAATGAGATTAGAGAAATCAGAAAAACTGTCAAAAAAGAAAAAAGCAATCCGTATGCTTGAAAATTTGAATTTGAAATTGCCTGATGATTTTAACGCTGACTATGAGCTTGAAAAGGCTTTGGAGGAAAAATATGGTTTTGTTAATTGATATAAATATTTTACTTGACTATCTGTTAAAAAGAGAGCCTTTTTATAATGATGCAAAAGAAATCATCAATTTTTGCGGTGAGGATAATATTAACGGTTATATAGCACTGCATACAATAACAACTTTATGGTATATTCTGAGAAAAGTTCCCGATGAACAAAGGAGATTAACATTAAAGAGCGTTTGCGATATATTTGAAATAACAGGTACAACCCATGATGAAGTTATTAATGCAATCGAAAATTCCAACTTCAAGGATTTTGAGGACTGTATTCAAACGAAATGTGCCAAAACTGCCAAGGCTGACTATATTATAACAAGAAATCCCAATGATTTTTCATTGTCTGAAATTTCTGTCCTTACACCCCAAGAAGCTATTAAATTATTGAATACTATAAAATAATTTTTATCAAAAAGGAGACAAACAACTTATGGGAAAAATCAAAATGGGCGGCAGTGCCGTCATGGAATTTGAGCCTGA
>CADCDE010000055.1 GCA_902800065.1 uncultured Ruminococcus sp.
ACAATACTGTAAAACACGCAATATTATAAAAAGTGAAAAACAGCTTTTAAAAATAACTCACAGATTGACAAATATTCGTCATGACCATATTCATAAAGCCACTTCCGAAATAGTAAGCCGACAGCCAAAGTTTATTGTGATGGAAGATTTGAATGTAAAAGGCATGATGAAAAATAAGCATTTAGCCAAAGCTGTACAGGAACAGTGTTTCTATGAATTTTACAGACAGATACAGTATAAATGTCAATTGAATAATATTGAATTTATCACGGCAAACAGATATTATCCGTCAAGCAAAAAATGTATTTGTTGTGGAAGTATCAAGAAAAATCTGAAATTATCCGATAGAGTATATCATTGTGATAACTGCGGAAACACTGTGGACAGAGATTATCAGGCAAGTGTCAATCTGATGAGATATTATGGATTAACGGCATAGCTAAAACAAGTGTCGTTGATATGTACCCATACGTTAGTGGGGAATTTACGCCTTTGGAGTGTCATAGCAAACATGAGTAGATTTTTATTGAAAGTGGACACGGTGAACAAGGAATGAAACATAAAAGTTGTTTTTATAACTTTTTATAAGTTTTCAGTAACGGAAATATGAGAATAAAAAGTTTTATCCGAAATGTTTTCTTTAGTTTAAAAGGATTGAAATGTATATTGAAATCGCTATTGTTCGGCAGAAGAAGTTTACCTCAAAACAGAAATGACAGAAATGCTTTGATTATGGGGAATGGACCAAGCCTGAAATCCGTTGATGTTGTTAATCTATCCAAAAATGCCGATGTGATATGTGTCAATTACTATGCTGTCAATAATTAATAGTAATCCTGATAAAAAAACTGCTGCTCTTATTAAAACTTTGGAAAGTGTAGACTGGAATTTGAAAATAATAACAGTTCAGGGGAACAAATTGCCGATTGAAAACAAAAACATCGAATATGAATACATAAGCATAGCTGATATTTATGGAAACTATTGCAAAAAATTTTTAAATTATTTACATAAAAAAAATCTTGCAAATTGTGGTCTTCAGAATGTATTAGCCGGTGCAATATATTATTGTATTTTGAACGGGTATCATAAAGTACTTGTTTGTGGATTTGATATGAGCGAATTTCAAGCGTATAGTGTTAATAAGGATAATCACATTTTGGTTAAGTATTCTCATTTTTACGGCGATGAATATATTGATGCAACTGAGAGTGGCAGGATCAAATTGGGGGATTTTTATTTTTGGATCAATTGCTATGCAAAAATGTTTGAACAATTTCATTATTTGTCTGAGTTTGCTATTGAACAAGGTGTTGATGTAATTAATCTGACGACTGAATCATTTGTAGATTCTTTTAAAAAGGATTACTGGAAGAATTATTTGAATACATGATAAGAAATGAGGAAATAATGTCAAATGATATAAAAGCGTTAAAGTCTGGGGCATGGTATACTGTGGCAAATTTTTTGACCAGAAGTGTTGGTCTGATTACAACTCCGATATTTACCAGATTACTGACAAAACCTGATTTTGGTGCATACAATAATTATACTTCATGGTTAGCCATAGCAACAATAATTGTAACCATGTACCTTGACAGCACATTTATTAGTGCTAAATTTGATTTTAAAGATAAATTCGATGAATACATTTTTTCAACTTTATCATTGAGTACCGTTTCAGCTCTTTTTTGGTTTGTGATTATTAATGTGTTTAGTTCTTTTTTTGCAGATTTCCTGAAACTGGATATTCATTACATAAATTGTATGATGGTATATTTGTTGTTTTTACCTGCAATAAATATGTATCAAACCAGGGAAAGATATTACTATGAATATAAAAAAACGGTTCTCATAAGCTTACTTTTAACTATTGGCACTGCAGCCGTTTCTGTTCTTCTCGTTATTATTATGGATAATAAACTATCCGGAAGAATATACGGAAGTGCTTCGGTAACAATCATTATAGGATTGATACTTTATTTTTGGATAATCAGGAACGGAAAAAGAATTAAAATTGAATATTGGAAATACGCAATACCTATTTGTATTCCTTTTATTCCCCATTTGTTATCACTTACATTACTGAATTCATTGGATAGAATAATGATAACGGATATTTGCGGAGAAGAGGACAATGCATTATACAGCCTGGCATATAACTGTGGTGCACTTATTACAATCCTTGTGACTTCAATGAATACCGCGTTTGGTCCGTGGCTCGGAGAAAAACTTCACAATGAACAATATGTTGAAATAAAGAAAATTTCAAAAATATATATTTCAGTCTTTATGTATATGTGTTTGGGAGTAATGCTGGTTACACCGGAGATTTTGTGGTTGTTGGGTGGTAATCAGTATTTGGAAGCAAAATATGTTATGCCGCCGATAACCTGTGGGGTTGCATTTCAGTTTTTATATTCTTTGTTTGTAAATGTAGAACAATTTAAGAAAAAAACTGTCGGAATGGCTATTGCAAGTATTTCTGCTGCTGTTTTAAATTTAATTTTAAATTATGTTTTTATTCCTCAGTATGGATATATTGCAGCTGCCTATACAACACTGGTTGGGTACCTTTGGCTGTTGCTGGCTAATATGTATCTTGTTAAGAGGATTGGATACAAAAAAGTTTATGATTATAAATTTGTTGCATTGGTAGTGATTGCTATAATGATTTTTACAATATTCGTAAACTTTTTATTTAGTTATACCGTAATAAGATATGCATTTTTGGCTGTATATTTCATATCATTTTTATTTATAGCCAAAAAATATGGAAAAACAATTCTTCAAAAATATAGAGCAATGAAAGAAAAGAAGCTTTAATACTCAGTAAAATCTAAAAATATTAAAACAGTGAGGAGATAATTATTATAAATCTAAATCAATTCATAAATGAATATGTGACCAGACGTTCATCCTCTATGTTTTATCCTGACATAGAGTCAAACAAGGATAAAATGACCGAAAATATAGAAGGAAAAACTGTGCTGGTTATTGGCGGAGCAGGTTCCATTGGCTCCTCGTTTATTAAAGCTCTCCTGCCTTTTAAGCCTGCAACCCTTGTTGTAGTCGATACAAATGAAAACGCACTTGCAGAGCTTACCCGTGATTTACGTTCCACAAAAGGCATATATGTACCCGATGATTTCATTACATACCCGATGGATTTTGCATCCCCGGTTTTTGAGAAGATGTTCAGAAAACGCAGAGGCTTTGACATTGTCGGCAATTTCTCCGCCCATAAGCATGTAAGATCTGAGAAAGATATCTATTCTGTTGAGGCATTGCTGCAGAATAATGTACTTCATGCAAAGCTCTTGCTTGATCTGCTTTGTGAATATCCTCCGGAGGAGTATTTCTGTGTTTCTACCGACAAGGCAGCCAACCCTGTGAATATTATGGGTGCAAGCAAAAGAATAATGGAGGATGTTATCTTCAGTTATTCTGATAAGTTCCCTGTAAAAACTGCTCGTTTCGCAAACGTTGCTTTTTCAAACGGATCGCTTCCTGCCGGATTCCTTGCAAGGCTGCAGAAGCTTCAGCCGCTTTCTGCACCTTCGGATGTTCGCAGATACTTTGTTTCTCCTGAAGAATCAGGTCAGATTTGTCTTCTCTCATGCATACTTGGAGAAAACCGTGCGATATTCTTTCCGAAACTTGAAGAAGCACAGATGATGGCATTTGACGAGATAGGTACACAACTGCTCAAAGCACATGGATATGAGATTCTGAAATGCAGTTCTGATGAAGAAGCCATAGAAAAGGCGGAAGACCTGAAAAATGGCAGCAATCTCTATCCGGTGCACTATTCTGTATCAGATACATCAGGCGAAAAGCCTTTTGAAGAATTTGTTACCGATACTGAAACGGCTGATATGGATCGTTTTGTATCTCTCGGAGTTATCACCGGCAAACAGATACCCGATAAAGACAGAATAACTCTGCTTTTTGACAAGCTGATCTCTGCGTTTGATCAGCAGGAAACTACCAAAGAAGAAATCGTAAATATTATGAGCGATTATCTGCCGAATTTTGAACATATCGAAACAGGTAAATCTCTTGACAGCAAGATGTAATTATATTTATCGAAGGATTGTGTGAAATGAGTAAGTTTATACCTTTGTCAGTTCCTAACTTTGAAGGCAACGAAAGAAGATATGTTGATGATGCTATTGATCAGGGCTGGGTTTCAACCGGAGGTGGATACATCAACAAGCTGGAAAAGCAGTTGGCAGAATTCCTTTGTGTTGAAAATGTCGCTGCTTGTCAGAGTGGGACATCGGCACTTCATCTCAGCCTTATAGAATCAGGTGTAAGGCCTGGTGATGTTGTACTTGTACCACCCCTCACATTTATCGCTGCTGTAAATCCTGTAAAGTATCAGTTCGCAACACCTGTTTTTATTGATTGTGATGACAGTTTCTGCATAGACCCGGTTAAGCTTCGTTCCTTCTGCGAGAAGGAATGTAAATTTGATGGTAAGAGTCTGACTTACAGAGGGCAAAACGTCAAAGCAATAGTTGTTGTTCATGTTTTTGGTAATATGGCTGATATGCTATCTATCATGGATATAGCTGAAAAGTATGGTCTTAAAGTTATAGAGGACGCCACGGAAGCTTTGGGCACAAAGTATATTGAGGGCAGATACGCCGGTAAATATGCCGGAACAATTGGACATTTCGGATGTTATAGCTTTAACGGTAATAAGATCATTACTACCGGAGGAGGCGGAGCAGTAACTTCTAACAATCCTGAAATTGTAGATCATATCCGGTTCCTTTCTACTCAGGCTAAAACAGATCCATATTATTATATTCACGATGAAATCGGTTATAACTATCGTATGACAAATTTACAGGCTGCTCTTGGTGTTGCTCAGATGGAGGAGCTGCCGGAATTTATCAGAAGAAAGCAGTCAAATTTTGATCAGTATTGTTCGCAATTTGATGGCTTTGAATTCGGTAAGATCATACCCTTCCGCAAGGGAACAAGCTCCAATAAATGGTTTTATTCTTTAAGCATTGATCGTTCCAAGGTAACAGCATCAATGCGTGAAATAATAGTTGCTCTTGGTGATAAGGGAATACAGACAAGAGCTATTTGGGGGCTCATTAATGAGCAGAAACCCTATCTTAATGAAATAACATATAAATTGGAGAAAGCACCATACTATGCATCAAGAATACTGAATCTTCCTTCAAGTACACAAATTACAAAGGAAGAAATATTGTATGTGGCGGATGGAGTAAAGAAATTGCTTAGGAGTCTGGCAAATGGATAATATTGAATTATTTATAGGCAAGGATGATATGGACATTTCTGAGGCGATGCAGAAGATCGACAAGAACGCTAACGGTATACTATTTCTTACAGACGAAAATGACCGGCTGACAGGATGTATAACTGATGGTGATATCAGGAGATTTCTGCTTTCCGGTGGAAGAATGAATGAGCTTGCCATAAAAGCCTGCAACAAGCATCCTCGCATTGCGAAAACTATAGATGAAGCCAGGACTTTGTATGACAAAAAAAATTACATAATTATTCCTGTAACAGATTATGATAACAGAATAATCGAGCTTTATGCCGGAGATGCAAACCATGTCAAAAAAAGAAATCCTCTTAATGTTCCGGTAATTATCAACGCAGGAGGAAAGGGAACAAGACTGGATCCTTTTACAAGAGTACTTCCAAAGCCTCTTATTCCGGTTGGAGATATTCCTATCATAGAGCATATTATGATGGAATATCAAAGTTATAGCTGTGACGAATTTCACATTATTGTCAATTATAAAAAAGAACTGATGAAAGCATACTTTTCAGATTGTGAAAGAAAATATAATATCAGTTGGTACGATGAAGAAATGCCTCTCGGTACGGGCGGCGGATTAAGTCTTCTTCGGGGTAAATTCAACAGTACATTCTTTTTTGTCAACTGCGATACACTTCTGACTGCTGATTATGAAAGTATGCTGAAATTCCATAAGGAGCATAACAATGTAATTACAATGATCTGTGCATACAAGAACATGAATATTCCTTATGGAGTAGTGGAAATGGGAGTAAACGGTTCTATTGAAGATATTAAGGAAAAACCGCATATGTCGTTTCTCACTAATACGGGAATATATATAGTTGAACCTGATGTCATAGACGATATACAGGACAATGTATCTATAGGTTTTCCCGATATAGTTAAAATGGAAAAGCAGAAAGGTAAAAAAGTAGCTGTATTCCCGGTCAGCGAAAATGACTGGATGGATATGGGACAGATACCAGAGCTTGAAAAAATGAGAATCAAGCTTTACGGTGAGTAGATCGGGGATTTAATTTTGGAGAAAAAACTGCTGTTAATTGGCGGAGGCGGGCACTGTCGTTCTGTGTTGGATTGTGTGCTGTCTTCAAACGAATATGATGAAATCGGTATAATAGATAACTTGGACTGTTCATACCCAGGTATTCCGGTAATAGGAAAAGACGAGGACATCCCGCAGCTTATAGGATCGGGCTGGAATAATGCGTTTATCACCGTCGGAAGCGTAGGCAATACAAGCATACGAAGAAAGCTTTATAAGATGCTGAACGATCTGAAAATAACAATTCCTGTTATTGCTGATCCGACTGCTGTCATTGCGAAAGGTGCTGTTATCGGCAGAGGTACTTTTATCGGAAAAAGAGCAGTTATCAATACAAATTCCAATATAGGAGAATGTGCAATAATCAATACCGGTGCGATAATCGAGCATGATTGTATAGTGGGAGATTTTACACATATCAGTCCCGGAACGGTTATCTGTGGCGGTGTAAAGATAGGCAGTGATTCTCATGTAGGAGCCGGATCGGTGGTAAGGCAGCTTATTACAATTGGTAATTGTTCCTTGATCGGTGCCGGAAGTGTTGTTGTAAAAGATATTGAAGATAATAAAAAGGCATACGGAAATCCTTGCAGGGTGGTGAATTGATGAGAGTATATATAATTGCAGAGGCTGGCGTTAATCATAACGGAAGTTTTGAAACAGCTTGTAAGCTTGTTGATGCAGCTAAAGCAGCCGGAGCAGACTGCATAAAATTTCAGACCTTTAAATCAGAAAATCTGGTTTCGCATAACGCCAAAAAGGCTGATTATCAGAAAAACACTACAGGAGACGGTTCACAGCTTGAAATGCTGAAAAAGCTGGAGCTTTCGTATGATGAATTTATTTCACTTAAAAAGTATTGTGATGAAGTTGGTATATGCTTTTTATCAACACCGTTTGATCTTGAAAGCATAGATTTTCTGAATTCGGTAGATATGCTATTTTGGAAAATTCCCTCGGGTGAGATAACAAATCTTCCTTACCTCTTGAAAGTGGCTAAAACGGGTAAAGAAGTTATATTATCAACAGGAATGAGTAATTTGGATGAAGTCGGAGCTGCTTTGGACGTGTTGAAAGAAAATGGTGCAGGAACAATAACGCTTCTGCATTGTACTACAGAATATCCTGCTCCTTTTATTGATGTTAATCTTCGTGCTATGCAGACTATGCGAGATAAGTTCGGATTAGATGTGGGCTATTCTGATCATACTCCAGGTATTGAAATACCTGTGGCGGCTGTGGCGATGGGAGCTACAGTAATAGAGAAACACTTCACACTAAATAGAAACATGGAAGGACCTGATCATAAAGCAAGTCTTGAACCTGATGAACTGGCTGCCATGGTAAAAGCTATCAGAAATGTTGAAATGGCAATCGGAACAGGGGAAAAAGTACCGTCTGTATCTGAAAAGAAAAATATGCCGATTGCCAGGAAGAGTATAATTGCATCAAGAAATATTAAAAAGGGAGAAAAATTAACCAAAGCTAATCTGACTACCAAAAGACCTGGTAATGGGATAAGTCCAATGAAATGGAATGATGTGGTAGGAACTTATGCAATTAGAGATTTCGAGGAAGATGAGCTGATAGAGATATGAAAAAGATTGCAGTTGTAACAGCTACGCGAGCTGAATATGGTCTTCTTTCCCCCGTAATCAAGGAATTGCGAAAGCATGAAAGCGGAGACCTGAAAACTGAACTTATCGTAACAGGTACACATCTCAGTGAAAAATATGGAATGACTGTCAATGAAATAGATGACCGAATAGACCATAGAATACCCATTTCAGTAAAATCTGATTCTGAAAGAGATATTTCCGCCAATCAGGCTGATACGCTCGTCAAATTTACTGAACTGTTTATAGAACAAAAATATAGTGCTGTCATGCTTTTAGGCGATCGCTATGAAACTTTGGCAGTTGCTATTGCTGCAGGTAATACGAGAACTCCAATTTTTCACATTAGCGGAGGAGATGTCACCGAAGGTGCCATGGATGAATGGATAAGACATTCCATTACCAAGATCAGCTATCTGCATTTTGTTACAAATGAGGAAAGTCAAAATAGAGTGATTCAGCTTGGCGAAGATCCAAAAAGGGTTTTTAATTATGGTTCTACAAGTATAGATAATATTCTCAAAGTAGCCAATATGACAAAAAAGGAGGCACTTGACAGCGTTGGATTAAAAAATTGCAGATATGCCTTATGCACCTACCACCCTGTTACAATGGATGGTGGAGGTGTTGATCAGATAGCTGTGCTTCTTGAGTCTATAAAGACCTTTCCGGAAATTGAATTCATTGTAACAAAATCAAATGCCGATCAGGGAGGAGCAAGAATAAACTATCTGCTTGATAATGCCGAAAAAGAAATTAATAATATCCATGTATTTACTTCACTGGGAGTACGCCGGTATCTTTCATTGATGAAATATGCTGAATTTGTACTCGGAAATTCGTCAAGCGGAATAATCGAAACACCTGCTTTTCAGGTGCCTACTGTAAATATCGGAGACAGACAACGTGGCAGACTACAATCTGAAAGTATAATAAATTGTGCTGCAGATACAGAGAGTATTATTGCTGCAATAAAGACTGCTTTATCAGATGAACACAGAATAATCTGCAAATCAATTATCAGTCCATATGGTAACGGAAATGCCGGAAAAAAGATTGCAGAAAAGGCTGTTGAGGCTGTTTTGACGGGAAATATAGATTTAAAGAAAAAATTTTATGATTTATGAGGATAAAAATGAAGAACATTGCAATAATACCAGCAAGAAGCGGTTCCAAAGGTGTAAAGGATAAAAATATTCGTTGTCTGTGTGGAAAGCCGCTTATGGCATACACAATAGAGGCAGCTTTGAAAAGTGGCGAGTTTGATGAAGTAATGGTATCGACCGATTCCGAAAAATATGCTGATATTGCCAAAAGATATGGAGCAAATGTCCCTTTTTTAAGGAGTAACGCTACAGCTACAGATAAAGCAAGTTCATGGGATACCGTAAGAGAAGTTCTTTCAGGATACAATAAATCAGGGAAAAATTTTGATACATTTTGTCTTTTACAGCCAACGTCACCTTTACGCAATTCCCAAGATATTAAAAATGCTTTTTCAATTTATAGAGAAAAAGCAAGTTTTGCTGTTGTTTCAGTATGTGAAGCAGAACATTCACCATTGTGGTGTGGTCATTTACCTGAAAGCAGAGAGTTTATAGATTTCCTTTCTGTAGAATCCATGAAACAAAGACAGGAAGGGAAGAAATTTTACAGACTGAATGGAGCAATTTACATTGTAAACTGTCATAAATTTGAAAAAGAAACCTTTTTATATCATCATGGCAGTTTTGCATATATAATGCCACAAGACAGAAGTGTTGATATTGATACTGAAATTGATTTCAGGTTGGCTGAAATCCTAATGGGAATAAAAACAGTTACTACAAATTTATAAAAACCTATGTAAATCTATCAATATTTATGGTATGATATGAATGAGGTGAAATCAAATGCTGATAGCCAAGAAGATACGATTAAGACCAACACCTGAACAAGAAATGCTTTTCCGAAAAAGTGCAGGAGTTTCAAGGTGGGCGTATAATTATTTTCTGTCCGAAAATAATCGTGTTTATCAAGATTAATAATGTTCTGAAAAAGACAACACATACATGGCTGTCTGAAATTGGTAGTAATGTAATGAAACAGGCTGTAAAAGATGCGAATAATGCTTTGCAGAGATATTTCAAGGGTGTTTCCGAAAAGCCTTGTTATAAATCTAAACATAAATCCAAGTTATCGTTCTATGTAAACTATGAAAGTCTGTCAAGAAGAAATGGCGGGTTTCATGGCGAAAAAATAGGCTTTGTAAAAACTTCCGAACCTTTGCCAAAGTTATCAAAGGGCGAAAAATATTCTAATCCGCACATATCCTTTGACGGCAAATATTGGTATTTATCGGTTGGGTATGAAATTTTCAATGTTGAAAGTGAATTAACAGGCGAAAGTATAGGAATTGATTTGGGTGTAAAAGAGCTTGCTGTATGTTCTGACGGTAAAACATACAAGAATATCAATAAGTCCAGGAAAGTACGCAGATTAAAGAAAAAGTTGAAACGAGGACAAAGAAAACTGTCAAGAAAATTGAAAAACAACACGAAAGATTATGAAGTAATTAACGGTTACAGACATCCTGTTTATATCAAACCTTTGCGTGAGTGCAGGAACATTCAGAAACAAAAAAGTAAAATAAAGCTGATATACAGGAAATTAACAAATATTAGAAACAACCATTTACATCAGGCAACGACAGAGATAGTGAAAACCAAGCCGTCTCGAATTGTTATGGAAACACTGAACGTAAAGGGTATGATGAAAAATAGGCATCTTGCAAGTTCAATTCAGGAACAGAAATTTTATGAATTTAAAAGACAGATAGAATACAAATGTCAGAGATATGGAATAGAATTGCTGAATGTCCCTACATTCTATCCGAGTTCAAAACTTTGTTCACAATGTGGAAATATCAAAAAGGATTTAAAACTTTCAGACAGAGCATATCATTGTGACTGTTGCGGTCTTGTG
>CADCDE010000056.1 GCA_902800065.1 uncultured Ruminococcus sp.
ATAAATGTTTCGATGATGGCTAAGATACTGTTGCAAAATGGTATTCAGATGTCGCAAAGCGGTTTGTTCCAATGGCTCAGAAATAACGGCTTTATTGAAGATAACGAACAATTCAAAAATATACCTACTGAAGCCGCTCTTAATTCGGGCTATATGAAGTTCAACGAGTGTGCAATAACTACCAATGTCGGCAAGGTGCATATTTCGTTTACTCCCAAGATAACGGGTGCAGGGCAGGAATACTTTATCAATTATTTCGTAGGTGATAAGCATGACTGATTATGTACCTGATATAAACGATTCTCGTTATTGTAAGCAGTATGATGATGATTACTACGATACTTATCAAGAAATGCTGCGTGAAGATGATGAATACTATGACAGAATGTATGAGGAAGAAATTGAAGATTTGAAATATCATATCCTTTAAAAAAATAGTGGCAGTCGCTGAAAAGTGGCTGTCACTTTAAAATTAGGTGGTGGAAATTATGTTTATTGATAATAATATGAGAGTTGATCTTTCAAAATTTGAAGTCGGGGACAGTGTAAAAAAGTATCATGCACTTGTTATATATGTTGAGTTATTAATGCGTGCTGTATATAAGCAGGTTAAATTTGATGATGTAACACTTGAACGTGGGCAATGCATAATCTCCTATGATAAGCTATCTGAACGCACAGGGCTTGCTAAACGCACAGTGCAAAATGTTATATATGAACTTGAAGATAACGGCTATATACGCATAACAAGGCAAAAGAAATGCAATGTATATACCCTCTTACATTATGATTGGACATATTGACTGTACCTGATTCAAGTCCCTCATAGCTGGAATAATATAAAATTCAGGGTCTCTTGCAAGTCCTCCGTTTATGCCTAAATCAAGCTGTGTATCAGCGTGTACACCGTCATCACCTGTGTAAATTTTGAAAGTGCCGCCTGTTATTTCCGCATTTTCATCTGAATGTATGGCATCATCTGCTGTATTGATATTGAAAGTTCCTCCCGTAATTATCAGATTATTTTCGGTATCTCTGTCACCCGACGCTTTCAACCCCTTGCAGCTCATGGTATCACTGTTGAAAGAACTGTCATTATATCCGTTCATTGTCTTGATTGTAAAATCACCATTGGTAATTTTAAGAGTATTCTCAGCCTGTATGCCGTCACCGTCTGATGTTATATTGAAAGTACCGCCATTGATAGTAACTGAACCTGTGGAAACAGTATCATCTGTATCGGGAACGGATTTAATGCCGTCATTGTCGGAGTCGATATTGAAAGTACCGCCATTGATGGTAATACTTTCATCAGCAGCGATACCGTTATTTACCGCAGTCACATTATAGCTGCCGCCGTTGAAAGTCTGTGTAGATTCCGCAGCCCCTTTAATACCGTTTTTGGCATTACCGTAAACATTCAGAGTACCCTCTCCGCAGAATGTCACGTTTGAGCCGCTTTTCACTTTGATAGCCGCACCTTCAAAATTTTCATTTGTATCCTCTGTTGAAGCATCTTCGTTATCTGTAAGAGTAGAAGCGCCATCAAGATGGATGGTGACGTTACTGCCTTTTTTCACGACAACGGGAGCCGTCTGTGCAGATGTCAGTGAAAGACTGTCAAGGATAAGTGTCACGTTGTCAAGGCTTTTGGATACAACAATACTGCCCTCCGAGCATTTACCTTTGATTTTATATACACCTGCCGCACTGATTGTCAAGGTTGTACCGTCAATGGTATAGCCGATACCCGAAACGGTTTCTGTGATAGCCGTGTTTGAAAAAGTCAGGGTAGGGTTTGTGTTTGCTGCAAAAGCGGTTGTCTGAGCCGCAAATGGTACAGCACTCAGTATCATCATCTGTGATAACAACGCACTCATAATTTTCTTTTTAAGCATTTTTAAGACCTCCTGTTAAAATAAATATCTCTTGATAATTGATTATACACAAAGTTCTTAAAAAACTCTTAAAACCAGAAATGTTATTTCAAAAAATTTCAAATTCAACTGTAAAAATCGTCCCGTCTTTTTTAGTGCTTTTGACCATAATATGAGCGTTTATCAATTCGCACATCTTATGAACGATAGGCAAACCAAGTCCATGACCTTTGGATAAATTTCTTGTTTTGTCGCCTCTGTAAAATCTGTCGAAAATATGCGGAAGGTCATCTTCATTGATAATGCTGCCAAGATTTTGCACGGAAAATAGTGCTTTTTTTCTTGAAGTGCAGACCTGTATTTTTATATTTCCGCCGTCAGGCTCATATTTCAGGGCATTTTCGATAAGACTGTTGCAAATGCGTTTGGTATATTCATCATTGGAAAGTATAGTGATATTTTCGCTTATCTCATCTTCAACAGTGATACCTCTTTCATAGGCAACGGATTCCATTTGCAGTATACATTTTTCTGCTATGGAAGATAAACTGACAGCCTGCTTCTCAACTGTTTTTTCAACAGATTCAAGAGATGAGAGTGTGAGCATTTTATTAATTAAATTCATCATTTCATCAGCGGCATTGTCGGTACTGTCAAGCCATTGCTGATTTTCGGAAACAGTAGTATTCGGATTGGATTTGATGATACTGTTATTGGCAAGAATTACAGTAATAGGCGTTTTCAGGTCATGGGATATGTCTGCCACAAATTTACGTTCCATTTCAATAGCATTTTCCATAGGTTTTGCCGCAAGCTTTGAGAGTTTTAAACTGATAAAAAATACAAGTGCCATTGACAGTATATAGGCAAACAATAAAATAACGGTTATTCTCACCATTCGATAGCCTATATAAGAAATATCCGCAACGGCTATTTTATATTCATTTTGGGTTTTTTCACTGTAATAGATGATATGATATTCGTAAAGAGTGCCGAAACTGTCTTTTTGGCTAGCAATTTCGGGAACAATCCTCGAGACGTCGCCGTCAAAAGAAAGTGTTTCCGATAAAACCGAAATGTCATCATTTCTGCTGTTATACATTATGGTTGTGATATTATCGTCTTTATAGCGTTTTTCCTGAACTTTGGGTTCATTTGCGGATTTTTC
This sequence comes from uncultured Ruminococcus sp., assembly GCA_902800065.1. Lineage (GTDB taxonomy): Bacteria > Bacillota > Clostridia > Oscillospirales > Acutalibacteraceae > UBA1213. The sequence goes on from CADCDE010000056.1 coordinate 3,046, forward strand.
GGGAGGTGATTTTGTATCGTCATTTTTTTCACCGTGATTATTCGGGCGTGGCGGCTGTTTTTCCTTTGAGGAATTCCATGGCTTTAAAACAAGTGTCATTGTATTTTTAAGCTCGTTATAACTGTTTGTACGTTCAACGGTTCCTATCATTATGAAGGTCCCCAGCAGAACAAGTCCAACCAACAGCATATTCAGTATGACAAATCTTCTTCGGTAATTATTTAACATTCCTTATCCTCCAGACGATAGCCGAGTTTATATATTTTTTCTATATTAACGTGAGTTCGATGAAAACAAAAAGTTATTATACTGTCATTCTGAGGAGCGTCAGCGACGAAGAATCTTATCAAGATTCCTCACTGCGTTCGGAATTAGAATATTTTTAAGTTACATCGAACTCACGTTATATTAAACGAAAAAATAAATAGCTCTATGTCATTCCTCGCTACGCTCATAATGACAGGTTGTTTGTGCATTTTTCAGATTTGCTCATTTATAGTATTTTGCATATCTTATTTCTGATGTGTTCCAGCCTGTTCAGTGCTTCATACAAAGTTTCATCTTTTTTGGCAAAATGCAGGCGTATCAGGTGATTCACATTTTCTCTGAAAAAGCTCGATCCCGGTACTGCTCCTACTCCAACATCTCTTGCAAGAACTTCGCAAAATTCCAGATCGCTTTCATAACCAAATTCCGAAATGTCAAGAAGTACATAATATGCTCCCTGCGGTATCGTATGGGAAATACCTATATCATCAAGACCTTTCAAAAACAAGTCTTTTTTCTTTGTATATTTTGCTTGCAAATCTTTATAATATTCATCACCAAATTTCAAGCCTGTAACGGCAGCCTCCTGCAGCGGTGCAGCCGCTCCCACCGTCAGAAAATCATGCACTTTCTTTGCCACTTCAATGATATTTTTCGGAGCTATGATATAGCCCAATCTCCAACCCGTTATGGAATACGTCTTTGAAAGTGATGAACATGAAATTGTTCTTTCCCACATTTTCGGAAGTGATGCAAAATAAGTATGCTTATACGGTTCATAAACAATATGCTCATAAACTTCATCCGTAATTACAAAAGTATCATATTTTTCCGCAAGGTCGGCTATTACTTTCAATTCATCATATGTAAATACCTTTCCACACGGGTTCGACGGATTACACAATATCAATGCTTTCGGATGCTGTTTAAAAGCATTCTCCAATTCATCGGCATTGAAATTAAACTCAGGCGGATATAACGGTACATATATCGGCTCTGCTCCCGATAAAATTGTATCTGCACCGTAATTTTCATAGAACGGTGAAAATACTATCACCTTATCCCCCGGATTTGTGACCGTCATCATTGCCGCCATCATTGCTTCGGTACTGCCACACGTTACAACTATTTCACCATTCGGATCAATTTTTCTTCCCATTAATCTCGATTGCTTTTCGGCAAGGGCTTCACGGAAATTCTGTGCTCCCCATGTAATGGAATATTGATGAAAGTCCTCTTTTGAAACCTCCGCAAGCCTGTCTAAAAGTTCACGGGGCGGCTCGAAATCAGGAAATCCCTGTGATAAATTCACCGCTCCATACTGATTGGAAATTCTTGTCATACGTCTTATGACGGAATCTGTAAAATTTTCTGTTCTTTTGGAAAGTGAAGGCATAGTTTTTTATCCCCTTTCAAAATTCAAATCGGAAAGCAGATTTTTTAATATTCCGCTTTCCGATTTTTTATTATATTGCACTCAGATATTATAGTCAAGTGTTCTTTCATCTATCACACGTCTTGACTTATGTTCGGAACGGGTATTCAATCCTCCGTCAGGGTGAACTATCACTCTTGCAGGCTTTACACCGATACGGGCTTTCAATGCCGCTGATACCTCTGCCGCTACTTCATCATCTGTTTTTGAATTATCTGCGGATTTTTCTATCTCAACAGCGTATTTATTCGTGAAATCCTTTTCAAAGATACGGATAAGATATTCACCTGTAATTCCCTTCTGTTCACGCACAACTGCTTCTATATCACTCGGAAATACATTGACTGCCGAAACAATAAACATATCATCTTTTCTTCCGAGAATATGTATTCTGCCGTGAGTTCTTCCGCATGAGCACTTTGTGTTGTCAATACGACCTATATCACCTGTACGGAAACGAATTAAAGGACGTGCGTGTTTTCTGAGAGTGGTAAATACCAATTCACCGACCTGTCCCGGTTCAAGAACTTCTCCTGTATGAATATCAACAGTTTCAACAAGAATGTGATTTTCTGCAATATGAAGTCCGTCTTTGGCCTCGCACATTGCCGCACAAGCTCCGAATATATCCGACAGTCCATAGAAATCATATACTTCTGCTCCCCATATATCTTCAATAGCCTTTCTCGTTGCCGCAATAGAACCGCCTAATTCACCTGCTACAATGATTTTCTTTATATTCAAATCTTTTTTGGGGTCGATACCACTTTTAAGAGCCTTTTCGCCCAACTGCCATGCGTATGACGGTGATGTCCATATAACTGTCGGCTGATATGTTTTCAGTACAAAGAGCAATCTTTCACTTGGAAGTGTGCCACCCCATATGCACAATGCTCCCAAATTCTGTGCACCTATGACATCAGGACCGCCTACATAAAGCGAAAAATTCAGTGCATGAACATATCTGTCATTCGGTCTCATGCCTATCTGCCAGAACCAGCGGCTTTCCGTATCCTGAAATTCATCAAAATCCTTTTTGGTAAAGGGACTCATTGTCGGTACACCTGTTGAACCTGATGACGTTGAAATGAAAACAACATCTTCTTCGGGTACTGCCGCCAATTCTCCCAAGAATGAGCCGACTCCCTGTGTATCTCTCTGAGTAGTTTTATTTATAAACGGAAATTTTTGAATGTCCTTTAAAGTTTTTATATCTTCAGGTTTCACTCCCGCTTCATCAAATGAACGCTTATAATACGGTGCATTGTCATACGCAAATTTTACTATTTCCTGCAAATCCGCCAACTGTCTTTTTTCGAGTTCCTCACGGGGAAGTGTTTCCAATTCCTCGTTCCAGTATTTATTGTTAATATCTCTGCTCATGTCAATTTCTCCTCTTTAATTGAAATTTCTTTTTATATACTCCCATTTTTCATCACGGGATTTTTTGATTATCTCTATGTCATCATCTGTAAGATGTTTGAATCTCGCTTGCTTTTTGAGATATTTTTCTATATCGGAAAATTCATTCGGCTTATGGTTCAAACGGAAATTTCCGTTTTCGTATTCTGCAAGATACCACAATCCGCAGTCAACTACTTCCTTGGCAATTTCAACTGTTTCGTCAGTTTTTATTCCCCATCCTGTCGGACACGGTGCAAGTATATGTATATATTTCGTTCCTTTTATATTCTTGGCTTTTTCCACTTTCTTCATAAAGTCATTCAAATAACCTACGCTTGCGGTAGCTGCATATTGAATCCCATGTGCAGCAACTATCTCAAACATATTCTTTTTAGGTCTGATATTGCCGTGAATATTCTTTCCTGCAGGAGTGGTAGTTGTCTTTGCACCGAAAGGTGTAAGCGAACTTTTTTGAATACCCGTATTCATATAAGCCTCATTGTCGTAACAGATATAGAGAATATCATCATTTCTGTCGATAGCTCCCGAAAGTGCCTGTATGCCTATATCAGCCGTACCGCCGTCACCTGCAAAGCCTACTGCATGGAAATCCGTGATTCCCTGAGCTTTCAAGCCTGCCTGCACTCCCGTAAGCATTGATGCCGTACCAGCAAATGTCGATATAATAGCATTATTCCCGAAACACAACTGTGGGAAGTTAAATCCCACTGCCGACATACATCCTGCCGGCAAGACTGCTATTGCATTTTCACCGAGAACTTTCAGTGCAATTCTTACAGCTAAGCTTCCTCCGCACCCTGCACAGGCTTTATGTCCGTAAAAAAATTCCGTTTCATTGAGCGTTTTTGCTGTAACTGCCATTCAGACACCCCCCTATTCCCAAAAATTTTATATCTGAAATTCCGCTTTTTATCTCTGCAAATATATCTTCAATCTCCTGCGGAGAAATATTCTTTCCGCCAAGACCGCCTATATAATTTGAACTTGGAATATTTATCCCTGCCTTTTGCAAAGCGGAATTGACATTTGTATAAACTGCACCCTCATTTCCGAATGAAATATCCTTTTCAAGAACGGCAACGGCTTTTGCATTCTTTACAACCTGTGCAATTTCTTCATTCGGAAAAGGTCGCATATATCTTATCTTCAGCAAGCCGACTTTTTCACCGTTTTTTCTCAGTTTATCCACGATTTCACGCACAAGCCCCGATATACTGCCGAGAGTAATCAAAATATATTCTGCATCTTCCGTTTTATAATTTTCCGTCAAGCCTGTATATTTTCTCCCGAAAATATTCTCAAATTTCTGTTCGGCTTCCAAAATAACTTTTTTTGCATTAAGTATGCCGATATGCTCTTTATATTTGAAAATGCTGTTGGTGTCAGGTCCTGCGGAAAATGCCAGATTTTTCGGCTTTTCAAGCGACATTTTATTTTCCGTTTCAAAAGGCGGTAAAAATTTGTCTGCCTGTTCCTGCGAGGGAACATCAACAACTTCATAAGTATGTGTTAAAACAAATCCGTCAAGATTTGCCATAAACGGTGTAGAAACCGCTTTATTTTCGGCTATGTAATACCCAAACAACGCAAGGTCGAGAGCCTCTTGTGCATTCTCTGCATAAGCCTGAATCCAACCGCTGTCAAGCTGTGAAAGTGAATCCCTTTGGTCGCCGTATATATTCCACGGTAGAGCCGTTGAACGGTTGGCATTCATCATTACTATCGGAAATCTTCCTCCTGACGCATACGGCAGACATTCAGCCATATATAACAATCCCTGTGAAGAAGTCGCTGTAAATGCCCTTGCACCTACCGCTGACGCACCTATCGCACACGATAAAGCAGAATGTTCGCTTTCAACGTGGATAAATTCTGATTGCAGGCTGCCGTCCTCCACAAATTCGGAAAGTTTTTCAACAACGATTGTCTGAGGTGTTATCGGATAAGCGGATATAACATGAGGTCTTGCAAGTCTTATTCCATAAGCAAATGCTTCATCACCTGATAAAAATTGTTTTGCCATTTATTTTTCCGCCTCCAATTCTATTGCACCAATTTTGCATATTTTACGACAAATTCCGCAGCCTTTGCAGAAATCATAATCTATGGCAACTTTACCGTCTTTTTTGAATATCACTCCGTCTGGACAGTAAAGATAACAGTTCAGACACCCGATACATTTTGATGTATCTATCACAGGACGGACATTTCGCCAGCCTGCATTTTTTGTAACAAGATACCCCGATTCAAAAGAGGTCGTGTTGGGTATGTCCTCAAAACTGACAGGGATTTTTTCTCTGAGAAATGGTTTCATTTGCTGACCTCCTCAAATGCCGCTTTCACGGCAGGGATATTTTTTTCATAAAGTCTTTTGGGCATGGTCTGTATTATTGCGGAATTTATCTCATCAAGCGAAACAAGTCCCGAAATCGCTGCCAATGCACCGAGCAATATTGTATTCGTTATAGGCAGACCAATATATTTTTCTGCAATGCTGTCACCGTCAATCGTGATAACTCTTTCATTATCAATTTTTTTCTTTGTGTTCAGAAGAATGATTCCGTCTGATTTCAATTCACTGAAAGAATTTTCATTAAAAAGCGTATCGTCAAGATATATGCTGTAATCAGCTTTTGCAATTTCGCTTCGGTTGCCTATTGGTTTATCGTCAAGTTTTGTAAAAGCCCTTATAGGAGCACCTCTGCGTTCAGGTCCGAATGACGGAAATGCCAAAACATACGAGTTTTCTTTTAAAGAATATGCTTCTCCGAGAAGTCTTGATGCCGTAAATGCACCTTGTCCTCCTCTGCCGTGCCATATAATTTCTTTCATGCCTGTACCTCCGTCACTGCTTCCATCTGAGAAGATATTTTTGTATGGTATTGAAAATAAATGATATTATCACTATTACAATGCCGACCACTATCAAGCCCACTATCGTTCTTGTGTAATCTCCGAAATCGGAGTAATTTTTTATGTAATATCCCAGACCACTCTGTGCACCTATCATTTCGGCTGATGTCAGCAAAACAAATGAAACTGTCAAGCCCTGATTGCAGCCTATAAATATCTGCTGAAGCGATGCGGGGAGAATTACCGAAAACATCATTGTGAATTTACCTACGTTCAGAACCTTTGCGGAATCTATTGTTTTTTTCTCAACATTCATTACACCACTCATTGTTCCGCTGAGTACAGGCCAGAATGTAGCAAGAAATATTACAAATACCGATACGCTTTTGAATGTAGGTAAAAGTGCTATTCCATAAGGTATATATACGATAGGTGGAATTGCACCCAAAAACTTTGATATATATGTTGCGGCATTGCCAATCCTTGCACTCCAGCCGAGAAATAATCCCAACGGTATTGCCACAGCTAATGCCAATAAATAACCTTGCAGGATAATTCCCACAGAACTTTGTATATTCACTAAAATTTTATCGTAATCATCAACGAACTGCCAGAAAACTTTCCCAGGGGGCGGAAACAGTGCGGCTTTCAATAAATTGAATTTAGCTGTTGCCAATGTCCATGCAATGAGAAGTCCATAGATAAATCCGACTATATCCGTAAATAAATTCAGACTTTCAACTTTTTTGATAAGTGCCGAAAATATTAATGTAATAACTTCAACTCCGACTGCAAACCATATTCCATAAGGAGCATATGTATCTGTTGTCAGCCTATCGGGCAGAAATTGTATCAATAAGAGTACAAAGAATAATCCATGAACAACTCTGAAATATCTTTTTAAAAATTCCGTTTTCAGTTCGGAATTTATTTTTTTATCAGTTTTTACTGCTGTTAAATTATTTGCCAGCGTATTCATCACAGAACTACCTCCTCGCCGCCGATCTTATCCGCAATATCACTGTAAAACAGCAATAAAAGATCATTTCTGAATTTATTGTATTCCTTTGTCTGCACCAGCTCTGAACGATTTCTCGGACGGTCAAACGGAACTTTCAATTCACGGTATACACGTCCCGGATTTGCCGTCATCATAACGATTTTATCCGAAAGAAGTATCGCTTCATCTATATCATGCGTGACAAATACAACGGTTTTTCTCGGACTTGCACCCTCCCACAATTCAAGAAGCAATTCCTGCAATATAGTACGGTTTTTCGCATCTATCGCACCGAAAGGCTCGTCCATCAATAAAATATCTGTATCCATTGCCAATGCCCTTGCAATAGCCACTCTTTGCTGCATACCTCCCGAAAGCTGTGACGGATATTTATTTTTGAACTGTTCCAAGCCGACTTTATCCAAAAATTCATCAGCTATCCTGTATCTCTCGGAACGGCTTGCAGAATGATTTACCTGCTTTATTCCGAAAGCTACATTTTTTCTTGCAGTCATCCACGGAAACAGGGAATAGTGTTGGAATACTACTCCTCTGTCCGTGCCTGTACCATTAATCTTTTCACCGTTGATAAGAATTTCCCCGTCAGTGGGGGTATTGATACCCTCCAATATACTCAAAAGGGTACTCTTTCCGCAACCGCTTGAGCCTATTACGCTGACAAATTCGCCCTCCTCAATTGAGAAGCTGACATCTTTCAATGCAGTAAAGCTCTTTTTCTTTTCGGTATAATCCACCGTTAAATGATTTATCTCAATTTTACTCATATACACTCATCTCGTATCATTCAAATTCGTCAAAATGTTTTTTCAATTCTTCGTAAATTTTATCATCGGGATTTTCATTGATAAGACTTTCAAGTGCATTTTTGTAAATATCCGTATTATAGAGCTTATCAATGTCATAATCTTCCGTATAGCCAAGTTCTACAATGGAATTTTTCAATGCAACTGTACCCTGCTTGTCGGGGTCGGGGACTGATGTACCGTAACCTCCGTATATTTCCGTATTTATCAAATCTTCCTCTATGTCAATATATTTCTGAACGTCCTTGACGGTCTGTTCTTTATTCTCCTGAGTGAATTTATAGGCTTTTATCAACGCTCTTTCAAATGCCTGATAGGATTTGGGATATTTGCTCAAAGCCTCCGTTGAAGCTACCTGACGGCAGCAGGGCTGATTTTCAAGGAGAGGTTCTTCCGAGCAGCGATAAACGACTTTATATCCCTGACTTTCGGCAAGTGATGTATACGGAGAATATGCCGATACGGCATCTATACTGTCATTTTGGAGAGCATTATAAGCATCTTTTTGGCTGTCAAAGTAAACAATATTTACTTTGTCCTCACCCTCACCTATCTCAATTCCCTTGTCTTTCAAAAGTATCTGCAATTCCGCATCCTGTACGCTGTTCTTGACGGAAGCAACGTTTCTTCCTTTCAAAATTGAAACGTCCCATTCACTCAATCCCTCAACATATTCGGGTTTGATGACATAACCGTGACCGTTTGTCATTGCACCACCGAAAATTGTAAGGTCATGTCCCTTGCTTTGAAAAGTTATTGACGGTACCGAACCTATAAAAGCAACATCTAATTTTTCGGATTCGAGTCCCGTTGAAAGTTCTGCCGCTGATGAAAACAATGTCAGTGTAACGTCAAGTCCTTCTTCTTCAAAATAGCCTTCTTCTTTTGCGACAAATCCCAAAAGATGTGCCGTTGAATTGAGGTGTCCTAAATTAAATTTTGTTTTTTCGAGTGAATTTGATACTGTACTTGTTGATGTTGAAGCACCGTTATTTGAAGATGTATTTTCAGATGTATCATTGCAGCCTGCAAGGGCTGTTATTGTAAGTGCGGCTGCCAAAAATGCCGCTGTAATTTTTCTGTTCATAATCAATTTTCCTTTCTGTAATCAAAATTTATTCTCCGCAGCAATCGGGTATATGTGAAATTTCGTTATTCTGACAGCAATCTGATTTTTCGTTGCAGCAGCTTTTTTCGCTGTCTGATACCGATATTTCAGAATTACTTGTGCATCCCGATAAAAATACCGCTCCCAAAAACAATGTAAGTATTATCGCTGATATTTTACGTTTCACTTTTTTCTTCCTTTCTATTTGGCAATACTCTTGATTTGAAATTCACAGCATCAAGGCTTTTACCAAGTATCACAAACAATATTGCACCAACGCCTGCCTGAACAAGATTCGGAAGTATTTCCGCAACCGCTGCCGATATATCATAGAGCAAAGCATTTGCCACAAAATAACCGCCTATTGTAACTATCGTTGTAGGTATCAGCATTAAGAGGTTTGACACATTGATGATTTTTTCAAATTTTGGACTGTCCTTTAAATACTTTATCAAAAAGAACGGAAGAACATTCAAAGCCTTTATGATTGCTGTCGGCAATGCCCATTGAGGATAGCCTGCCAATAAATCCGCAAGTCCT
>CADCDE010000057.1 GCA_902800065.1 uncultured Ruminococcus sp.
ACCGAAAGACATAGTACCAAAGATTAGAATGGTATGGAACAGTATCCCGTCACAGCTTGCAAAAGAAAATAAAAAATTTATATATGGCTTGGTTCGGGAAGGCGGCAGGGCAAAGGATTTTGAAACGGCTATCATGTGGCTGAATGATTGTGGCTTGGTTCACAAAGTCAGCCGTATTACAACACCTCATCTGCCTTTGAAAGCGTATGAAGATTTAAAAGCATTCAAGCTCTTTCTTCTTGACGTTGGCTTGCTGAACTGCATGACAGGCATAAGCAAACATATACTGCTTGACGGCAATGACATATTCAAAGAATTCAAAGGCTCTGTAACGGAGCAGTATGTATTTCAGCAGTTGAGAACTGTATCGGACTACGGCATTTATTATTATACCAACGACAGAAACAGTTGTGAAATTGATCTGTTGGTTGATGACGGAGAGAAAGTCATTCCGGTAGAAGTCAAGGCGGAAGAAAATCTCAGAGCAAAGAGTTTGAAGATGTACAGAGAGAAATATGCTCCGGCAGTTTCTGTCAGAACGTCTATGGCAAATTACAGAAACGAAAATAACAGACTTATCAATCTTCCTCTTTACTGTATAACAAATTGGATTTGATGCGATATAAAAAAAATTCTGAAAATTTCCAAAATGGCAGGGAGTAAAAAATTGACCTCCGCAGGAGGTCGCAAGCTTAGATTTTATATATCGTTTCGATATCTAAAATCAGCTTGGCGGTGAAATCTCCCCACTCCCCCTTTTCAATTTCAAAATCGCTGCACTCACAAAAAATATAAATTTCAAATTTTGGAATAATGGAAAATCCGTAGAACGCTTGACTGACATTCTACGGATTTTGTTAATTCATAGTGTATTCTTCAATAATGCACTTGTGCTTTTTATTGTCCTTGACTTTTTTTGTGTAGCTGATACCGACAAGCAATATTTTTTCAAAACTTTTCAGCTTGTCAGGATAATTCTTATTCTTGATTTGCTGAATAGCTGTTTCGGCTGTATTGTTCCATTTGAGTTCGATGACCATTGGCGGATATGCAGCTGTATCAACATTGTGCTTGGGAATAAAAACTATATCTGCAAATCCTTTTCCTGTTGGCAGTTCTTGAACAATCTCATATTGCTCTTTTGCGTAATAGTAAGCTATCAGAATAATAAATCTCAAAGACTGCTCATTGCTGTAATTGATGGTGCTTGAATTGCTGTCATGAATTTTTTCAATAGCCTGTGCAACAGCTTCGGCATTTTTTTGTAAAGTATCAGCGAGTAATTTCCTCGACAGCGTGACTGCTTCTATAGTTTCTTTCCATAAGCCTGTGGCTTTCATGCTGACAACAAATTCATCAGCAATTTCCTTATTAGGAATATAGACAGTCTGATTATTGGGATTGTATCCGAGATACCCTAAATGCACAAGCAATGTTAAAATATCGTCTTTATTCGTGAATGTTATCATGTCATTGGAAAATGTTCTGGTATCTGTCGGTTGTGGCTGATTGGCAAGCAGCTTTTCTATGGTATCATGCAAGCCATCAAAATTCATGGCAATATATTTTGCAAGTGCTTCATAAGTTTCTGTTTCTGTCCAATAACCGCTGAATTTTTTTGAAGAAACAGCTTTCACAACTGAACGTGGACAATATAAATCCGTTCCGTTCAGTTCATATCCGTCATACCAGGCTTTCATTTGTTCAAAGTCAACGTCATATTTTTCACAAAGTCCAAAAACTTCCTCATTGGTAAAACCGATATATTTTTCAAACCCGTCTGATTCAAGCATAGAATATTCATCAAACATATTCAAAGCGGAATGTGTACCGTATTTTTTGATAGGAAGAATACCTGTCATGTAGGTCAAGGCAATGTATTCTTTATCTTTCAGCCAATTCCGGAGAAAATCAAGATATAATTTTATGCTATTTATTTCTTCATGCATAATACAATCCCATTCATCAATTAAAACAACAAATGGCTTTTTTCTTTTTGTGGCAATATAAAAATCTTCCATCCAAAAGCTCAGATTGTCATCTGGATCGAGATTTATATCAGGCTTTTCTTCTGTGAGTTCATTGAAAATTTGTTTTTCGAGTCTTTGCACCATATCTTCAATATCATTACTTCCAGTCCAAAAGTCCTGCATATTGATATAAATGACGTTATATTTATTCAAATGTTTGAAATATGTCGTATCATTCGCAATAGAAAGGTCATTGAATATCTTTTTACTTTTGCAACCTTTGCTATAATAAGCTGAAAGCATAGCAAGATTGACAGATTTGCCAAATCTTCTGGGACGACTGACACAGATATACCTCTGTTCAGTATTGATTCTTTCATTCGTAAAAGAAATAAGCTGAGATTTATCAACATATACGCTTGAATTGATAACTTGAAAAAATTTATTATTATCTGGATTCAGATAAATTCCCATACAAACATCTCCAATAAATTTATATTTGTTTCTATTATATCATATTTCCATAATAATATATTATTTTTATCTTCATACTTGATAATAGTAAAAAAAATGGTATAATGTATATAAATTTCTTGAATAAATACAAAAAATATATTAAATCAGGGGTGATTTTGTATGATTTCACAACCATTATATATCGTAGACAATAGCAATACTGAAAATTCTGTGCATAAATATCTGTCTGAATGGTGTCCTATCTCTAAACAGATGGACATTGCGTCTGGTTATTTTGAAATAGGCAGCCTTTTGAGTTTAGGTGAACAATGGCAGAAACTCGACAAAATACGCATTATTTTAGGAAATGAAGTTACCAAAAGAACTAAAAAAGTTATTGAAGAAGTTGCTGGCATTATGATTGAGAACTTTCGTGAAAGTGTTGAAAGCGAACATGAAATAAATGAATTTATGATCGGAGTTCCGGCAATCATTAGTGCTATGAAATCCGGAAAAATAGAATGTCGTGTATATGATAAAAGTAAATTTCATGCAAAAACATATATCACATATTTTCGTGATGATTATAGAGAGCAATTTATTTCCTCAATGAATGTTCCAATAGGATACGCATTAGTAGGATCAAGTAATTTTACAAAGGCAGGATTGACTAAAAATATTGAATTGAATATTCAAGTTAAAGACGATATTATACAACTTCAACAATGGTATGAAAAGTATTGGGAAAGCGGTATGGATATTACCAAAGCTGTGCTAAAAGTAATGGAAAATCATTGTCGTGAATTTAGTCCATACGATGTTTATCTCCGTTCTATGTATGAATTCTTTAAAAGCCATGAAAAAACTATTTCCGAATGGGAAATGAATGAATCTGTCATCTATAAAGAGCTTGCACAATATCAGAAAGATGGTTATAACAGTCTTATACAAATAGCCGATAAATATTCAGGAGCTTTTCTCTGTGACGGTGTAGGTCTGGGAAAGACCTTTATAGGAATGATGCTTATAGAACGTTTTGTAAAAAAAGAACGAAAAAATGTCGTACTTATCGTTCCCGCTTCCGCAAGGGTATCTGTATGGGAAGTAACAATACAAAAACTAATTCCTGAAATATTTGAAGGATTTTATCCATTTAAAATTATCAATCATACAGATTTATTACTTGATAAAAGCAAAAATCTCATGGATCAAATCACTCAGCAGGCAGAAATTGTAATCATTGATGAAGCACATCATTTCCGAAACCGTTCTTCAAACAGATACAGAAAATTATTTGAAATGATGAAAAATGGAACCGATAAAAAGATGTTTATGCTGACAGCAACACCAATCAACAACACTTTTCTGGATTTACAGCACCTTATAGAATTATTCACACATAGGAAAGACGATTACTTTGCTGCTCCTTTGGGCATTCACAGTCTTTCCGGACATTTCAAAAAAATGGAAAAACAATTAGATGATTTTTGTGGAGAATCTGTTGGTGAACTGAAAAATTTGCCTGAAAATGTTATACGAAATGATAAACTCATCAATGAACTTGTTGTACAAAGAAGTAGATCATACGTAAAGAGAAGTTTAAGTAAAGAAGATAATGAAAATGTTATTTTCTCACAACGACAACCACCAATGGTCGCAAACTATTCATTAGAAAAAACATACGGAAAACTCATCAAAGATTTTAAAGACTCCTTTGAACGCAGAAATAGAAGTGGAAAAAGAATAACAATACTGTCATTAGCCATCTATTCTCCATACAGCGAAGATTATTTTTTAGGAGATTTAGAAACAACTGACAAGATGAAAATCGGCAGACAACAACAAATCGTTAATCTTATTCGAACACTTATGCTGAAAAGATTTGAAAGTTCCATAGAAGCATTTAAAGAAACTTGTATAAAAATATATATCCGTCTTAATAAATTCCTGAATGACTACAAAGATGGCAGTAAACACAAACACCGCATAGAACGAAAGCAGGCTGAACAAGCTGAAATCTTCTCTTATTCTGAAGAATATGTCAAATTAAATCAAACATCCATAGAAGATATAGAAGATGATCTTCCGGATTATGTGTGGAACACACAGGAGGAATTCAATGTAAATGATTTTGATATTGATGCCTTACTTATTGATACTATGTTGGATATGGATACGTTATCAAAATTTATTACAGATATGATGGAATTCAAACCGGAAAACGATGATAAAATCAGAGAATTGAAACACATTTTGAGAGAAGATATACATATCAAAAATAAGAAAGTCATTATTTTCTCAGAATACAGAGTAACTGCACAATATATTTATCGTGAACTGCAAAAAGACGGTTTTAAAAATATGTATGAAATAGATGGTCAAACATCGGTAAACAGACATGATATTGTAAGACGTTTTGCACCATATTATAATGGTACCTCATCAAAAGAAACAAATAACGAAATACAAATATTAATTGCAACTGATGTACTGGCAGAAGGTCTGAATTTACAGGACGCATCCTGCCTTATCAACTATGAACTGCATTGGAACCCCGTAAGACTTATGCAAAGGATAGGTCGTATTGACAGACGCAGAAATAAAGGAATTGAAGAACAAATACTTGCTGACCATCCACAGCTTGCCGAAGATAGAGAAAAAGCTTACTACTGGAATTTTTTACCTCCACATGAGCTTGAGGAACTTCTTTCTCTTTATAAGACCGTATCCAAAAAAACACTTCGTATCTCGAAAACATTTGGTATTGAGGGGAAAAAGCTATTGAAACCTGATGATGATTACGATGCTCTCAGGGAATTCAATACACAATACGAGGGTGTAGCTTCGGCAGAAGAAGAACTTGCACTTGTATATCAGCAACTTATGGCTGAAAATCCTGATTATTCAGAAACAATCAAAGAACTGCCAAGAAAAATGCACAGCGGCAAAATGGCAACCAAAAACAAAGGCTATTTCTTCTGTTATGAATTGCCAGTAAGAAATTTAGATGGCTCATGGAATGACGGTGACGGAATACATCGTTGGTATATTGTTGACACAGAAAATAAAGCTGTCAAAGAAGATTTACATGAGATTTGGAGTTCAATAAAATGTGAACGTAATGAAAACCGAGCTTTCAATGATAACAAAGAAGAATTTATGGAAATACGCAAAATAGTGGAAAACCATATAAAAAAGAATTATATGAGAGCAATTCAGGCTCCAACAGGCAAAAAAATCAAGCTTGTAACCTGGATGCAGATGATTTAGGAGAATAAATATGGATATAAGAACTGTAAAAAATAGTGATGACCTTATCAGATATTTCATTCAAAATCTGGACTGGAATATTGATGAGGACGATTTTAACGACATTGATGATATTACCTATGATTTTGACGCAGACGATCTTGGACTTAAAAAAGAGGAATTCTCAAAAATAAGTTCATTAAAACAGTTGCAGCCTATCAGTGAAAATCAAAAATGGGGAATTTTCTGTGTTGAATTTGACAGTAAACGCTTTGAAGTGTCGGCTATAAGAAAAATTTTGTCAAAGCTCGTACCAACAAGAAGAAATGCCGCCAATCATGCTGTATGGGCACAAAAAAACCTGCTTTTCCTGTGTTTCTGGGGAAATGACAATAACAAAACAATCGGTATCGCACACTTTGAGGACAAAGAACACGGTCTGCCGCAAATAAAAATGATAACCCCATGTGCACCTGCCATTGAGGAACGCACAAATATTACACACTTTGAAGAACGTCTTTCACATCTTAAATGGATAGATGATGAAAATGATACTGAAACATGGTATCGTCAGTGGTCATCAGCATTTGTAAGCGGATACCGTGAGGTCATTCGTTCTTCACATGAGTTGACAGTTAAACTGGCGAAAAAAGCCCGTGAAATACGCAAACAGATTCTTGATATATATGCCGTTGAAACCGACAAAGGATATATACACGAAATGTTCAAAGATTTCAAAGAATCCTTGATACATGACCTTGATGAAGAACGATTTGCAGATATGTATGCTCAGACAATCGTTTACGGTCTTTTTTCGGCAAGATGTATGGACAACACACCGGACTTTTTCAACGTCAGTGAAGCTGTTGACCGTATTCCGAATACCAACCCATTCCTGAAAAAAATGATGAAAGAATGTATCAGTGCAGGAAACCACAAAATGCTCACTTTTGATGAGCTTGATGTATCTGATGTAGTTGACCTTCTCCAACACACCAATAATATAGAGCTGATTCTGAAAGATTTCAACCGTATGACAGGCGGAGGACGTGAAGATCCGGTTATTCATTTTTATGAAGAATTCCTCAGCGAGTACGATAAGGAGCAAAAAGTACAAAGGGGAGTGTACTATACTCCTCAGCCGGTAGTCAATTTCATGGTACGAGCAGTCGATGACATTCTGAAAAAGGAATTTAATCTCAAAGACGGTCTTGCGTCAATCGAAAAGAGAGAAGTTATGGTTGAAGTTGACGGCAAGAAAAGACGTAAAAAAGAGCAAGACTATGCTGTACAGATACTTGATCCAGCAACTGGAACAGGAACCTTTCTCCACAAGATAATATGGCAGATTTATGACAATTTTTGTACAAAACATGAGGGAAAGAATAAAGAGCAATTAAAAGCTGCATGGAACCAATATGTTCCAAACTACTTGTTGCCAAGATTAAACGGATTTGAGCTGATGATGGCACCCTATGCAGTAGCACACATGAAACTGGCAATGGTACTGAAAACTACTGGATATGACTTTTACAGAAATGTGCGTCTGAATGTATTTTTGACAAATTCACTGGAAAAACAAGGAAATATAAGTGCACAGTTATCTTTTAATAAGTTAGATCCACTTGCTTTTGAGTCTATTGACGCAAATAATGCAAAGAAAAACAACGCTATCAACGTCCTTATCGGAAATCCGCCATATTCTGGAGAAAGTGCCAATAAAGGCGAGTGGATAATGACATTGATGGAAGATTACAAAAAAGAACCAGGCGGCAGAATAAAACTTCAAGAACGCAATCCAAAATGGTTAAATGATGATTATGTCAAGTTTATTCGCTATGCACAGACGTTTATTGAAAAGTCAGGAAATGGTATTTTAGCATATATATGCCCACATGGATTTTTAGATAATCCAACATTTAGAGGTATGCGTTGGAATCTGCTGCAAATGTACGATAAAATATATTTGCTTGATTTACACGGAAATGCAAAGAAAAAAGAAGTTTGTCCTGACGGAAGTAAGGACGAAAATGTTTTCGATATACAACAAGGTGTTTGTATTATAATAGCAGTCAAGAATAAGGAAAAGAAATATGATAATAAGGTTTATCATGCTGATTTATTTGGTACAAGAGATTTTAAGTATGAATTTCTCAACAAACCCACAAATTCTTTAAATGATGTTGAATATCGTACAATTCAGCCTACTCAACCACACTTCTTTTTTGTACCGAAAGATTTTTCTTTACAAGATACATATAATTCATTTATTTCACTCGTTGAGTTGATGAATAACAGCTCAGTTGGTATTGTTTCAGCTAAAGATAGTATATTGACCAACAGAAATAACAACGATTTGATAAATAATGTGTCCGAATATTATAATATTATTCCTGATAAGAAAAAAATTCAATTATTTGCATACCGACCGTTTGAAAGCAGAAAAATATATTATGATATAAACCTAATCGAAAGAAGTCGTGAAAATATAGCTAAACATTTCTTTAATCATCTGAATTTTGGAATTTGTATAAACAAAGTTGTTAAAACAGGTAAAAACTATCAGCATATTTTTTTAACCAATATGATGATTGATTCATGCTATGTATCAAACAGAACAAGTGAGATTACTTATGTGTTTCCACTTTACTTGTATGATGATAGATTTGGAAAGAAGAAAACTAATTTCAATCAAATATTTGCAAATAAATTATTAAAACCTCTCAATATTAAATATACCGATGACATGGCTTTGCAGCTTTTTGACTATATCTATGCTGTTCTCTACTCCCCAAAATACAGAGAAAAATACAAAGAGTTCTTGAAAATAGACTTTCCACGTGTGCCGTACCCGACAGATAAAGAAACTTTCTGGAAACTTGTTGAAATAGGCTCAAAGCTGAGAGAATGCCACCTGATGCACACGGAATTTGACATACAGCCGTATAACCTTGTCGGCTACGGTACAAATGAAGTGGTAAAGCCTGAATACAAGAACGGCAGAGTGTATATCAGCAAGACACAGTATTTCGATAATGTTCCGCAGGCACAGTGGGAACAGTACATAGGAGGCTATCAGCCACTCCAAAAATGGCTCAAAGACCGCAAGAAAACTATACTCTCCTCTGAGGACATTGAACACTACAAGAAAATCATAGCAGCACTCAAACTTACTCAGGAACTTATGGCTGAGATTGACAACATAGTAGACTTCTGAATATAAGCCGGTTGGAAAAATTTTTCCGACTGGCTTTTTTAATTTCATGGTGAGCAACAGCGATTTTTATTTTTGCCTGATACAAAAATCAGGGGTGTGGGGAATTCCCCACCAAGCGATTTTGTATGTACTTCGTATATACAAAATCAATGCTTGCATATTTCCATGTATCGCATTAAGGCATTAACTTGACTGATGTATTAGTTACGGCACTTTCCAACAAAAATCGACAAAAGAAAAACCGCAAAGGCTCTGTGACCTTTACGGTTATAGGAAATAGTAATTCTATTGTATGGAGATTGTA
>CADCDE010000058.1 GCA_902800065.1 uncultured Ruminococcus sp.
GTACAATCTCCATACAATAGAATTACTATTTCCTATAACCGTAAAGGTCACAGAGCCTTTGCGGTTTTTCTTTTGTCGATTTTTGTTGGAAAGTGCCGTGACTGATATTGAACTGTCAGAAATACTACTGAAAGATAGCAAAGAGAAAAAATGGATATATAATGCGGTATCTGAATATTATCAAAAGCAATTTTTGCGTTATGCTGAAAGAATTCCTACTATTGGATACGATTTCGGTATATCGGCGTATTGTCCTACTGAAAGAAAAAATTATGGAATAGGAGGCAGTTGTACAGACTGTCCGTTCTGTATCGCAATCAACGATGCATACGATGAAGATCGAGAGAATAACGAGCCTTACACCTATTACGTTTTATGCACTGAAAGAAGCGGGATATCAAGTATAGATGATATAAAAAATATGCGGAACAGGGAAAAAAATAAATATTAGTGAGGATTAGTTATGGTAAAATTGACATTTGAGTTTAACAAGGCAGAGGTTGCAAAAAGAGGTCTTACGGAAGATAAAATACTACTTTCAGATGTAAGAGATTATGCAAAGAACAACGGTATCGCTGAAACATCTTACGGTGTCTTTGAGAAAGACGGAGATGAAGCATTGTGCTCAATTATGATAATCGCTGACCAAATCCTTTTGGATAATCCCCGTTATATGAACTGCTTGAAGTCTTTGGAATTGGAAGATGAAAACGGCGAAAAAGAAAATTGTATAGACAGCGTAAAAAGGTGGTTGGAAGAAAAAAAGAAATAATTAAATAGAACCGACAAGAACAGGGAAATTTTATTTTTTTCCCTGCTCCGTTTTTTTATTTTTGGATCTGTTGATAGATATAGAGTGTGGCATAGCAATCAGCAAGGCTATTGTGTGCATTTTCAAGATGACTGTTCCAATCATAATTGTAATAGTCAGCCGCAGTAATTAACTTCTGCCATTTGTAATCACCGAAGTAATCACTCCATTCTCCGTAAATTTCGGCAAACCTTGTCATTACGTCTATAAATTTAGTGTTTTCGGACAAAATAAGACCGTTGTAATAGAGAAAAGACAAGTCGAAATCGGTGTTATACCCGATAATCGTTTCCGAATTATACACAATCTCATTAATTTCTTTGATTTTCTCTGATATTTTGGGTGCGTTTTCCACCATTTCGGGACTGATACCGTTTACACGTTCAGCAGATGTCCATGATGTAGCTTTTGGCTTAAAATAACTGTTAAACAACACATTTCCATCAATATCTATGATTGAAACTTGTAATAATTCGTCTTTTTTAGGGTTAAGTCCTGTCGTTTCGGTGTCAATCACAATGCCTTTGTGTTTAACTTTGTTTTCAATTTCGGGAATAGTTCTTTTAACATATTCTTGTCGTTCAATTTTCGCAAGACGTTTTTCTCTCAATCGTTGACGTTCTTCTCTTGCTTTCCTGTTCTTGCGTTCACGTTCAGGCTTAAAGAAACTTTCAAGTTGTTTATCGGTGGCTTTTGTTACTTCATCAATGCTGTAATAGGTGTAATGATGACTGCAAAAGCGATTTGTCCACAACTCTATGCCTTGTGCCATGTTGTTGGGCAGAAAGCCTTGTAATGCCCATTGTCTTGCTGTCTTATGGTTTGGATATTTACTTGAATTATACGCTTTCAAGGCAAATTCCTCCTTTTTATTTTGCGTGTTACATATATAACACGCTGTATTTTTATGTGTTACAACTTATTTTTGTTGCGTGTTACATACGTGTTTTAACGTGTTTCAACGTGTTTCATACTTTTTTCTTATCTTCTTCTTCTATGATTTTGTCCTTGTGTGTGATTTTGCGATTGATTATTTTGACTTTCCTCATATTGTTTTCTAATAGTTTCAGCATTTTTAAGCAGTTTTTCTCGGCTGACAAGTCCACGTTTTCTTTCTTCCTCTTTCCACTCCTTAATTAGATATTCTGTATTTAAGAGGGAACGATATATTTCTTTCAATTCTTCAATCGCTTTTAAATATTTTTCTAACGTTTCTTGTTTGTCTTTTAATTCCTCGTTGACTTCTGCCGTTTCTTTTTCAGCTTTTTTTACTGCTCTTGACACTATATTCCATTCTTCCCTAATTATTTCGTCTGCTTTTTCTACTCTTTCGGCAGTTGTTTTTAAGTCAATAGCCTTTTTATATGGAAGAATAGCTACACCAAGCGTATTTTTAATTTCAGTATCTTTGGCTTGTTCTGCCGTCAATACTTCTCCTTTTACGTTTTTCAATCTTTTTTCTAATTTATCAACTTGCCTTTGCCTTTTGTCACGTTCTCTCGTTAATCTTTCAATTTCCAAATTCAAGTTTTCTAATTGTTCTCTCTGCCATTCCAAATTTTCTTGTTCTTCTTTTGCTTGTTGCATCGCCTTGACTTTTTCACTTATTGCCAAATCCGTTTGTTGTTCGGCTAATTGTCGCTCTTGTTCCATTTGATTTATGTCTGCCTGTACTTGTGCTTTAAATTTGTATCTTTCGGTATCAAGATGTTTTATTCCCTCTATGCGTGGGTGTTCTACTTCAACGCTGAACGAATTGCACCATTTTTCAAGTTCTGCATTCTCACGTCTTTCCCATTTGATTTGTGCCGTTTCTTTGCCCTCTTTGGTAAAACCTTGTTGTCCGAGAGCCTTTACTAATGCCGTTTGGGTGTTCATACCATTAACATAACCTGTTGCAACGGGTACATAGTCTATATGAACGTGTGGAACACCATCTTCATCAGCGTGATAGTATGCACCAATCAATTCTAAATTGGGATTTCGTTTTTTCCACCCATTATAGAACGCACGAAGAATATAATAGCCTTTTTCTTCATCAACCGTATTATCACGATTACCAACGGCTACAATCATTTCATATACAGGGTGTTTCATCTTATCATTGCAGATGTGGCGGTAATAGTCTTTAATCTTTCTGTCGGAACGTTTCTGCTTGTTGTTGTATTCTTCCAATGCTTGACCGAAAAGGCGATTGTATGCGTCACGAGGTTTTTCATCGTGCCATATTTCAAATTTGCCGTTAGGTCTGATGTGTGGCTCTTTGCTGACAACTTTGGGATTTCGTATGTTATGTTCCCTTGCAACAGCCGATCCGTTGTGTGTGCTGATGGTTACTCCCATTGACTTCACTCCTGTTCGTTTGTGTGTGGTGTTGTGGTAAGTTTATGATATAATCATACACCACCGAACACCGCTTGTCAATGGGAGTAACCCAATACTGATTTCGACACATACGTATCAAAATCAGTATTGGGCAAGGGGGGACACCCCCCTTGACTCCCCGTTGTAGCCACCACTTTATCTTTCTTCTTCTGCCTTTTTTCTCTCCTCACTTGTTGTTGTTTTTTACGGAACAGGGAAAAAAATAAATTCGTTGGTGGCTGTTTGTTGCATACCGAAAACAGTTTTGTTTCTTCTTGACAAAGCACTATCGGTATGTTATATTTTTATGTAACACATATTATAACACGTTGTATTATAACACGTAACACGTAAAAATATTTTTTTTTAGGAGGGGAAGTTATGGAAGAATTAAAAACAAGGTCTTTTAGGGTATCGGAGGAAGTATCGAGCAAGTTAAAAGAACTTTGTGAGCATTTCGACAATCAGAACTCTGCATTATCTGCATTGCTTAATGCTTATGAAGTACAGAACGCAAAAGCAATATTGACAGATAGAGAAACCGACATAGCTGACTATGACACGCATATACAGGCTATTCAGAGTGCTTTTTTGAGGTCTTTGGAATTGAATGAGAATGCCGAAAAGCGTATAAAAACCGAATTTATCAATCTGCTGAACAGCAAAGATCAGACCATAGTGCAGTTGCAGACGGAAAAGGCAAAAGCTGATGAACAAGTCGAGAAATATAAGTCAGCATACGGCAATCTGATTACTTCTACCGAAGAAAAGATACAGGCTATGCAGACACAAGTATCAGAGAGCGAAAAAACTTTGCAGAGTGAGAGAGAAAGAGCCAGCACCGAGCAGAAAGCAAGAGAACAGGCTGAAACCATATCTGCAATGTTGTCTGAACAGGTGGAACAGCTTAAAAAGCAAGTTTCTGATTTGACCGAAAAGGCATATCAAGCTGATGAGTTTTACAATCAGTTGACAAAATTACAATCTGCATATTCGGAGAAAGAAAAAGAACTTGCAAATGCCGAAATCGCAAAAGAAACAGCCGTAAAATATGTCATAGCCGATACAGCAGGTAAATATC
The DNA here is from genome assembly GCA_902800065.1 of uncultured Ruminococcus sp. GTDB lineage: Bacteria > Bacillota > Clostridia > Oscillospirales > Acutalibacteraceae > UBA1213. The sequence goes on from CADCDE010000058.1 coordinate 4,257, forward strand.
AACGCAAGATTGACGAAATGCAACTTAAAATTGATGATATGCAGACAAAGCAAGCTGAACAGTTGGCTACGCTTTTTCAAATAAGGGGAGAAAAGACATGAAAAATATGACTTATTCCGAAATAAAAGCCAAAATTAGCAACTATGCAGAAGTTGTGAATAAAGCGTTTGATGAAAAAGACGAAGATATATGATAAGCTATATATATGGCATTATCGAGGGATTAAAATGGGCTAATGTAATCACAGACGTAGAGGGACAATGCGAGGAATTACAAGAGATAGTTCGTGAGATATTACATCTTCCCGAACCCGAACCATTACACAATGAAGAACCATTGACCGAAGAAGAGTTTGAAGAATTGATGAAGTCCGAAAAATTCAGAAAAACATTCAATTTAGAGTTTAAACTACCGAGCAAGGCAATAAAACCGCCCTGCTCATTTTTCTTTTTTTCCCTGTTCCGTATTTTTTATATCGTGTAGAATGTGGCAGGGGGGTAGGAAGATACAAGAGGGAATGCCACACAAAAGAATAAAAAAATGCTTATTTTATGCGTTTTTTCGGCTTTTTTTCTTTTTTATTATGTATCACCGTATGACACATATATGTATCATACGGTGATACATAGCTGACACAACCGTTATCAAATAGTGGTTGACAATGTATCAAACGAGTGCTATAATTTTTCATAAATGATACAAGCATTTAACTCGAATGATTAATATATTAATCAAATTCTTACAGTTTGGAGGAGTTATTATGCCAACGATAGGACAATCATTGAAGTATGACACGATAGAGCAAGATACAGGAGAGGTAATAGAACATCAAGCAGATATAACTTTTGAACAAAGGCAAGCCGACTTGGATGCGATACAAAAAGCAGAACAAGATGCAAGAGAGAGAGAACGAAAAAGCCCTTTTTCGCACTTTGCCCAGCTTAACCTTGACCAAACTCACGCATTGATACACCTTACAAGAAAATCTCCGAGAGCGGCAGAAATTTTTCTTTTCCTTGTTCAGCGTATGGATAATTATAATGCTATTGTATGTTCACACACGATCTTCGAGGAAGCGTTAGGAATGAGCAGAGCAACAGTTGCTCGTGCAGTAAAAGTGCTTAAAGATAGTGGTTTTATTGACATACGCAAGTCAGGCACAACAAATGTGTATCTGATAAATAAAGAAATTGTTTGGAAATCGTGGGGAACAAATTACAAGTATGCCGAATTCGGTGCAAAAGTGCTTATTGCTGAAAGCGAGCAGGAGCAGGAAACTGAAATCAAAGTAAAAAGGCATACTGTCGTGGAAATTAAGAGCAGGAATAATAATCAGTAATTTTTAAGTCGGGCAAAAAAGTTGCCCGACTGATTTTTGTACTGATTTTTCAGTACAAAAACATATTTAAAAACACAAGAAAATTGTTTTTTGTTTTGTTTGATTTATCTGTTATTTATTTTTTTTCTGTTCCGCTATGGAGGTATCGGTGAGTATATAAAGATAAGAGTAAAAAAAGAGCAATCTCCGAAAATGATAGTGTTTATCAGCCTTTCGGGGATTTTGCTTGATTTGGTTTTTCAAACTCTTTGGTTTGGTTTTTCAAACCTTTTGATTGATTTTTTTTAAACAATATGGTTTAATAATATTAAATCATTATCTTGTAAATAAGATGATAAAATATAGCAAATTTTCGGGCACAGACGAAAATAAATGACCGTCTAATTTGCTATCATTTTGTAAGATATTTTGTCTGCATTATTATCTGATTTTGATACTTTTTTTTACATATTCAATTTGATATTGATTTTTTATAAATAATTTAGTATGATGTTATTAATGCTGAAAATAATTTATCAAGGCATTGCATACTCCTAATTCAAATGGCAAAGGCTTCTGAAAAAAATTTTTCCAGAAGCCTCTTGTTTTCGATATTGAACTGTTATGTCTTGTAACGAAAGTAAGAAATTGAGGATATGAATGTATGGTAAGAATATCGTTACCGATTTTCGATTGAGCGGATATTTAAACCACTCTAAAAGATAAGCTAATGCACCTCAATCAGCTTAATCTCCTTAATAAAACTCCAAAATCCCTCTGAAACCCAAAGTCCCCCAATAACATTTGGTTTTAGGGGGATTTTGGGGCTTATTTTCTGTAACAGCATATCTCAAAATAACACACGAAAGCCATCGGTGCATTATGTAAAGTTACCATTTTTTCCCAATCACTGTCAAGCAAAATCGGGCGGCACAGGAAAAAAAAACGTATAAAGAAAATAAAAGAAGGAACGCAACCCCCAAAAAGTGCATTTTGTCGGCTTATAATCGAGATTTCCACGATTTTAAGGACTGTCATAAATCCGCAGGGACATTGTCATTAACTCGCAGTATCACTGTCATTAACACGCAGTAACGTTGTCAAAAAAATGACAGTGATTTTTTGCGTTTCTCATTGACAATCCTGTCATTTTTATATATAATATTACTGTAATATTTTTGACAATTATTTTGAGTATTTTGTTACAAGGAGTGGTATTATGAATAATACAAAATTACCCACAAAAAAAACAACCAAAAATGTGTACTACGAGGAAGAAACAAGTACATCGGTTATTGATGCAGAAACGGGAGAAGTCAAATCGGAAGAACATAAAAGTACAAAAAAATCCGTTTTACCCAAAGAGCCCGAATTTGTAAAATTGTATTTCGATTGTTTGGCAAAATTCAAGTCCGTCCCTGTTGGTTCAAGTCCAATTTTGATAGAGTTACTCAAACACGCAAGTTATTCGAGTAGCCATGATGAAGATGGAGGGCAAATTTTATATCTTAATAAACGTCTTAAACGAGATATTGCTAACAAATGCGGAGTAAGCCTTACGAGAGTAGAACACGCAATAACAGATTTTGTCAAAAAAGAGTATATGTACCGTCTTGATGTTGGCACATATCAATTCAATGCTAATTTTTTCGGTAAAGGCAGTTGGGTGGATATATATAAACTTCGCACAATACAAGCTGAATTTGACTTTGCAACGGGAGAAGTTATTGCAAATATTGTCAGAAACGAAGAAGAAGAAATGAACAACGCAACTGATGAAATAGCAAGTCATAGTAAAACAGAAATAGATAAATTAAAGGGTGCTTGAAAATGGTAAATCGAGAAAAAATACAACAGGCAAGACGTGCAGATTTGGTAGCCTACTTGATAGCCAAAGGCGAAGATTTAAAGCGTGTTGGCAAGAATTTCACGATTGAAAAACACGATAGCTTGTATATCAAAAGCAATATGTTTGTATGGTATTCACGAAACCAAAAAGGCAATCCTATTGACTTCTTGATGTGCTATTACAATATGCCGTTTCAACAAGCTGTCGAGGAACTCACAGGCACACCGTTAAATGACGTTCAGATACCGTCATATAAGCCACCAGAGCCACGTATAAGGGCAGATAATGAAAAAAGAGTATTAGGATACCTTTGCAAGAAAAGAGGGCTTAAAAACAGCCTTATATTTGATCTGATAAAACAAGGAAAACTATACCAAGATACTAACGGCAACTGCAACTTTGTCATAATGGATTGGGAAGAAAATTTAATTGGCGAAGAAACCGTAGGCACAGGCGATACTCGATATAAAATAATATCAAGCCATAGTGGATATGGATTTCACATAACTTATGGTGATCCTAACGAGGTTACAGACATTCTATATTTTGAAAGTGCTATTGATTTATTGAGTTGCTATCAAATATATCAAGATAAGTTCACACATCACCTGTTTGTAAGCATGGGAGGTCTGAATAGTAGTGTTGTACACGAATTATATAAATTAAAACCCCAACTTAAACATTGGCTATGTGTTGACAACGATACAGCAGGACTAAACTTCATAGAGGAAATGGAACGAGAAAACAATGCACTAAAAACATTTCAGCCACCACCCAAATACAAAGATTGGAACGATTATTTATGCGGAACAGGGAAAAAAACAAATTGAAACAGACCTGTTGCTTTACAGGACATAGGAAAATATCCACAAAAATGCTTGATACCGTTGCTGAACGTCTGAAAGAAACCGTTAATTTTGTCGGCTATTCAGAGCGGTTATCGGTGTTTCATCACTGGCGGTGCTATTGGTTTTGATACATTGTCGGCTCAAACCGTTCTGAATGCCAAACAGGAGCATAGGAGATGATATATATATCAAAAGAAAAGAAAAAAGGTTGTATGCACGCAAGAAACCGCTATATGATTGACAATAGCAGTTTGTGCATTGCATATATGACACGTCAATCGGGCGGTACGGCATACACCGTTAAATATGCACAAGAAAACGGTAAAAAAATCTGCAATATAGCTGAAAACAAGGAGGTTACAGAGTGGGAAATAGTAATAAAACATTGAGTGCTGCAAATAAAGCAAAACAAGACGAATTTTACACGCAGCTATCAGACATAGAGAACGAATTGAAACATTACAAAGAGCATTTCAAGGGAAAAGTGGTATTCTGCAACTGTGATGATCCGTATGAAAGCAATTTTTTCAAGTATTTTGCTATGAATTTCAACCATTTAGGATTGAAAAAACTAATTTGTACTTGTTATGCTACTTCTCCGATTATGTATAAGCAACTGACTTTGTTCGGTGAAGAAGAAGAATTATGCGAGGAAATAACAAACAAGAAACCGTATAAAATCGAAATTACCGAAGTCAAGGACATGAACGGTGACGGAGCTGTCGATTTACAAGACATAGAACTGTTGCTCAAATCCTTCCGTTCCGATGAATGTGTTGAACTGCTCAAACAGGCTGACATAGTGGTAACCAATCCACCTTTTAGCCTGTTTCGAGAATATGTTGCACAACTTATCGAGTACAATAAAAAATTCGTTATAATCGGAAGAATGAGTGCAGTTCATTACAAAGAAATTTTTCCCCTTATTCAAAACAATAAAATTTGGATAGGTTCGGGTTTTAATTTAACAATGGTATATAAAACACCATACCAAAATACCACAGAGCAAAATTGGAGATATGTTAAATCAAAGGGATATAATCCCGAAGATGGCTATATCAAAGTACCTGCAATATGTTGGTTTACAAATCTTGATATTCCTAAAAGGCACGAAACTATGATTTTATATAAAGATTACAATCCCGAAGAATACCCAAAATACTTAAATTTTAACGCTATCGAAGTAGGTAGTATTGGGGAAATTCCGTGTGATTACTTTGGTAATATGGGTGTTCCAGATACATTTTTGGATAAATATAATCCTGAACAGTTTGAAGTTGTAGGATTAGCTGAAAGTAGTTTAGGCATAAGTATCGGAATGAGTGCCAATCTAACGGAAGAACAACTTCAATCATTCAAAGCGGAAAATCCGTCTTTTCGTAGAGGAAATCCTATATATCGTGATAAAAATGGAAAGTTAAGAAAACCTTTTAGCAGAATAATCATAAAAAGGAGAAAATAAATAATGGACATAGAACTAAAACAAATAACTGTTAGAGATGTTGCTGACGGCTATGTAGATAGTGCAGAGAACGGTGTTGTAGGCTATGGTGGTAGGCTGAACATAAGACCAGCATTTCAGCGTGAATTTGTTTACAAGGACAAGCAGAGGAACGCTGTAATAGAAACCATAACGCACAACTTCCCCCTCAACGTGATGTATTGGTGTGAGAACGCTGACGGCAGTTATGAACTGCTTGACGGACAACAGAGAACAGTCAGCATTTGTCAATACATCAACGGTGATTTCTCCATCAACAACAGATTTTTCCACAATCTGACCGACACGGAGAAAGAACAAATACTTAACTACAAACTGATGATCTACATTTGCAACGGCAACGATAAAGAAAAACTTGATTGGTTTATGACAATCAATATCGGCAGTGAAGAATTGACGAAGCAGGAACTACGAAACGCAATCTATACAGGCGAATGGCTGACAGACGCTAAACGATATTTCAGCAAAAACGGGTGTGTCGCTTACAAGATCGGCAGTAAATTGTTGTCGGGAGCGTTAATCAGACAGGATTATTTGCAAACTGCTATTGATTGGAAAGCCTTGACAGAGGGCAAGACAATCGAGGTTTATATGGCTGAACATCAACACGACAGCAACGCAACGGATTTGTGGATATACTTCCAAAACGTGATAAATTGGGTAAAT
>CADCDE010000059.1 GCA_902800065.1 uncultured Ruminococcus sp.
AAGTTTTTACACGCTACGATAAGCTCGATTCAATTTTTCTTTCTGTTATCATGTTGGCTATGATTTTTGATGCTCTTTTTATGTGAACACGCTCTAAAACAATTTTATAAAAAGCTATAAAAATATGTTGACTTTTATAATTTTTAAACTATAAATGAGCAAATTTACAAAATATTCGTCATTATGCACAATAAAATGCCACGTTGTGTCACACTGAACGAAGTGAAGTGTCTTTTTAAGATTCCTCGCTTAGCTCGGAATGACAAGTTGTTTGTACATTTTTTCAGATTTGCTCATTTATAGTTTTAAAAAGAAAGAGAGGTGAAAACCGTTATTGAAAAATTGACAAAATGCAGCTTTTATGTTAAAATCAGAGAAGATACGAAGCCTATGCGACAGCCAAGCGATGATGGCAGAGTAAATATTACGAAAGGAGAATAGATTAGCGGTTAGCCAGCAGGAATCCCCTCCGGGTACAGCGTAGCCATTCGCTGTCAGGGCGGTAACCAGTCCGTTCGGTTCAAGTGTGGTAGAGTAGGACACAGTTCCAAAAAAGTAATATCGAAATGCACAAAATCAACTTCTCTGATTTGTGTATATGTACCCATACGTTAGTGGGGAGTTTAAGCCTTCGGAGTGTCATATAAAACATGAGTAGATTTATTATCAAAAATGGACACGGTGAACAAGGAATGGAACATAAAAGTTGATTTTATAACTTTTTATAAGTTTTCAGTAACGGGAGAATCGTTATTGTTATAAATATTAAGAGGGGCAAACCCTTAAAGGTTTGCCCCTTATTATATATATATTTATAACGTTACGAAATGGCTTCAAAGCCGCTTGCAGAGCGAGTTTCGCTCACGTTAATTTTCGGCATTTTTTCAATTTGCTAATGCGACTTATTTTTCACAATAAAATTCAGCATCTGCAATGACAGTAACTGCCGATGCTGAATTTTTTCATCTATAGAATGACAAGCCTGCCCATATAAATACGGAAAGCAAAGTATATGTTATTATTATCGGGTAAAGAAGATATTTGATATATAGTATGAACTTTTTCTGACGGTTATCATTGAGGAGCAGACCGACATATAAAGAATTTACTATAATAATGTCAAATACATAACGGATATTTTCAGCGTAGATATTCGGGTACTTCATGCAGAAAATATAGTATGAGACCATCATCGAAAGCCAGAATACCGACATGAAGATATGCTTCATATTTTTTGATGACAGGCAGTATATCATATATACAAAGCCTGCAGCGGCAAGTATCAGCATGATATAGAACTGTATGTACAGTATGGTCGCAAGAAAGCTCTTGTCTCTCATCATCTGCATATCGACATTGGATTTTATCAGAGCGATAACAGGATTGTAGTCTTCAAATTCTGCTACTTTATCAAACAAAGAGCCGTAATAATTGACAGTGATGGGATATTTAAAGTTCTGCCAGCTAAAATCGAATATTCTCTGCCATACAGGGATATTTTTGATATATTCATTTCCCATACCCTCGGGAACATATCCCAATGGTACTCCGAACAATATAAGATTTTTTATCGGGAACCATGTACCCAATGGCACGCTTATACCAAGAAAAACAAGAAATTGACGGATATATAATTTCCAGTTTTTTAATTCCCTGAAAAATACATATATGAATAATACGGCTATGGGAGGAGCAACCATCACAACAGATAATTTTGTCATCATGCCCAATCCGATTAAAAGGGCGGTATTTATAATATTTCTGAATGTCCTGTTATCATACCATTCCAGAGCACAGAAGGCTGCACCTGTTTCAAAGGCTGTTGCAAGTATATCGTTGGTAATCATGCCTGACATGATGATTATTCCTGTACCGAAGGCAGTCAGTGCGATGGCTGCCGACAGAGCATAGCCCTTTAGACGGAATTTTCGGAATATCTTATCAGCGGTGATGACTGTGCATATAGCTGCATAAAGCGTTACTATCTGTACTGATTCAATGGCACTTTCATACGGTACACCAAGCAGTGTTGTTATTCTTACAACAATAGTCGAAATATAATAGAACAGCGGCGGATGATACATCTGAAACAGTTCACGGGGATCAGCATACGGCAGCATAAGTGCATGATCATAAAGATATTCTATATAGGAAAAATGTCCTGAGCCGTTGTGTATGTATCCTGCATCCATCTGACGAAGTGTACAGCGTGTAAAAAGTATGTATGAGATGTAAAGTAGAAATGCAGATGCAAGGATAAGAAGTCTCAGATTTTCAGGTTCAAACAATTCTTTTTTGTAGACGAGATACATCACTAAAATGCATTCTATGCCTGTCAGCAGAAGCATACTGCCCTTGAACGGTGAAAGAGAAAAAAAGACGGCAATTGCGGCAGATGCCAGAGATGCTGCTGTGAATTTAAGATAGTCAGCTTTTTTCTGTGCGATGAATTTTACGAAAAGCCTTATTATTACAAGGAATGCAATTATAATGACTGCTGTTCCGGAGAACAGTCTTTGATCGCCGTATGTAAAAGCCCATACTCCTATACATACAAGCAGAGAAAATATATAGGGATGCTGATCTATAATATATTTTTTTTCGTACAAATTTTTAAGTTCCATATTTCCCACCATCAAAAATAATAATCAAGCCTATTATGCCACAATTATATTTGTAATGCAAGAAAAATTTATAGTTTCGCACGGAAATCAAGTTTCTCCAAAAGAAAAATAAAATTATGTCATCCTGAGCGAAAGCGAAGGATCTTTGTCACAAAAGTATCACGAAGACAAAGATTCTTTTAAAAATTGATTTCCGTGATAGTTTCGATTCAGTCCATCATATTTTTGAAATGCTTTTCGCAGGCTTTTTCGAGTGCTTTGACGATTATTTTAAGAGTTTTTATACGGGCATATTTCTTGTCATTGGATTCGATGATATACCATGGAGCATTTTTTGTACTTGTTTTTTGAAGGAGTTCATCAACGGCTATTTCATATTCAGCCCATTTTTCACGGTTACGCCAGTCTTCTTCGGTGATCTTCCACTGCTTTTCGGGAGTGTTTTCACGGTCATTGAATCTTGCAAGCTGTACATCCTGATCAATGTGTATCCAGAATTTCAGTACAACTGCTCCCCAGTCTGTGAGCATACGCTCAAATTCGTTTATTTCGTTATAGGCTCTGTGCCATTCATTAGCTGTGCAGAAGCCCTCAAGACGTTCCACCATAACTCTGCCGTACCATGTTCTGTCAAATATACAGATATGCCCTGTTTTGGGAAGTCTTGTCCAGAAACGCCATAAATAATGTCTGTTGAGTTCATGCGGTAGCGGTGAAGCTATCGGGTGAACATCAAAGCCTCTCGGATCAAGGGCATATGTCAATCTTCTTATATTTCCGCCTTTACCTGCAGCATCCCAGCCCTCATAGCAGAGTATAACAGGTATTTTTTTGCGGTATATGATATTGTGAAGTTCACTTATCCTTGACTGCAGCTTTTTTAGTTCTTTTTTGTATGATTCGTCATCAATAGTAGGGGAAAGGTCTACTTCGGAGAGCTTTGGCATTTCTTTAAGCGGAAATTCCTCCTGAAATGTAACCCCCTCATACCTGCCGTCATTGACAGCATGGTCTATTCTCTGTACAAGGAGTCTGAGGGCATCCCTGACGGCTGTTTTGTGGTGACTGCCGTCTAATATCTGCCATCCGATGGTACTGCCTGTTTTTTCCATGAAATCGTCATAGGCTTCAAGAAAACGCTTGTATTCCTTTTGCTGCATGAGGTCCTCACGGTTTACACGCCATTCTGTTTTGGGATCTTCCGCAAGCCTGTAAAGACGTTCATACTGTTTCCTTTTTTCAATGTGCAGGAATAATTTCAATATTATGTATCCGCCGTCACGAAGCTGGCGTTCAAACTCGTTTACCTGACGTACTCTGCTGCGATATTCTTCTTTCGTTATCTCGTGCCTTAAATATTTGCGGACTACATTTTCCATCCAGCCTGAATCAAGGAATGTGACTTTTCCGTTGACTGGGATGGCTTTCATGTATTGATACAGGAACGGGAATCTTTCGTCAGCTTCGGGAAGTACAACAGGTGATACGACATTGTAGAATCTCGGATCAAGTTCGCTGATAAGCTCCTTGATGAGAGTACCCTTGCCTGCAGCAGCCCAGCCCTCGATAAGAACTATAACGGGCATTTTTTCCTTCATCAAAAGCTGCTGCTGTCCGAGAAGCTGGGATTCGAGCTTTTTTATCTCGTCACTGAGCACATCGTTTGTTTCATGTTTTTTTGTTTCAAAATCTCTGAGCATTTTTTTAGCCTCCCTGAAAATTATTTTATTAACGTGAGTTCGATGAAAACGAAAAATTATTATACTGTCATTCTGAGGAGCAACAGCGACGAAGAATCTTATCAAGATTCCTCACTGCGTTCGGAATGAATTTCGCAACAAGTTTTAAAATTTTTGTGTATTATTTTGTGAATAAAAATTCTCTGAAAACAGGAGAAGGATTTTTTGAAAATGAACATCCGGAATAGTGTTTTTATCAGGATTTTTTGAGAAAAAGAAATGAAAAAACTGTTGACAAAACGGCATTGTATATGTTAAAATTAGAGACTGCAGGATGTTTGCCTGCAATGAAACAGTTTGCTGTGGATTTTCATATATTTGATTTTTCAGGTTGAGAAAATTATGGCAGACTTGTATAAACAAGTGTTTTTCGGGTAATTTTAAAAATATCCCGTTGAACATATATATTTATTTTTTGAGCAAGGAGGTGCGATGAATTGCCAACGTTTAACCAATTAGTTCGCAAGGGCAGAGAGGTTTCTGAGAAAAAAGCAAAAGCTCCTGCACTTCTCAAAGGCTGGAACTCGAAAAAGCGTAGAGCTATTGACCAGAATTCTCCTCAGAAAAGAGGCGTTTGTACTGCTGTTAAGACTGCTACCCCGAAAAAGCCGAACTCAGCTATCAGAAAGATTGCCAGAGTAAGACTTTCAAACGGTATTGAAGTTACTTCATATATCCCCGGTGTAGGTCATAACCTTCAGGAACACAGCGTTGTTCTTATCAGAGGCGGACGTGTTAAGGACCTCCCTGGTGTTCGTTACCATATTATTCGTGGTACACTTGATGCACAGGGTGTTGCAAAGCGTATGCAGGCTCGTTCAAAGTACGGTGCAAAGCGTCCGAAGGCAGGCAAAAAATAATTCGCTGGTCAAAAAGCGAGATCGTTCCAAAGGATTTTTTGATTTGATAATGTGATACAGAGATGTATTTTTATATATATATTCATCCTCTCTGTACGCACAGCGGAAGAAAATATCCTTTCGAGTACCTATGAAATCACCTTATTGTGAAGGAGGGAAGTAAAGTGCCAAGAAGAGGTAATGTTGCAAAACGTGATGTTTTGCCGGATCCGGTTTACAATTCAAAGCTCGTTACTCGTCTTATCAACAACATCATGTATGACGGTAAAAAGGGTGTTGCACAGAAGATAGTTTATGGTGCATTTGAGATCGTAAACACAAAAACAGGCAAAGAGCCTCTCGAAGTTTTCGAGCAGGCTATGGAGAAAGTTATGCCTACTCTCGAAGTAAAAGCTCGCCGTGTCGGCGGTGCTACCTATCAGGTACCTATGGAGGTTCGCCCCGAGAGAAGACAGACACTCGGTCTTCGTTGGATATCGAGATATTCAAGACTCAGATCTGAGAAGACAATGAAGGAAAGACTTGCCGGAGAGATCCTTGATGCTGTTAACGGTATTGGCGGTGCTGCTAAAAAATGTGAAGAAACTCACAGAATGGCAGAAGCAAATAAGGCATTCGCTCACTACAGATGGTAATAACTGCACTCTCGCAGCTTGAAAAAAATAACAGCATAACGGCTTTATCAGCCGCCGTAAATTTATAAGGAGGATAATTCAATGGCAAGACAAGTATCACTTGAAATGACACGAAATATCGGTATCATGGCTCATATAGATGCCGGTAAAACTACAACAACAGAGCGTATTCTTTTCTACACAGGTATCAACCATAAGATAGGTGAAACCCATGAGGGTGCATCTACAATGGACTGGATGGTACAGGAAAAGGAAAGAGGTATTACCATTACATCTGCTGCTACGACTTGCTTCTGGGCAGGCAGCAATAATGACAAGGGTAAGCACCGTATAAACATAATCGACACCCCCGGACACGTTGACTTTACAGTTGAAGTTGAGCGTTCACTTCGTGTACTTGACGGCTCGGTAACTGTCCTCTGTGCAAAGGGCGGCGTTACAAATACAAAGTTCCCCGTATGGTATATGTAAATAAGATGGACATTATGGGTGCAGACTTCTATAACGTAGTAAGCATGATGAAAGACCGTCTTAAATGCAATGCAGTTCCGATTCAGCTTCCGATAGGTTCGGAGGAAACATTCAAGGGTATTATTGACCTCGTTGAAATGAACGCAGACATCTATTATGATGATTTGGGTAAAGATATGAAGGTTGAGGAAATTCCTGAGGATATGAAGGAGCTTGCTCAGAAATACCATGATGAACTTATCGAACACGTTTGTGAGCAGGACGAGGAGCTCATGGAGAAATTCTTTGAGGGTGAAGAACCTACTATCGAAGAAATCAAAAGAGTTATCCGTAAGTCTACAATAGATAATACAATGGTTCCCGTAGTATGCGGTACATCATACCGTAACAAGGGTGTTCAGAAGCTCCTTGATGCTATCGTGGACTATATGCCGGCACCTATCGATGTTCCGGCTATCAAGGGTATCAATCCTGATACAGAAGAAGAAGTTGAAGTTCCTTCATCAGATGAGGAGCCTTTTGCAGCTCTCGCTTTCAAAATAGCTACCGATCCGTATGTTGGTAAGCTCTGCTTCTTCCGTGTATATGCAGGTACTCTCAATGCAGGTTCACAGGTTTACAACTCAACAAAAGACAATTCGGAGCGTATCGGAAGAATCCTTCAGATGCACGCTAACCACAGACAGGATATCGACACTGTTTATGCAGGTGATATCGCTGCTGCCGTAGGTCTTAAGAATACAACAACAGGTGATACACTCTGCGATCAGAGCCATCCTGTTATACTTGAATCAATGGAATTCCCTGATCCTGTTATCCGTGTTGCTATCGAGCCGAAGACAAAGGCTGGTCAGGAAAAAATGGGCATTGCTCTTGCAAAGCTCGCTGAAGAAGATCCGACCTTCAAGGCTTATACAGACGAGGAAACAGGTCAGACAATTATAGCCGGTATGGGTGAGCTTCACCTTGAAATTATCGTAGACAGACTTCTCCGTGAATTCAAAGTCGAAGCAAATATCGGTAAGCCCCAGGTTGCATATAAGGAAACTATCAGAAGAAATTCAGATGTTGACGAGAAATATGCAAGACAGTCAGGTGGTAAAGGTCAGTACGGTCATGTTAAGATTCGTATGGAACCCAACCAGGGCAAGGGCTATGAATTTGTCAATGCAGTTGTCGGCGGTGCTATCCCGAAGGAATATATCCCTGCTGTTGATGCAGGTATCCAGGGTGCAATGCTTTCAGGTGTACTCGCAGGCTACAATGTAGTTGACGTTAAAGTTACTCTCTATGATGGTTCTTACCATGAAGTCGATTCATCTGAAATGGCATTTAAAATTGCCGCTTCAATGGCATTCAAATCAGGTATGAGAAAAGCTGATCCGGTAATTCTCGAGCCTATCATGAAGGTAACAGTAACAGTTCCTGAGGAATACATGGGTGATGTCATAGGCGACCTTAACTCACGTCGTGGCATGATTCAGGGTATGGAAGCTGTTGCAGGTGCTCAGAGAATAACTGCTATGGTTCCGCTTTCCGAAATGTTCGGTTATGCAACTGATATGCGTTCCAAGACACAGGGACGTGGTCAGTATGTAATGGAGCCTGATTCATATGCAGAGGTTCCCAAGAGCATTGCTGACGACATTATTTCAGCTCGCAGCAAAAAAGACTGATTTTTTATAAAAAATTATAAAAAAATGCTTGCATTTTGGTCTTGTTGCTGATACAATAAGACCAAGTGCAATGCTTATTATAACTTAAAAAATAATTTAGGAGGTAATTTCCAATGGCAAAGGCAAAATTTGAAAGAAACAAGCCGCACGTTAACATTGGTACAATCGGCCACGTTGACCACGGCAAGACAACTCTTACAGCTGCTATCACTAAGGTTCTTAACCTTGAAGGCGATGCAGAATTCGTAGATTACGCTAATATCGATAAGGCTCCCGAAGAGAGAGAGCGTGGTATCACAATCAATACAGCTCACGTTGAGTATGAGACACCCAACCGTCACTATGCTCACGTTGACTGCCCCGGTCATGCTGACTACGTTAAAAACATGATCACAGGTGCTGCTCAGATGGACGGTGCTATCCTCGTTGTATCTGCTGCTGATGGTCCTATGCCTCAGACAAGAGAGCATATCCTTCTTTCTCGTCAGGTTGGCGTTCCTTACATCGTTGTATTCATGAACAAGACTGACCAAGTTGATGATGAAGAACTCCTCGACCTCGTTGAGATGGAGATTCGTGAACTCCTCAATGAGTATGAGTTCCCGGGCGATGATACTCCGATCATCAGAGGCTCTGCTTATCAGGCTCTTACTTCTGATTCAAAGGATCCTCAGGCTCCCGAGTATAAGTGCATCCATGAGCTTATGGCTGCTGTTGACGAGTATATTCCTACTCCTGAAAGAACAACAGACCTTCCGTTCCTTATGCCTGTTGAAGACGTATTCACAATCTCAGGTCGTGGTACAGTTGCTACAGGTAGAGTTGAAAGAGGTCAGATAAAGGTTTCTGAGACAGTTGAGATCGTTGGTCTTACAGAAGAAAAGAGATCAACAGTTGTTACAGGTCTTGAAATGTTCAGAAAGACTCTTGAATATGCAGAGGCTGGTGACAACGTAGGTGTACTCCTCCGTGGTGTTCAGAAGTCAGAAATCGAGCGTGGACAGGTTCTTGCAAAGCCGGGTTCAGTTCACCCGCACACAAAGTTCCAGGGCCATGTTTACGTTCTTACAAAGGATGAAGGCGGCCGTCATACTCCTTTCTTCAACAACTATCGTCCTCAGTTCTATTTCAGAACAACAGACGTTACAGGTGTTATCAACCTTCCTGAAGGCACAGAAATGTGTATGCCTGGCGATAACGTTGACATGAACGTTGAGCTCATCACTCCTATCGCTATGGAAGAAGGTCTCCGTTTCGCTATCCGTGAAGGCGGCAGAACAGTAGGTTCAGGCGTTGTTGCTAAGATCTACGAATAATTCGTTTCTTTCAATAAACTAAAACTTTTCAGGCACTTCTCTTGTTTCGGCATGAGGAGTGCCTTTTTCAATTAGCAATTAGCAATGTGCAATGAATGATTGACGTTGAATTGTAGAAATATCTCCACTTTATGAAACAAAAAGTCGGAATAAACCGACTTATTGCCTGAAAATAATTTATTATAATTTATACAATAATTATTTTTTTCGGGGTGATTTTGATGTGGAGAAATATTGACAGCAATGCTTTGAAAATTTTGAAGACGAAATATAAGGAAAATGAGAAATGGAATTATTTAATAGCTGCTGTTATTTTGTTTATGGTTTCAGCATTTTTTCTTGCAGCGGATTCGATTTTTGATTGGGTGGCTTTTATATTCGGTGGATTGGCAATGTTGTCGGCAGTAATTTTGATGATAATACAGATAATGTCTTATATGAAATTTAAAGAGTTAAAAAAATGTATGGGTACGGTGACAGCAGAATATAACAAAGCTGTATTGGTTGGAAAATATGCTGAAATTCCGTCAAAGTCATCGTTTGAAAGAAATTATTTTGCCAAGGTGAACATTGACGGCAGAAAAATAAAAATTCCCTGTACAATAAAAGTTTATAAGGAACTTAAAAAGGGAGATACAGTATATATAGTTGACCTTGTCGGAAAACAGGCTCAATATCCTCAATTTTGTGTTGCTGTTGCAGATATTGACAATTATATCGGCTGTCGCTATATGAGCATGAATGAAATGCTTGATGACCTGCGTAAAATAATGAGACAGCTTGATGATTTGAAAACATACCGTTTTGCAAAGCTGACGGGAGATATTGATTCTGCAGTGAAACTGCCGTCATATCAAGAGGAAAAAGACAAGCTGGAATTATATGCACAGGAATTGTGTGATATAAGAAATGCAAAAATATATCGTGAAACTGAAGACCGTGTAAATTCATTTCTGTTTAAAAAACAACTGAATGAGCTTGAAGAACTAATGTTGAAGACAGATGAACAAATTTATCAGGGAATTTTGGAAATAGAAAATAATGTCCGTTCCCTTTTGTCGTATAATACCGATTTTTCAAATCCAAAAATCGGCATCTGACTATACTTTTTAAGATGATATGTGTTATAATAATCTCAAAAGAATTTTATTTTTTTGGGGAGATATAAAATATGAAAATCAAAAGTTCGTCAAGAAGAAGAAAAATGTCAAGCAAATGGGCATCTTTCTGGTGCGGAATTATTGGTGTTGTAATGATAATTGTAAGCATAGTCGTATATTCAGTAAATATCGGTGAATATGTTTATGCCAAAAATGCCCGTGAAAACGGTGACGTTGTATACGCTTCATGCACTTCCAAATGGTCGGAAACCGAAACTACACGCACAAAAACAGGTACAAAAAATCACAGAAAAACAAAAACGACAACGCATACTTACTATTATGCCAATGCAAAATATAATTATCAGGATAATGTATATGAATGTCACAAGCTGTCGGTGTCATCTTCAACAAAAGTGGGTGATGCAATAAAAATATATGTTTTGCCCGAACATCCCGAAAAATATGTACAAGACGGAACAGAAACAATTTCATTGCTGACGATAATCACTTTTTCGTTCCTTCCTTTGCTTGGAATAAGCTGCCTTTCAGTGCCTATTTCAAATGCACGAAGAAAAAGAAGATATGGCATTACTTCAAATACAGTGTCTCAAAATGTAAGCAACAATAGTTACAACTATAACAACAATATGAATAATTCCAATAATCCTAATAATACTTATAGCGGATATGATAATAATATCTCAAATAATAACCATTGGTAAAAAGGGGCTGAAAGTTTGAATAATAACAATCAAATGGCACAAAAATGTTTTCGTTGTGCTTGAAGCAATAGAAATTTTGATATTTAAGAAAATGTCAATGCAAAATTTAAATGTTCCTGTCAGCTTCAATGACAGTTTGTACGGAGATTAAAAAATTTGATTTATGAGAGGATAATTAAAATGCCGGGAAAATATACTTCAAAGAGCAATATTAATACGCTTACTCCGCCAAAGTGGCTGGTGATATTTCCTTTAATGATGATTATATTCTGCTCGGTGGTGCTGTTTTTCTTTGTTCAGGAAAAAAAAGAAAGTGAAAAGTTTATGGAAACAGCCGTTCCGATAAGTGCGGAGTGTATAGAAGTTCGCAGAATTGTGAATACTCATGAGAATGGTCCGACATATTACTATAATGCGTATTTGCAGTATGAATATAAAGGAATGATTTATCATTTGGCTGATTTCAGTGTGGATGAAGATACCAAAACAGGAGATTTTATAAAAATATATATATCTCCCGATAATCCTAATGATGCCCGTGTACCTATGACGGATAGAGAATATAATTTCAGCTTTTATATGTTTATATTTATGATAATAGTCGGAGTTGTTTGTACAGTTGCAATTCCTGTAATGACAAATAAGCAAAAGCCAAGCACGAATGAACCATGGGAGATAAAATAGTTATGGAAAATACAGAGAATAAAAAAGATATAGGCGGACGTATATTCGGAGTATGTTTTATACTGTTCTTTTTGACTATTGGAACACTTATAGTCGTTAATGGTATACAGAAGAAGACAGCAAATGATAAATTCATGGAAACGGCTGTTACAGTACAGGCAACCTGTGTAAAAGTCAGTCATGGAAGCCGTACCTATGCTGATTTCAGATATGAATACAACGGTTCAAATTATAGCTTTAATCATGTTCACGTTGCCAAAGCTACCAAGACAGGAAAGACAATGACTTTGTATATTGACCCCAATTATCCCCCGTTTGCACGTTCAGATGATGATTTTGAAGAAGTCGGCAAACAGATAACTGCGGGATTTCTGATAGGCGGTATAGGGGTTATTGCAATAGCATTATGGGTAATCGGTGTCATATATGATAAACGTCATCCCGAAGGCGTGACCAATATATTTCAGAATATTAGGCAAAGGGAGAACGGACAATGAAATATTGTTATGAATGTGGTAATAAGCTGATAAATAAAGAACTTGAAAATGAGGGTATTATACCGTATTGTGAAAAATGCGGTGAATACAGATTCCCGATATTTTCAACAGCCGTCAGCATGATAGTTGAAAATCAGGATAAGACAAAGATACTTCTTATACAGCAGTACGGAAAGAAAAATAATGTTCTCGTAGCGGGATATATCAATAAAGGCGAAAATGCCGAGGCAGCAGTTATCCGTGAGGTCATGGAGGAAACAGGACTGAAAGTAAAGACTTTGCATTTCAATAAAAGCGAGTATTTTAAGAATACAAATACACTAATGCTGAATTACTCATGTACGGTTGAAAGTGAAAGTCTTGAACATCTCAACACAGTTGAAGTTGATGAAGCACAGTGGTTCACGCATGAACAGGCTGTCGAAAATATCAAGAAAAACAGCCTTGCAGAAAGATTCTTGCTGAATTACCTGAATAATCTGTAAAAACAATCGGTCAGACAGTATGAACTGCCTGACCGATTGTTCTTTTATGAAAATAACTCTGTTGAGAGATAACGCTCGCCTGTATCGGGAAGAACTGCAACGATATTTTTTCCTGCATTTTCGGGACGTTTTGCAAGCTGTAATGCTGCCCAAAGTGCCGCACCACTTGATATTCCAACGAGTACGCCTTCACTTTTTGCAAATGCACGGCTTGTTGAAAATGCCTCTGCATTTGGAACTTTGATGACCTCATCAAAGACATCTGTATCAAGAGTATCGGGAACAAAGCCTGCACCGATTCCCTGTATCTTATGTGGACCTGCTTTTCCCTCGGACAAAACCGGAGAAGTTTCTGGCTCAACTGCAACTACTTTTACATTGGGATTCTTTGATTTAAGGAAATTGCCTGTACCTGAAAGAGTACCGCCTGTACCGACACCTGCCACGAATATATCTACATTGCCGTCAGTATCCTCCCATATTTCGGGACCTGTTGTATTGAAATGTATCTGCGGATTAGCAGGATTCACGAATTGTCCGAGGATAACTGCACCTTCAATTTCATTTTTAAGCTCCTCAGCCTTTGCGATAGCACCCTTCATACCCTTTGAGCCGTCTGTTAGAACTACCTCTGCACCGTATGCTTTGAGGAGATTTCTTCTTTCAATGCTCATGGTCTCAGGCATTGTCATGATAGCCCTGTAACCTCTTGCTGCAGCTACTGCGGCTATACCGATACCTGTATTACCGCTTGTCGGTTCGATTATTGCAGAGCCTTTTTTAAGCAAGCCTTTTTGTTCGGCATCATCTATCATAGCCTTTGCCACTCTGTCCTTGACACTTCCTGCAGGGTTGAAATATTCGAGCTTTGCAAAGATATTTGCTGATAAATCATTGTCCTGTATAAAGTTGTTTGCTTTGAGTAAAGGGGTTTTTCCGATAGTTTCCGTAATACTGTTATAAAAATTAGACATATTATATCACTCCTGTTTTTGTTTCAATTCATATTAAATCTATATGAATTGTGTAATTATAATAGCACGTTCAAAAACATTTGTCAAGGGGATTTCTGGAAAATTTTTTATACAGGACTGCGAAAAAGAGCTGTATCTGGTGGAAAGAATGTCAGACCGATAAAAAGAGCGGATATTCCTGTGAATAATACTATTGCCGAGAAGGTTCTCCAAGGTTTTTGGTCGAATTTTTTTACTATCCGTGAATAGCTTATATAAAAAGCAAGAAATACGCTGATAAAGAACAGCAGGATATCTATTGTTGGAACGCTTTTTCCGAGAATAGATGTATAAATGAAATGTGCCGATGGAATGAATATCAAGCCGAAAATAACTCCCGTTACCCGTGAGAATAAAAATCCCTGTATTTTTTTGCCATATGTTAAAAATTCTATTATGTTATATAACATGAACGGAAAGAATAATAGTTTCAGGTGTTCCCATGTACTTTCGTTTACAGGTGTAAAAAGTCCGATAAATGTATTATTTCCCGATAATTCAAACAAAAAATGTGCAACGACTCCCATAAGGCTGACTGTAAAAAATCCTATAAGACTGCCCCAGAATGGCTTTTCGTTTGTCAAATAAAGACCACGACCTTTCGTAAAGTGAGAAATTAGGAGTGAGAAGTTAGAAGTATATTTATTCCGCTCTCACAATATATATGAGTTGTTAAAGAAAATTATTTTCAGGCATATAAAAAAATCCGTAACGGCTTTTTTGGTGAGCCGATACGGACTTTTTGAAATTAAATAACGTGAGTTCGATGAAAACGAAAAATTATTATACTGTCATTCTGAGGAGCGACAGCGACGAAGAATCTTTTGAAGATTCCTCACTGCGTTCGCGTTAAATACAACAAATTCTGAGAATCAAGCGGAGAATATAACAGCTCCACTCTCAACTCTTAACTCTCCACTCTCTTTTCAATATTCTGCTATGACTTCAACTTCACAGAGGACATTTTTGGGGAGAGACTTTACAGCAACGCATGAACGTGCAGGCTTGCCTGTGAAATACTTTCCGTAGATAGCGTTGAAAGCTGCAAAGTCGTTCATGTCAGCGAGGAAACAAACTGTTTTAACAGCCTTTTCGAGAGATGAGCCTGATGCTTCAAGGAGATTCTTGAGATTCTGCATGACCTGTTCAGTCTGTCCCTCGATAGTATCAGCTTCAACATTTCCTGTTGCGGGGTTGATAGCAATCTGACCTGATGTGAAAACAAGACCGTTTGTTTTGATAGCCTGTGAATACGGACCTATTGCATCAGGTGCATTTTTTGTATAAACTACTTCTGCCATTTGAAAAAACTTCCTTTCTATTATATAGCGGAATAGGACTGAGAAATTTATTTTTGCAGTTTCTCACTCCTCACTCCTGATTCCTCACTTTACTGTACGATTTTATAACCGTGTTTAGCGAGGTCATCTTTGATTTTCTGAATATGCTCATGATTGCGTGTTTCAAGTGAAAGACGGAGATAGCATGAATTGATGTCGGTGTTGAGGTCTGCACGGTCATGGCTTACTGCTACGACATTGGCACCGAGTTTTGATATTATCTTTGAAACAGTCTGCAATTCACCGGGCTTATCTGTGAGAGCTATTGTAAATTCGGAAAGTCTGCCTGTTTTCTGCAAGCCTCTGTCAATGACTCTTGAAAGTATCGTAACATCAATATTACCGCCCGATACAAGACAGCAGACTTTTTTGCCCTTGAGCGGGAATTTGTCGAATAAAGCTGCAGCGACTGAAACAGCACCTGCACCCTCGGAAATCAATTTCTGCTTTTCTATAAGTGAGAGAATAGCTGTTGCAACTTCATCATCTGTAACAGTCATTATTTCATCAACGTATTTGCTGCAAATATCAAATGTCAATTCACCGGGAGTTTTTACAGCAATACCGTCAGCAAATGTATTTACACTCGGAAGTGTCTCTATCTGACCGTGAGCCATAGAGATATACATTGATGGAGCACCTGCTGATTGTACACCGTATATTTTTACATTCGGGTTGAGAGACTTGACAGCGTATGCAACACCGCTGATAAGACCGCCGCCGCCGATAGGCACGATAATTGCATCGACATCAGCCAACTGTTCGAGAATTTCGAGACCGATAGTACCCTGACCTGCAATTACAAGCTCATCATCAAACGGATGTATGAAAGTAGCACCTGTTTCATGCTGTAATTCAACGGCTTTGTCGTGGGCATCATCATAAGTACCCTCAACGAGACATACCTCTGCACCGTAGCTTTTTGTGGCCTCGACCTTTGATATAGGAGCGGAATCAGGCATACAGATAAGAGCCTTTATGCCATACTTTGCGGCAGCAAGTGCAACGCCCTGTGCATGGTTTCCTGCTGAACAGGCAATAACACCCTTTGCTCTTTCTTCATCTGTAAGCTGGGATATCTTGTAATAAGCACCTCTGGCTTTGAAAGCACCTGTTATCTGTAAATTTTCGGTTTTGAGATATAACTCGAAGTCATCCGCAAGATTAGTAGCCTTTATCATGTCAGTAGGTCTTATAATATCCTTGAGAACATACGATGCATGATAGACTTTATCCAATGTAAGCATTTTAAAAATCCCCTTTTTCTTTAAGTGTGGAGAGTTGAGAGTGGAGAGTGAAGTTGCTTCTGATTATCTCCGTAATCCCGTGATCCACTGTTTTGTTTTGTGTGTTTGGCAAAAAGCAGGAGCTTTCAACAGCTCAACTCTCCACTCTCCACACTTCACTATAATAAAATACCGCTTTTTTGCTGAAAAGTCAAGATAAATACTGTATCATATTGAAATTTGCAAAAAAAATAAATTTTTTTTTGAAATATAGTTTATCTTTTGGAAAATTTATAGTATAATAAAAAATATAGAGTGCATGAATGAAATTTGTGCATCAAAAAATATTATAATTTTTTTGGAGCGTGATTACAATGGCATTGGTAAATGCAGCAGAAATGCTTAAAAAAGCAAAGGCAGGTCACTATGCAGTAGGTCAGTTCAACATCAACAATCTTGAATGGACAAAGGCTATCCTCCTTACAGCACAGGAACTCAATTCCCCCG
Source organism: uncultured Ruminococcus sp. (assembly GCA_902800065.1). Taxonomy (GTDB): domain Bacteria; phylum Bacillota; class Clostridia; order Oscillospirales; family Acutalibacteraceae; genus UBA1213. The sequence continues at coordinate 16,899 of CADCDE010000059.1, forward strand.
TTATCCTCGGTGTATCTGAGGGTGCAGGCAAGTACATGACAGGCTTCAAGACAGTTGCAGCTATGGTAAAGGCTATGGACGAATCTCTCGGCATCACAGTACCTGTTGCACTTCATCTTGACCACGGTACATACGAAGGCTGCTACAAGTGCGTAAAAGCAGGCTTTACTTCAATCATGTTTGATGGTTCACACTATCCCTTCGAGGAAAACCTCGCTAAATCAAAGGAACTCGTTAACGTAGCACATAATCTCGGTCTTTCAATCGAGTGCGAAGTAGGCTCAATCGGCGGCGAAGAAGACGGCGTTGTAGGTATGGGCGAATGTGCAGATCCCGATGAGTGCAAGACAATAGCTGATCTCGGCGTTGATATGCTCGCAGCAGGTATCGGTAATATTCACGGCAAATATCCCGCTAACTGGAAAGGTCTCAGCTTTGAAACTCTCGCAGCTATCCAGGAAAAAACAGGTGAAATGCCTCTCGTTCTCCACGGTGGTACAGGTATTCCTGCCGACATGATTAAGAAAGCTATAGAACTCGGTGTTTCTAAAATCAATGTTAATACAGAGTGCCAGCTCTCATTCCAGGAAGCTACAAGAAAGTACATTGAAGCAGGCAAAGACCTTGAAGGCAAGGGCTTTGATCCCAGAAAACTCCTTGCTCCAGGATTTGAAGCTATCAAAGCTACCGTTAAGGAAAAAATGGAACTCTTTGGTTCAGTAGGCAAGGCTTAATTCAATTAGCAATTAGCAATTGGCAATTTTCAGTGTCAGTCGGATATTTTTTCGGCTGGCACTTTTTTTATTTTTAGTGTAAGATTTCTTGTGAAAATTCGTATATAATAACAGAAGATGTGCGGGAGGTGAATTTATATGTTAAAGTGTGGAAAAATATTGTGCATTGTATTTGCGGGAATATTGCTGTGTTCATGCAGTAACGGTGAGGATATAAAAGTGTCACCTGAGATTGCGATTGCAGAAAAAACAAATTTCACAGTCGAGAAAATTGATGTTGATATACCCATTAAAAACGGTAAAGAATATGAAGTGAAAGTTACTTCTGAATGTAAAGAGCCGTTTTTGGTGAAATTCAAGACTTTAATAACCGAAATGAATTCTATTGACCATTATCCTTACAGATATGTTGTTATGGATAACGGTGAAACTGTTATTAAATCTGTTCGGGAAACTTTGTATAAGCCTGTTGGATATATTTGCGGAGAGTGTATTTCTGAAAGTGCGGTGAAATTATTTGACTATGCCGTTTCGGATAAGTGCGACGACAATTCAAATTTATTTTTCTTCAAAGTGGAAACGGATATTGAAAAAGACGGATATCTTGAATACGATATAGTTGACAGTGACGAAAAAAGTGTATTGTCTAAAAAAGGTGTATTGGAGATAAATTCAGGCAGGGGCGACAGATGGATAAATGTTTTTGTGAGCGATGAAAATACAGAACTTAAATTCATTCCGAAATACTTTTTCGGTTTTGATTATTTTCAGGAATATAATAGCGGATTTAATTGGAATTATTATGGTACAGCGTGGAGTTATTTTTAACAGAGGGGTGAATGTGTGCAGGACAGGGAATTTGTAAAATTTATGAAGAAGAAGCCCGAAAAGGCTATGAAAGAACTGACGGAAAAATATGCAGGTCTGATATATGCAGTCGTAAAAAGCAAATTGATAAATTTTTCGGAATATATTATTGAGGACTGCACTGCAGATGTGTTAAGCGATTTTTACATAAATATTGATAAATATGACTTCACCAAATGCAGTATCAAAACATGGCTGTGTGTTATTGCCAAAAATAAAGCGATAGATATTCTGAGAAAATCCAAGACTGAAACAGTATCTATTGATGAAATTGAGATTTCAGACGAAAACACTATTGAGGGCGATTTTGAAGAAAAGGAAAAACGTCTTGCCGTTATCCGCAAAATAAACGAGCTTGACGAACCCGACAAGAGCATTATGATACGAAAATATTACATAGGGCAGACTTCAAAGGAAATTGCCGAAATACTTGATATGACAGTCAGCAGCGTTGATACAAGGGCAAGCAGGGTAATAAAAAGATTAAGGGAATATTTCGGAGGTGTTGCGGAATGAAAAATTCGCTTGATGAAATTCTGGATAAGTGCAGTGCGGAGGAGGTCGATATATTTATGAAAGACTTTGAATTTAAGGAAACCGAAAATATACCGTCCGAAGAAATATATAAAAAGGCTTTGAAAAAATCGGGTATTGCAAGGAAAAATATTTTAGGCGTGATAATTGCTTCAGCGGCTTGCATAGCGATAGCGGCAGTCGGGATAACAGCCGGTATCTCGCTGAAAAACAATTCTGTTCCGATTATTGATAACAGCGGTACAATAACAGAGGAAATTGAATATGAAACGGCATTAAAATATTGTCAGGACAATAATGTTTTTATAGAGGGACTTTCAAAAGATGATGTTAAGCAGGTTTATACTAACATGAACAATTCGTATTTTACCGAAATATATAAAAAATATCAAGAAGAATATTCGGAAAAATATAATGAAAATGTATTGCAGTCGAGTACGGAATATGGCGAAAAAAAGAAAGAATGTGATGAGTTCGTAGAACAATTCAAGGAATACTACGGTGAATTTATATCAGATTTCAATGAAGATATTTTGAGGCAGATATTTTATACTTATTATGGGATAGGTTTGACACAGGAAAAGTACAAAGAAATATTTGAAATAAGAATTTTTCAGGGAGTAAAACCGTTTGATGAAAGAAGCATAGCAGGTTTGTCTGACGGAAGTGAAACAAAACTTACAGTGGAAAAAGCAAAGGAAATCATTGCACATAATGATGATTTTGAAAGCATACTTGAAGAATTTAAAAAAATCCAGCCTTATCCCGATTCGCAAAGCACATACTATAACAACAGGAATTTCATAACATACAAGCCAAATAAAAATGAAACTATTGATTGTGATTTGGGCAATTACGGTTTTAAAACACCTGATGGTTATATTGGCAAAGTTAATATTATGTATTATAAAAAAGATGATGACGGTAACTATATTATTCAGGAACAGCTTTATCCAAAAATTACACAGCATAGCCCTGATATTGTAGATATAAGTGAACCGAAAAAAGTCGGTGATACTTATCAAGTGACTGTTACTTCCGAACAGAAAGAGCCGTTTTTATTGACACTTGAAGAAACCATAGACGAAAAATTACACAGAAAAATGGTGCTTGTTGAAAACGGCAAATGTACTTTTGAAACACAGAAAAATGCAGTTTATAAAGCGGCAGGTTATTTTTCGGGCAGGATTGACCTTGCTGAAACAGATGCAAGAGTTTCTTATAAAAGTTTTTCGGATAAGATAGTTGACAGTGAAGATTATAGAGATGTATCCCTTCGTATCAGATTTGATATGGAAAAAGTGAAGTATGGTTCATTTTCTGTATGCGATGTTGAGTATGCAGGTCAAAAGACAACTGCAATAACTGATTTGGATTTCACAGTTAAAAATAATAAAAGTGAGTACTTTGCCAATATAACGGAAACTTTTAAAATTGGTAAGGAAAATAAGGATTTCAATGTAAATGTTGTTCCAAGATATATTTTTATAAATCCAAAATACTTTTGATTTGGCTAAACAGAAAAGGCGGTCAGGGAAAAAAATTTTTTCTCTGACCGTTTTTGTATATTGACATTTTCGTAATAAAGTGGTATATTATATTCAACGATTAAATAAATGTTTAATCATTCTTTGAAAGGAGTTTTATATTATGAAAAAAACTTATAAAATTGAAGTGGACTGTGCCAACTGTGCGAATAAAATGGAGAATGCTGCCAAAAAAACCGAGGGTGTAAAGGATGCTTCCGTTAATTTTATGACTCTCAAAATGAGCGTTGAATTCGAGGATGGATACGACTATAAAGAAGTTATGCAGAATGTCTTGAAGAACTGCAAAAAAGTTGAAGATGACTGTGAGATATATTTGAAATGAGATTCAGGCACGGTACAGTTGTACTGTGCCTTTTTTGACTAATGTCATTCCGAACGCAGTGAGGAATCTTAAAAAGATTCTTCGTCGCTTTCGCTCCTCAGAATGACATAAAAGTTATATTTTACAATGGAGGGGATTTCCTATGACGAAAAAACAAAAGAAAAATCTAACGAGAATTATAATTGCAGCGGTTTTGATGATATTGCTGATATTCATACCGATAGAAAACAAGTGGCTGAAATTGGTTCTGTATATGATACCGTATCTTATTGTCGGTTATGATATATTGATAAAAGCGTTCAAGGGGATAAAAAATTTACAGCCGTTTGATGAATGTTTTTTGATGGCAATAGCAACTGTCGGTGCAATAGCAGTAGGAATATGGGGTGACGGTGATTTTGTCGAGGCTGTCGCTGTAATGCTGTTCTATCAGATAGGTGAGTGGTTTCAGAGCTATGCTGTCGGAAAAAGCAGAAAGAATATCTCTGCATTAATGGATATTCGTCCAGATTATGCCAATATTGAAAATGATGACGGTGAATTGGAACAGGTTGATCCCGATGAAGTTGAGGTAGGTTCAGTAATAATCGTGCAGGCAGGCGAAAAGATACCCATTGACGGAGTTGTAGTTGAGGGAGAATCATCTCTCAATACAAGTGCATTAACAGGCGAAAGTATGCCAAGAAATGTTATTTCGGGTGATGAAGTAATAAGCGGTTGTATAAATTTGAATGGCTTGCTTAAAATAAAAACTACAAAAGAGTTCGGTGAATCGACTGTTTCAAAGATACTTGATTTAGTAGAAAATGCAAGCTCAAAGAAATCCAAATCGGAGAATTTCATCTCGAAATTTGCAAGAATATATACTCCTGCCGTTGTATTCAGTGCATTGGCATTGGCGGTGATACCGTCAGTTTTCACAGGTGACTGGTCTACATGGATTTACAGGGCATTGACATTTCTTGTAATAAGCTGTCCGTGTGCGTTGGTGATAAGTATTCCGTTGAGTTTCTTTGCAGGAATAGGCGGTGCAAGCAAGGAAGGTATTTTGGTAAAAGGCTCGAATTACCTTGAAATTCTCTCGAAAACAAAGACCGTTGTATTTGACAAGACGGGAACTCTTACCAAGGGAGTTTTTGAAGTTACGGCGATACATCCCGAAATCGTAGACGAAAATACACTTCTGCATTTGGCGGCTCATGTCGAGAGATATTCAAGTCACCCGATAGCAAATTCACTTAAAGCAGCATATCAGAATGAAAATGACGGCTGCCATGTTCTGAAAGCCGAAAACATTGCAGGACAGGGTGTAAAAGCTCTTGTCAATAATAATATAATCTGTGTCGGAAATGAAAAGATGATGAAAGCAGTCGGGGCGGAAATTCAAAAATGTCCTCACGAACATTCGGGAACGGTCATACACGTTTCACGAAACGGAAAATATATCGGTCATATAGTCATATCCGATATTATAAAGCCGACTGCCGAGCAGGCGTTAAAAGAATTGAAAAAATCTGGTATCAAAAAAACAGTCATGCTGACAGGTGACAGTAAGAAGGTTGCTGATAAGGTTGCGGGAGAATTGAATATAGATGAAGTGCATAGTGAACTGTTGCCCGAAGATAAAGTAAATGAAGTTGAAAAGATACTTTCCGAAAAATTGGGAGTAACGGCATTTGTCGGTGACGGTATAAATGATGCACCTGTCTTGTCAAGGGCTGATATTGGTATAGCAATGGGTGCGATGGGTTCAGATGCGGCTATTGAAGCGGCTGACGTAGTATTGATGGACGATGATCCTATTAAAATTTCAAAGGCTATTAAAATATCAAGAAAATGTCTGAGGATAGTCAACGAAAATATATGGTTCTCGATAGGAGTAAAAATAGCGTGTTTGGTACTTGGTGCATTGGGTATTGCAAATATGTGGATAGCGATATTTGCAGATGTGGGGGTTATGGTAATAGCTGTACTTAATGCAATAAGGGCGTTGTTTGTCAAAAAATTATAAAATTCCGGGTGATATTATGGGAGTTGCAAGGAAATATAAAAGAAAAATAATTTGCAATAACAAAGAATATTTTTGGCGTGTAGGAAGAAACTGTGAAGATTGCGACAGAATATATTTGCATATTGTTTCAGATGATAAGAGTCTTGTATTGGCGTATAAAGTGTGTGATGATAATTTTATAGTCGAAAGCAGTGGAAGAATATTTCAGGGAAAACAAACATCAGGTTTTACAGAAAGATATGAATATAAAATGCAAAAACCGCCAACGGTGATAACACCGAAATTTGTTTCTGAAATGATACAATGGGCAGTAGGAGAGTAAATTAACATAAGTTCGATATAACTGAAAAATATTCTGACAATGATGAAATGAAGTATGTCATTCCGAACGCAGTGAGGAATCTTCAAAAGATTCTTCGTCGCTGTCGTTTTCATCGAACTCAAGTTAAATTATGTCACATTTGGTATGCAGATGCGGAGAAGATATGTGGAACGGACAAACACCCAATAATATTGAATATTGGGTTTATTCTGACAGGCAGTTGGACTCTATATTGGAAAATGACAGTATTTCTACGCTATCAGTATGCAAAATATATTGAATATCCCGGAAACGGTCATGCAGGTTTTCAGGCATCAAAACCAAAAGAATATGCTGAGTATTTGAAAGAAATTGTAAAAGGCTATTGACATCTGTATTTGATAGTATTATAATGATAATATCAAATGACGGAGGGATATTATTATGGCTGATTTATTTTCATTTCTTTCGGCACTTATGGATAGTTATGCTGATAGTAAGACATCATCATCTGATAAAGATAAATTACCTGCAACCGTGTCAAAACCGAAATTAGAAGTAGAAGACAATGAATTAAAAAGATGTTCGGGGAATATTGTTGATTTGATAGTTCCTGACGGGATAACGGGTATTTGGTCGGGTGCTTTAAGCAGTGAAACTCAAAAAACGCTTAAAACCGTTGTTATTCCCGAAGGTATCAAATATATAAGGTCGAATACATTTCAGGACTGCCATAATCTTGTATCGGTTAAACTGCCCGAAAGCGTGCGTTACATTCAAACAAAGGCTTTTGCTAACTGTGTGAATTTGAGAGAGATAAATTTTCCGAAAAATATCAAGGAGGTTTCTCCCGATGCGTTCGATAATTGCCCGCATATCAAACTTCCAGATTGGATAGATTCACAATGCTATGCTACAAAACAAAATGGTTCGGAAGTAAAATTAATGGTCGTAAACGGTGAAGTGAGTCGTTGTGAGGGAAAATTTGTTGATTTGGTGATACCCGAAGGAGTAACCGCAATATGGTCATTGGCTTTGAGCAGTGAAACGAAAAAAACACTTAAAACAGTTGTCATTCCCGAAGGCATTGATACAATAAGAGCAAATACATTTCAGGATTGTAAGAATCTTGTATCAGTGAAACTACCCGAAAGTATCACTTCAATAAGAACAAAGGCATTTGCCAACTGTGGGAATTTAAGAGAGATAAATTTCCCTGAAAATATAGAGGAAATCGTAGAAGATGCGTTTTTGAACTGTCCGCATATCAAAGTTCCGGAGATAAAAGAAGAAATTGATGAAAATGAATATTATAGTAGTGGATATTATAGCAGACGTATGGATGAAATTGTCGGCGGTGTGCCTGATGAGAGTATAAGAAATCCACAACCTGCAAAAAAGAGTGTCATTCAGCAACCCCAGACACCACGACCAACAAAACATAATGTCATTCATGGAAATACTTTGATAGGCATGAGAACAGACGATTTTACTGTCCCTGCATATGAGGCGATAAATCCGAGTTCTTTCAGAATGTCAAAAATGGAGTCCCTGCATATATCCGAGGGTGTGACAGTTATAGGAAAATATGCTTTTGAATATTGTCAAAAATTAAAGGAAGTATATTTGCCTAAAAGTCTTGTAAGGATAGATTCAAGGGCATTTGCGGAATGTAGTCAGCTTGAAACCATAAATTTCCCCGAAAATCTTGAATGGATAGCTAAGGATGCTTTTGACGGCTGTGAAAAAGTAAAGTTATCCGAGTCGGCAAAAAGGCTCATGCAGAATCAGGATGAAATGATGGAACTTTTGGCAATACTGCACAGCAGCGGTATACATCAAAGTTATATGAAAAATGCAAATTGGATAACTTTGAATAATGATGAAATGTATATGGACATTTTACGCCGTGAAGATGGAACGTATAATGTGTCTGTTCCTGTTGATAAGTGGAATTGTAAAGGCTTTGACTGCAAGACCTTTGATGAACTGAAAGTAAAGATACAGAGGTCTTTTAAATTATATATTTGATAATAGTAGTTTGTTAAGTCTAAAACTTTGTCATTCCGAACGCAGTGAGGAATCTTCAAAGGATTCTTCGTCACTTCGTTCCTCAGAATGACAGGGAAATAATAATATTAGGAGTGTGAAACGTGAAGCAGTATACAGTTACAGGAATGAGCTGTGCGGCTTGTCAGGCGAGAGTTGAAAAGGCTGTTTCGGGAGTAAACGGTGTAACGTCTTGTTCCGTAAGTTTGCTGACAAATTCAATGGGTGTCGAGGGAAACGTCAGCGACAGCGATATTATAAAAGCCGTACAAAATGCAGGCTACGGAATATCACCGAAAGAAAGTGACATAAAAAAGAGCAATTTCAGTGCGAAAATTGCGGCGGAAGAAGATTCTCTCAAAGATCGTGAAACACCTGTCCTGAAAAAAAGGCTTTTTGTATCATTGGGATTTTTGATAATTCTGATGTATTTTTCAATGGGAGTGCATATGTTTAATTTTCCTGTACCGCCTTTCATGCAGGGAAATCATATTGCAATGGGACTTGTGCAGTTACTCTTGTCGGGAATTATCATGGTGATAAATCAGAAATTTTTTGTCAGCGGATTCAAAAGCCTGTTCTACGGCTCGCCTAATATGGATACACTTATTGCACTTGGTTCATCAGCGGCATTTTCTTACAGTACGGTGATGCTTTTTGCAATGACTGCTGACAGGGCGAATGAGTCGGCTTATATGAATGAATTTTACTTTGAATCGGCGGCAATGATACTTACCTTGATAACAGTCGGTAAAATGCTTGAAGCATATTCAAAGGGAAAAACTACAAATGCTTTGAAAAGTTTAATGAAACTTGCCCCGAAAACAGCTAATATTATCCGTGACGGTGAAGAAATCATAGTTTCAATAGATGATGTCAGAAAAGATGATATATTCGTTGTGAGACCTGGAGAAAATATTCCTGTTGACGGTGAAGTTATTGAGGGAAACAGTGCTGTTAATGAATCTGCCTTGACAGGAGAGAGTATCCCTGTTGATAAAACCGTAGGAGACCGTGTTTCATCGGCAACGATAAATCAGTCGGGATTTCTGAAATGTTGTGCATTGAGAGTAGGGGAAGATACAACTTTATCACAGATAATTTCAATGATAAGTGATGCGTCAGCTACAAAAGCACCTGTTGCAAAAATAGCTGATAAAATATCAGGTGTATTTGTGCCTGCTGTAATTGGAATAGCCTTGCTGACAATAACTATATGGTTATTGTTGGGTGCAGGTATCGGAACGGCACTTGCAAGGGGAATTTGTGTATTGGTAGTGTCGTGTCCGTGTGCGTTGGGACTTGCAACGCCTGTTGCGATAATGGTCGGAAACGGTGTCGGTGCAAAGAACGGCATACTTTTCAAGACGGCTGAGGCATTGCAGGAAACAGGAAAATTACAGATAATTGCCCTAGACAAGACAGGCACTGTAACAAACGGTAAACCGTCTGTAACAGACGTGATTTCGTTCAATGATAAATTGCTGTATTATGCGAAATCCCTTGAAAGCATGAGTGAACATCCTCTTGCAAAGGCTGTTTGTGAATATGAAAGTGATATGAAAATCGGTGAAGTGACGGATTTTCAGGCACTTGTCGGAAACGGTCTGACAGGTAAAATTGACGACTGTGAGATATTCGGAGGAAGTGTTGATTTTGTTTCAGGAAAATTTTCAGTTTCAGGTGATGTGCTTGAAAAAGCAGATGAATTTTCCGAACAGGGAAAAACTCCTATACTGTTCACTAAAGATGGTGAATTGCTTGGAATAATAGCAGTAGCCGATACGATAAAAGAGGATTCTGCAAGGGCTGTGAAGGAATTGCAGAATATGGGGATATATACGGTCATGCTGACAGGAGATAATGAGAGGACTGCGAGGGCTGTTGCAAAGCAGGCTGGAGTTGATGAAGTAATAGCAAATGTAAAGCCTGAAGGCAAGGAAGCAGTTATCAGAAAGCTGTCTAAAAAAGGCAAGGTTGGAATGGTGGGTGACGGCATAAATGATGCCCCTGCACTGACAAGGGCAAATGTCGGTATAGCCATTGGTGCAGGAACTGACATAGCCATAGATGCAGCTGATGTTGTATTGATGAAAAGCAGATTGACAGATGTTTCGGCAGCGATAAGGCTTTCAAGACAAACTTACAGAAATATCCTTGAAAATCTGTTTTGGGCATTGATTTATAATACTCTTTTGATACCGCTGGCAGCAGGAGTTTATTCACATTGGGGAATAGGCATGACACCGATGTTCGGAGCGGCGGCAATGAGTTTGTCAAGTGTATTCGTTGTGACAAATGCGTTAAGGCTGAATTTATTCAAGTTGTTTGATAAAAAACATGACAGGAAAATAAAAAATCCTGTGACAGATATTTCCGACAGCGGAGATATTATTAAAAAGACGGTTATTATAAAAGGCATGATGTGTTCTCACTGTGAGGCGACAGTGAAAAAGGCACTGGAAGAAATGGACGGCATTATCAGTGTCACGGCAAGTCACGCTGACGGCAAGGCTTATATTGAAATGTCTCATGATGTTTCTGACGCTGAAATAAAAAAGGTTGTCAAAGAAAAAGGCTATAAATTTGTGAAGACAGTCACCTGAAAGGTGGCTGTTTTTTGATATGAACAAAAAATTTACCTTTTATAAATATTTTTTAGGTTGACAAGCATAATTATTTCATTTATTATAGAGATTATATAAATATATATAAAAGGGGCTGAAATTTTAATGAGTGAAAAAAGAAATGATGTAATAAAACAGGCTGATGATATGGCAAAGGAGCTTGTTAAATTTTCCGAGAGAATAAATTTCAACGAAGAAATGTTTTTGGATATAATTCAGGAGAGTATTGCACCTGCGGAGGAATTCTTTTCATATTATGCCTGTGCGATAATGGAAGTGGAAACTAAATTCAAGGTGCTTAATGAGATGTTTTCGCTGAAATATGACGGCAATCCGATAGAGAATATAACCTCCCGTGTCAAGGACTATGACAGTATCATAAGAAAGGTAATAAAGAAGAATATTCCGAGAGACCTGACATCTATTGAAGAAAATATACATGATATAGCAGGGGTAAGAGTTATATGTTCGTTTGTCGAGGATATTTACAGGCTTGCAAAATGCCTTTTACAGCAGGATGATGTAACACTCATAAGTGAAAAGGATTATATCAAAAATCCCAAGCCGAGCGGTTACAGGAGCCTGCATCTGATAATATCCGTACCGATATTTCTGGAAAACGAAAAGAAAGATGTAAAAGTTGAAGTTCAGTTAAGAACTATTGCAATGGATTTCTGGGCAAGCCTTGAGCATAAACTGAAGTATAAGAAGAATCTGCCCGAGGAGAAGAAGGATATACTTTCACAGGAGCTTATCGACTGTGCAAATGAAAGTGCACTGCTTGACCAGCGTATGCAGAAGGTCAGAAATATAATTCTTAATGGCGAATAATTATGGATGAGTATAATATCGAAAGTCCCGATTTCGGACTTGACCCAAAGGAAGAATCCAAAAGACAAAGACATATCATTATTATTTTTGCTGTAATACTGATAAGTGTTGTTCTTGGAATATTTATTTTTAACCTAAATGGGCAAGAAGTCCCCCGCCTCTAAAGGCGGGGGGATGAATTGCCCGTCAGCCGCAAGGCTGACTTATTATTTCTTGACATAAAAA
>CADCDE010000060.1 GCA_902800065.1 uncultured Ruminococcus sp.
TTGAAAAAAAGTTTGTACAACGTCATTCCGTATTCAGCACCCTTGATTATATCCGTCATGCCTTGACTTGCTTTCAAGCGGTTCTCTTGGTACTGCTTGCAAATATCCTCTTGTCTTTGGCTGTCCATGTACTGTGGTTTCAAACTGTTTTGTACTTGTTGAAGTTGTTCGGACAATGGCTCTTGGGCATTTTCTTCTCCGATCGTAACGTCTGTATCAAAAATGCTGTCAAAAATGCTTTCTAAATTTTTCTCCAACTGCATTTTTTCACGCCCCTTTACAGCATTTCATCTCTTTTAACGGGTTTATCGGGCTTTTTCCTCTTTGGGTTAGTCGGCGTTTCCTCCAATTCCTCAAAGTAATTGAACATGGAGTAGTATTTATACCCGATTTTTCCGCCTGTCCTGCCGTTACGATTTTTTAATACTATCGCTTCTATTTCTCTTGGGTTTTTGCTTTTGGCTTCGTCAACATCAAAATCTTTTTCACCCGTTCCCATTAACTGTAAACCGATAAGAACATCTGCCGAATATTCAATAGCACCACTTTCTTTGAATGCCTGCATGGAAACTCTGTTGCTGTAATTTTCACGGTTGAATGAAGAAATGACAATAACAGGTATTTTATAATCCCTTGAAAGTCGTTTCAAAGTCAGTATCGAGTAATCTGTATTTGCTTTGTCTGTTCCTTTTTCGCTGTGTCATGCCCTCACGGATAAAAATATTTTTTGATATGTCCTTGTAGTCGTATGTTGCACTCTTTATCAATTCTCTTTCGATCTGATTATAAAAACGGTACTTTTTGCCCGTCATTATCCCCCTTGTTGTCTTTGCGTTGCTAACATCTCCCCTTGTCGCAATCACTCTTTTAAACGTGTTTCGGCTGATACTCTTTGCAATGAGTTCATTTTTTGACATTTCAAGAGAAAATATCAATACGGGGTGTCCGTATTCTGCTATTTGGTCAGCTATTTGCAATGCGAATGTTGTTTTACCGAGAGAGGATATTGCACCGATACCATACAAGCCCTCATAAAATCCGCCGTCTAAAATGTCATCAAGTGCTTTAAATCCCGTTGGAATGGCTTCAATATTGACATTTTCAGCTATTCCGCCTATAAAGTCATTCAACAACACCTCTGCACAAAATTTATTGTCATAGTCAAGACTTGCATTCTTGTTGTATTCTTCAATCAGATTGTCAATATTCTCTATGCCGTGCAATACCGCCTTTTGAAATTCCTCTCTGTCAGCGTTCAAGGCTTCGTTGCTGTCCTTATGGTTTCCGCATGGATTATACACACCGAATGAAATATTACGCTCGTCAAATCCCTCTATCAAGGCATTTTTAGCTTTTTCCCCTGCTTCGTCATTGTCAAGAGATATGATAAATTTCTGTTCTTTTGTTCTTTCAATTTGATCGAACACCTCAAAAAAATGCTTGACATTGCTGACACCTCCTAATCCTACGGCATTTCCTCCAACGTCTATAACGCTCAATGCGTCTATTTCGCCCTCGACTATGTACAAAACAGGTGTGTTATTCAAGGCTTTTGAGTTGAAGATATGCGTTTTTCCAACTTTTCGCTTGTTATTACTGTCGGTAGCTCTTGCAAGGTATGAAGTCCTTGAAGTCGGCACTATAAGGCATGGTGTCGGCGGTGCTTTTGGTGACTTCGGATTTATCCATTGCGGAACATATCCGACTAAAAAGCGGTTGAGAGTATCAAGAGAAATTCCCCTGTGATAGTCCGTATCCTGCAAATGCTTGTTACATTCACGGAAAAAGGTGGTATAATCAATATTTTCTTCTTTCTTGGTACGGTCTGACTTGTTGTTGTCGGTCTTGCCGTCAATGCTTATCCCGTATTTTTGGGCGGTGTACTGCACGACTTGTTTTTTGTCTATGCCCTCAACTTGCTGTATCAAGTCGAATATATCGCCTTTTTGCTGACATGAAAAGCAATAGAAATTATTTTCATATACCGTCAATGCTCCTGTTCCGTTAGAACCTGTGCCACTTCCACAAAAGATACACTCGTATTGTCCTCTTGTCTTGGATTTGGTCAACATTTCCTCTGCATAGTCTTTGATGTGTCCTTTGAGTTCCTGAACGGCTCTTTCAAATTCCATTTTCAATCGTCCTTTCCTATTGGCTTTTAAAATCGTCTGTAACCCCTCTAATTTTAACGCTACGGGGCTTTGAACGGCTTCGGAGTATAAAATTACCCCCTGCACAAAAACCCCCTAAATACCCCCTAAAATCGCCCATACAGTGCATACACATTTAGTTGTGGTTTTACACCGCTTATATTTCCGAAAAAGAATATTATTTCATCAGTTTACAGGCACGTTTCAAAGTCTGCTTTAAACACGCTCGTATGAGCCCGTAGAAGCCTCTGTATGCCCCTCAAACGTGTTAGGAGTATAAATTATACCCCTTGCACTAAAACTCCCGAAATACCCCCTAAAATCGCCCGTACAGTGCATACACATTTAGTTGTGGTTTTACACCGCTTATATTTCCGAAAAAGAATATTATTTCATCAATTTACAGGCACGTTTCAAAGTCCGCTTTAAACACGCTCGTATAAGCCCGTAGAAGCCCCTGTATGCCCCTCAAGCGTGTTAGAAGTATAATTTGTACCCCTAAGCCTAAAACCCCCGAAATCCCCTCTAAAATCGCCCGTACAGTGCATACACATTCAGTTGTGATTTTACACTGTTTATATTTCCGAAAAAAGAGTATTGTTTCACCTGTTTAAAATGCTTTTTTCAAACTTCACTCTACAATGCCCCGTATGCCCTCATATAACGCTCATAACGGCATTCAAACGGCTCAGAAGTATAATTATACCCCTCTCCCCTAAAAACACCGTAAAACGCCGTATAATGAAAAATACAGCCATGTATATTTTTAACCATAAAAAGAAAATTGCCTTTCTACTTGTCAAAGCTTTCCAATATTGTTCCTTGTACTGTTAGGCATACCTTTCTCATATCTATGGTTGTGGTTTGTCCGAGAAAAGATGTTTTCTCTTTTGTGTGATATTCTTTTTCTGGGATTCTGTTCGGTTATTATAGGCGGAGCTGTCGTACCTGTCAAGTACGACAGCTCGCCGTTATAAAGACTTATAAGTCTTATAAGTCTTACGGTTTTTGAAAAAAATCACTATCACATTCTTTTTGGTAGGGGATAGGCGAAAAAATCCGCATTTTATCGGCGTTTGATTTAGGTTGAAAAAAGTAAAAATCACGTCAAAAAAAAAGCAAGCGTTACAAAATTCCTTGCAAAGCGTTACAAAATTCCTTGCAAAGCGTTACAAAATTCCTGTCAATAATTTTCACATACACCGAAAACAGCCCTAAATTTTGATGTGATTTTATTGAGATAGCAGAAAAGACGACACTTATTTTTGAAAAAACTATAATAAATATGACTTTTTCGATTTTTCAGAAGTGCTTTTGAGGTAAAAAACTGTCTGATGTGGCAAAATGCCGAAATATAATCTCGTAAAAAATGCCTTGTTTATGCGTTTTTTAGGTGTTGACTTGACATATTATATTTTATATGATATAATAAAATATTTTATAAAAAAATGATACAGCGGTCACGATTTGCTAACCGCTGTATCATTTTTTAATTCTTTGTAGGAAGTTTAATTATTATTTCATTGTCTGTCAGTTCATATCCGCTTATCCATTTAATTTCTGTATAGCGGTCGAGTACTCTTTTTAATTTTTCGGGAAGTCTATGTTTTTTCTGTCTTGTGTCGATTTCACACTTTTTGTGTATGGCTTGTAACAGAATTTTTCTTGAAGTGTCGCTGTCGTGTTTCATATGTATAATTCTTTTTGTCAGATAAGTTAAAAGCTGTAAGTTACTTTCAGATTTGTCTATTGCTGATTTTTCCAATACCTCGAAAGGAATGGTTGTTATCTGTCCTCTTTCTTCCGCAACAGTGAAAAGGTCAGGAATTTCCAACATCTCGATTGCAGTAACTTCATTACTTCCCGATTTGGCAGTTATAATTTTAGCCGCCAACAATGGAGTATTGAGAGAGATTTCGGGGTATCGCTTATATAATTTGCGTTCATTTTCGTTGTCTATGAATACTCTTGCACGAATAATTGTATTTATACTTTCCATAATTCTATCTTTTTCTTTTTTTCCCATTGTGCTTTCATAGCCCATCCATTTGTAAATCTGTGACGGAGTAATTATTCTGTATCTGTTCAACATCAAATTTACACAAGAATTCCATACCTGTTGGTCATATATGGACAGCTCACGGCTTATCTTGATACCATCTCCCAACTCGTCAAAGTTCAACATCATCAATGTGTATGCTGTTTTGCCTTTGCGATTGTCTTTTTCTCCTGCCATATTTACCATCTTTACTTCTCCGATCGGAAAAGTACCGCTAAAAAGGACATCAACAAGCCTGTATGTAGGTAAAAAGTATTTTTCAGGTGTTGTTGTTTTTTGTACTATCGGTAACTCTTGAAGTTTTTTCTTACCGTTTGAAATGTCGAGCAGTGTTTCATAGAATTCCGAAATATAATTTTGTGGCATTTCGTACCACTCGATTGCTTTCTGTTCAGCGGATTTTATAACTTCGATAATATTTAATCTGTAATAGTCATAAGCGGATATTTGAACGTTTAAAACATCAACTATGAGAAATCTTAAAGCATTGTCAAAATCAGCTTTATCGTAAGCACCTATCTGAATAACGCTTTCAAAGACAACTTCATAAGCGATATTAACGTCTTTTCCAAATGATAATATATATCTTTTCTTTGCTCTTGCGTGTATCATTCCAATTTCTGTGGAAGATGTGGATTGTTTTAATCTTTTTTTCTCTTCTTCGGTAAAAATTAACTTGTCTGTAATCATTTTTACTGTCCCCTTATCAATCTAACTGTATGTGTACCAAATTTTCGATATTCTCCAAAAGTTCAAGGTATCCTGTCTTGTGTCCTGCTTTAAATCCGCCGTCATATATCATCTTGAAAATGTCGTCATCAATGGTACTTCCACGACTTTTCAGCAAGTCTGATACAGCATTTTTTAAGTTTTCGTATGCTTTTTCGCCGTCATCGACAGGCTCAACGGGTTTAACGGGCTTTCTTTGGTATTTCGGCTTTCCTACCGATACCATCTTTTTGACATCATCGGCATTGATGAAAAAGTTTCTGCTGACTTTGACGGCTTTCAATTTTTCTTGCTTTATCCAACGCCTTACGGATTGGATATGTACTCCGATTATTTCTGCTACTTCGGGAATAGTGTAATATTTATCTCCCTCGATAATTTGCATTATGTACACCTCATTTTATTAAAATATTTTACACATAATATTTGTGAATGACAACACGAAAAATGACACGCTGTCGGAGGGTTGCAAGTATAGATTTTGTACGCCATTATGGCGTACAAAATCGCTTTGTGGTGAAATTCAAACACTCTTTATAAAATCGCTGTTGCTCACCAAAAGAAGAAAAAATGTGTTATGTTTGGAACTATATTATATCAAACGCTACTGAAAATATCAATAATTTTTGATTTTTTTTGATAATTATTGTGTGTAAATGTTGAGTTGCTCCAACTCTGCATTCTTTCACTTAAAAATGTTGATTTTTAATAACTGTTATTCACTGTTATTAACTATCGTAATATAAGATAATGTAAGAAATTATATGAATTCATTTTGTATTTTTACTGTATCATTGAATATTTGCTACTATTATATATCTTGCATAAGATAAAAACAATATGCCAAAATACCCAAATTATCTTGCGTATAATTATTGATTTTTGTATCTTGTATAAGATTGAAGTTTGATGTATAATTACAAACAATGGGGAGAGTGGTTTCAAAACTTGTTTCTCAAAGAATAAAAACAAGTAGGTGGTGAGAGTATGGCAGGAAAGACGGCATACAAAAACGATTGGCTGAAAAAAAACTGTGATCGTATTAATCTGACCGTTCCGAAAGGCAAAAAAGAAAAAGTAAAAGCGTTTGCCAAAATTAAAGGCGACAGCTTGAACAGTTTCATAGTCAAAGCTATTGATGAAAAAATCGAAAGAGATACACTTCAATAACAATAACAGGAGAGATATACATTATGCCGAAAGAAACAAAAAATTATAAAGATACAGTGTTTTCAAGCCTGTTTTACGAATGTAAAGACGCTACCGATAATGCTAAAAACTTGTATAAGGCACTTACAGGCAAAGAGGTTGAGGAAATAGAAAAGTGTCGTCTTGAAGAAGTGCTTTTCAGAGAGTTCAAGAATGATGTTGCGTATATCATGGACGGCAAATGGGTATGTTTCATCGAACATCAATCCACGATAAATCCCAATATGCCGTTGCGATTGTTTGTATATGCTGCAAGAACTTATGAGAGATTTATCACGGGTGATACGATTTACAGCGGTAATCTTGTAAAAGTTCCTAAACCTGAATTTTATGTGCTGTACAACGGTAAAACCAAATTGAAAGACGATAATTTGAAGTTCAGCACGGCATTTTACGATAATACAGGTGATACGACAGCCGAAATAAATGTGAAAGTGCTTGATATTGATTACGGCAGAATGAATACACAGTTGAAAAATTGTCGTACACTTTCGGGATATGCTTTTTTGGTTGATAGCGTGAGAAAAAACAACGGCAATATTGAAAAGGCGGTAAAAGAATGTGTTGACAATAATGTTTTAAAAGAATATCTGACATTTTACGGAAGTGAGGTAATAAATATGCTGTTTGAAGAATACAATGCCGAAAAGGCTCTTGAAATCAGAGGAAAAGAAGAATATGAAAAAGGCAAGGCAGACGGAGAAATCACAGGTGAAGAAAAGGGAACGGCAAAAATGATTCAGAGATACTATCAGTGGGAAAAGAATATCAAAAAAATTTCGGATATTTTCAAAATGCCCGAAACGGAAGTTACAAGATTTCTTGCCATGAATGTAAGCGTATAAAAATAAGCGACAAGTCTGAAAAACAGTCTTGTCGCTTTTTTGTTCATGTTGCTGTCGTGTAAAAAGCATAAAAATAGCATAATCAAGTTTGTAAGTCAACCAAAGTAGCCTACCGTTGACGAGCAATTCATCTCACCGCTTCTGAAACGGAATGAATTGAATTTGACAGACAAATACGAGTGTGATAAAATTTATAGGGGACAAATCACCTTATTTTTTTGTCAAAATGTCCCCTATAAAATTTTGGAGATGAGTACATTATGAGTGAAATAAATCGAATTCGTGAACTTCTTCATCAAAAGGCGGATTTACAAGCACGAATAAATCTTATGCCGTATGACGGAACACCCGAAGTAAAGACACAAGGCGATAAACAGTATTTGTATATGCGTAAACGTGTAGGGGGCAAAAAGACTTCTACCTATGTCGATGTGTATTCTGAAACGCTGTATCAGCTTTTACTGAAAAATTCTCGTGAAAGACGAGAATTAGAAAAAAATATACGCAAGATTGACCGTGAACTGCTTGCACTTGACTATACGGAAGAAGATATTGAGCCACGAGTGCAGAAAAATTTGGATTTTGCCCGTATCAACATGAAAAATAATATTTATGACCAAGCGATTTTGGAGGGTGTTGCAACTTCTTTCCCTCAAACAGAGGAAATCATTGAAAATGGTATCGTAAACGGTATGAGTGCCGATGATGTACAAAAGATATTGAATTTAAAACACGCTTGGGAGTTTATTCTTGACAAAGATGTAATTCGCAGTAAAAGCGATTACTATCTTTTGTGTCATATTGCTAAACAGGTAAATGAGGGATTTTTTACTGATGGAGGACGTATCAGGGGCGTTCCCGTTACTATTGGCGGTTGTTCCTATATTCCGCCGTTGCCTATTGAGATGGATGTAAAAGACAGGATTAATGAGATTGTTTGCCAAAGTGGAGAAGATACGGTTGATACGGCAATCAGACTTTGCCTTTACTGTATGAAAACACAGATATTTCTTGATGGAAATAAGCGTTCTTCCGTAATATTTGCCAATCATTATCTGATTTCAAAGGGACAGGGAATTTTGATTATCCCTGAAAAAGCTGTTCCTGAGTTTAAAAAACTGCTTGTCAAATATTATGAGAGTGATAGTTTGAATGAAATTTCCTTGTTTATGAAAAAAGAGTGTTGGAAAAACTTTGAGTAATGTAAAAAGTCGTAGAACATCTATTTTTGTTCTACGACTTTTTTATTATACCAAGATAAACACTTGTTTAAATTGCTATTGTAGAAATATTTGAAAATGTCATTTTTTTACTAAAATTTGATACTATACCATATATATTTATTTTGATATTGACAGATATAGCCATAGGACACAAATATAATGTTCTATGGCTTTTTTTATTTACTCCATGATAAAATTATTCTTTTTGAAGCAGTGCTGTCTTTTGACCTTCTACTAACTTGAACCGTAACCGCCAACCAAACATAGCTAAAATGAATCCGAGACAGGAAACAAAATTCCCGCCTCGGATTTTTTAGGATATTTGGAGATTTTTGTGGCAATGATTATGCCACAGGTAACGGATCATCAGATTTTTTGGGAAATGATATGATTTTCGGGCAACCATCGGACAGAAAATCTTCAACCACATTTTCAAGATGTTCCGGACACAATTCTCATTCAACCATCAAATCAAACAGACTGCGTACAAAATTAAAGTCATCGGAAATATCCGTGACCTCTGCCTTTTGAAATTTATCGGATATAGAAATTCCATATACCGTAACTTTGCCGAAATCTTCCGAGATGACTGTGGATTCCGACAAAGTATAGATATAACTTTCACTTTTGCGGACTATTCTGACCATATTCATACCCCACTTTTTGTAAAATTCTTATCACATTCAACCATTTTATTATAAGCCAAAATATGGCAATATTTATGTGTAATACAATCTCTTTATATATGATATTGAGTGAGAATAATCGTGTGAGTTTATTTTAGACTTTGTGCAAAGTGACAAATATAGCTTTTTTGAGATTATGCGTATTCCACAATAAAAGAAAAAACAGAGGAATTACCTCTGTCTTTCAATGTCAACTGACTTCAGATTACTGTGAATTACTTTATGAAACATATTCAATTTACTGTCGGGAACTTTAAACTACTGTATTTCACTGTACATTTGTCTGCAATATTCGGGAAGTTCCGAACTCCAAGGCATGACGGAATCTATTTGTTCGTCTGTCGGAGCATCACCCCATTCCGGTAATTTTGTCAGCAGATACAGCAAATAGCCATACACATCAAGACCGTTTCGCTTTGCTGTTTCAATGATACTCATCACATCAGCACTTGCATCGGCTCCTTTATCTGTATCACAAAACAGAAAGTTCTTTCGATTTATGACAAGCGGCTTGACCGTTCTTTCGGCAAGGTTGTTTGTCATTTCCACATTCGGACGTCTATGATCTCATATACTTTCTCAATCAGCGGTTTAACTTCGTTCTGCCGCATTTCAAGTATCCGAGATTTTGAATACTTATCCTCCCTTGCCTTTCTTTCAAACTCGGCTGCCTTGTCCAACAGTTCTACTATCTGTGCAGATTTGCAAGCCGTATCGCCTTTCGAGATACAATCCACGAACCTACGGCGAGCATGAGCCCAACAACCTGCGTGAACATACTCTCCGCTCCCGTAGGATGCCATTCCGTCCGTCTGAACGATGCCCGTGTAGCCTTTCAGCAATTCTTCGGCAGTGGCTTTTGTGCGGCTGTCACGATAGCTGTACAGGGCGATTTTTCTTTTTGCCGCCGCACCTGTACATACTACCCACATCTGCCCCTTTTTCGTAAGCGGCGTTTTGCCTTTTTTCAATACATTCAGAGGCGTTTCATCTGCATTCAGAATCGGCTCCAGCCATGCGTATTCCCAAAACTTTTTAATGACCGGCTCAAACCATTTTGCACCTTTTATCACCCAATTCGCAAGTGATGTACGGTTCAGATAGATTCCCCTTAATTTCCAGTACTGTTCTTGGCGGTAAAGCGGTTCACCCAGCTGGTATTTTCTCTGCATAATGTCCGCAACAAGCGATGCATCGGGCAGTCCTTTCGGGATCACTGCCGCAGGCGTTTTATTCGGAGCTTTCACGATATTCGATTTTTCGGCATTTTTATCACAGTTTTTGCACTTATACACGGCACGGTAATATTCAACTTTATATATCTGCTCGGGAATTGTGAAAATACGAGTACATATGTGTTCTTCGGCATATTTTTCAAGAGGGGTACCGCAAACCTGACATATCCGCTCGTTTTCCGGAAGTTCATATACAACTTTTTTAATTTCGAGGTCTGACCTCAGTTCATTTCTGCCACGATGTTTGCACGTTTTTTTGGACTTCCTCACCTTTGAGGCAGCTTTTACCCTTTCGGGTTCGGGCATTGTCAAATCGGATTCCGATTCAGCCTCATTGATTCCGCCCTCAAACACAGGCTTTTCATCCGGCGAAAGATACTTGCTTTTTTCGCTTTTCCTGCCGAAAATCATTTTATTTCTTTTGAGCAGCATTTCTTTCAAATGCTCTATTGTCAATTTATCTTCTTCAATAATTTTATTCTGTTTCTCAATAGTTCTATCTTTTTCCTCTATCTCTTTTTCAAGACGGGTACATTCTGCCATTGCTTTTTCATATGCTGCTTTCAAATTTTCGTATTCCAAAACAAAATGCCCCTTTCCTTGAATTTATCAGAATTTACATTGTGCATTATACAACATATCTTCTTCATTTGCAAGAAAAAGAGCAATATTTTTTTCTTTGATTTTTCAGCAGATGTCTATTCTGCCGCTTATCTTCTTTATCGCTTTGGGCTGGTCTGTCGACAAACCCTGCATCAGCCATACGAACTGTTCCTGTGTGAGTTTTTTCACCTCATCTGCATTCTTCGGCCAGTTAAAACTTCCTGTTTCAAGACGCTTGTACATCAGAAGAAATCCGTCTCCCTCCCACAAAAGGGCTTTCAGTCTGTCTTTTCTTCTTCCACAGAACAAAAACAAACTCTCTGAAAACAGGTCAAGCCGGCACTTTTGTTCCACAATCGCTGCCAGACCGTCTATTGACTTCCTCATGTCCGTTTGACCGCATACGATATAGATATTCTCCGCTTTGATTTCTTTCAGCATTCTTTCAACCCTCTCAGAAACATCAAAACCATATCCTGCGTAATTTTTTCTGGCAGTTCGATCTCTATATCACCCCTACGAATGATTGCTTTATCCCTATCAGAATCCCTTGCTGTCGGAGAAGATGTATTTTCAGTGTCACTAACGGATATTTCGTTTGAAATACTTACAGGCACTATTTCCTGAACTCCGGATTCAGACAAAGCTAATATTTCTTCTCTTATGACTCTCAACCTGTTGTAGTATGTGTTTGTATTCAAGCCTTTATTTTCGCACCATTCTTTTACTTGCAGACCACTGCTTTGACATTCGCTGATTTCTTCCCTCCATTTTTCATGTCTTATTTTTTTCTTCACATCTTTTATTTTCACCCGGCTGTCAGCTCCTTCAAATATTTTTTCGGAGCTATTTTACCATGCTTTTTCCTTTTTGCATAGGGCTGAGATTGGTTGGCGGTTACTTTGCAGTTACACATAGACATTACTACTGTTTTACTACTAATGAAAAGAGGAACAAATGGGAGTGTAATTCTTCAAAAATAAGCATATAAAAGACAAAAAATAACCCCCGGCACTACCATCAAGTTTTTAACCTGATAGCGGTGTCGGGGTCATTTGTTGTTTAGGGTGATTATTTATGTGCAAACTTTACTTTCGCAAACTAGCAATCAAAAGTTAAAGTCGGCTTTATCTAAATGTTTACTTTCTTTTGTAACTGTTTTTCGGTATATTGTAATTTCCTAACTATTCTTACATTCTAGAACAAGCTTTACTTTATCAATGATTCAAGTATTTTACATTTATCAAGAATATCCTGGTAGTATTGGGAACTATTGTTTACATAATCAATTAATGATCGAATATCGGCATAAATAAATTTATAAGTTTTCTTCTTACGGATATCCTCCAATTCTAATTTGTTGTTCTCGCTTGTTAGAGCATCAAGGTAGTACCCTATGGATACTCTAATAGTATCAGAGTTTAAGTATTTTTCCAGAGCACATATCCGACCATAGATAATGGATTGTGTATACTTGATATGATCCAATGAGATTTTGAGTTTTTCGTTTGAGCGAAATTTTAATATGCCTTCTGTATCAAATCTTGCCAGTTCAATGTACTTAGCAGATTCTTGTATACTTGAAAGATCGTCAGTATAACGCCATAATATACTTTTAGCTCGCTGATGTTTGAATTGAAAACTGTCATTAAGTTCATCTTCAAATTTTTCATATATGTATTTTATTAAATCGGTTGTAGAATTATTTTTTTTATAAAAGATATCATTTAAAACATCAAATCTCAAGTATTCAAGCATCTTTCTCGGAACATTAAACCGATTTTCACTTTCTTTGATACATTTGTAAATATACTTGTATGAATCAACTATTAAATTATATTTCTTCTGGTTTTTGGAAAAGTCTCCTAAATACTTCAGAAGATAATACCTAGAGTTTGTTGCGAACTTGTAAATAGAGTCAATAATTGGCAAAGTAAAATTATGGATTCCAACTTCAAACAATACAGGATATTCTTTTATTAAAGAAATCGCTTCTTCTCGTATATCAAAATATGATAATTCAAAAGAAGATATTTCGTTATTGGTTGCCAGTATAATTAATAGTGCCAATTTTTTAATTGACAATTCTTTGGATAGTGTAAAGAAGTTAGGAAGTGGGTTTTCGGTTTGGAATTTGTCCTGAATGATATATAAATTGTCTAATATTGTTCTGGAAATGTTAAACGTTTTAAACTTTTTATATGATTTAATTCTTTCTTTGTTGATGAAAGTTGGTAAATTGCAAATCTGCAAAGCCTTGTTTAAGGATATTATTTCATGGTTTGAGAACACATTTTTTACCTTAGTAAACCCGTACTTATTGGTAGTGGAAATAAGATCAATTCCATTTCTCTCTGATGTATTTATAGTTAAAACTATATAATTTCCTTTACTCACAACAATGTTTTTTAATTTAATTATTCTTTGCAATTGTTTTTCGTTTAATGTATTTGTATCAAATAGAAAAGCACAGTTTGACATATTTAATAATGATTCAATACGCTCATCAGAAATTTTAACATTTGAAGGAAAATAATATCTTGATTTGTCTTGAATCAAATCCATTAATCCAACGAGGAAAAAGGTTTTACCTGAAATTCTGTTTCCATATATGATATGTATTGGAGAAATATTTTTTAATGAAAAAAGAACATCGTCTAAAACATCCCTTTTGATATAATATGGTGGCAAATAAACCTTACCTTCAAACGGAGAGGGGGCGATACTATTGGAATTCAATAAAGTATCAATAGATACATCTGATTTTCCCAATCTTACAAATTCAGGCTCACGATAATTATCAAAGAAGTCTGAAGTTTTATCTTCTGAAGAACAGAGTGATATAACATCATCAAAAAAACTAACGTAATCCTCTATTCTGACAATTGTTGTAATTCCATATTCCTCTAGAAGATCTTGCCCTTCTTCATCAATATCTCGTCTTGTTATATAGTATGCTTCGCTTTCAGCCAATCTCTTTTTAGCAGCTTCAATAACTATTGATAATAAATCCGGTTCATCATCTAAACTGCATCCAATATATATAATATTTTTATCAGCAAAGTCTTCTTTAAGTTTTGCAAGCATTTTACCATTTTTCTTAATGCTTTCTATATATTCTTTTTTGTTAAATATAATGCTTTCATTTTCGATATTCTTCAAATAATAATTAACATCTCCGTGAAGCTTAAAAACTGTGGTATATTGCTCAATGTATTTTTCAAATATGTCCATATTTGGCAGAAGAACACTAAATTTATTACAATTATGTTCGATTGCATCATCAATATTAAGCGTGTAAACATACTGAGAAAAAAGTAATAAAAAGTCTTTTTTTGTTTCTTCAATAATTACTTCCGTAAAATTACTAGAAAAATAATCAAATTTTTCGTCGATGGAGCTTTTTTTACTAAACAAAGTACATAAATCTGAAAAGCTCTTTTCTTTGTAGCATGTTTCTTCTTTATTATAGACCTTTGATAGAAATCTCGCCATATACTCCTTCATTTCTTTTCCAGTAGGCACTATACCATTTTTTGCCTTACAGCCTTTTGTAAAGCCAGAGCCAAAAACTGGAAATAGTTTCTTGTCTTTTATTAACTGTGAAATAATCTCTCTAATTTCTCTGTCGTTTTTCCAATTTACCTTTTTAATCATATCTATCCTCCTTTTACTATCTAATAATCATTAAATATAACAAATCTCATTTTAAAAACTGTAAAAATAACCATTGACAAAATTATTCTTTTATTGCAGTATACGCACAATCATTATAGTGTATTTTGTCGAAAAAATCAAGTGTTTATACTATTTTTGCACATTTTGCACATTGATAATTTTGCACGTTGGTACATTGGCTCATTAAGATGTTTATTTTATGATTCAGATATTTTATCCAAATATTCTTCAATTCCTAACCACTCCAGCGTAGCACGTGTATCCCGGATAAGCCACCGCAAAAATCCATCAGCAGCCTGATCTACGGTCATGTCATTTTCTTCAAGTATCTGCAAGAGTTTGTCCTTTTCCTCCTGCGGCATGGTAATACATATCGTTTCCATAACTTGTCCCCTCTCTCGTTTGTTTTATATATACTGCTTCGCAGTATACCACAATTTTTCCCATTTGTCATTTAACTGCTGATTATACTCTCAACTGAAAACATTTAGCAAAAAATCGTGCTTGCCGTAGAAACGCCGTAGAGCCACGCTGTGCGAGTTTTAAGGCTTAGGGATATAAAACTTACTCCTTCGGGTGTTTCCGTCCATTCTCGTGGCTCTGAGGGGCATATACAACGATTTTAGAAAGTCACTTGCCCACAGGACTGCAAAATCATTCCTTTTCGGTCATCTGCTGATACATTTTCATCAGTTCCGCAACACATTCACTCTCCGATTTTATCTTTCCCCAAAAGCCATAGGCTTTCATAACTTCCCTGTCGTTGTTCTGATGAGCCGTTACCAAGTCACCGTAAAGATACATATTTTCTCCGTACATATCGGCTAAACTGCTGTCAGCGTACTTTTGACGAACATCAAGTATCGCTTGTGCAGTTTTCTCAATAGCCTTTTTCTGTTCGGGAGTGGGGTTACACCAAACAAAATTGTTATACACTATATCCTTTGAGTAGCGATAATCACTTTTCAGCCTGCCACATACAGCCCTTACCCATGCCATGTGGACATTGGAAGTCAGCACACCGAAATGATATAAACTTGCATTTGGCATAATTCTTACAGCATTACTGCATAACGTATCGGGTGTCATAAATCCAATCGGGATGTATTTTCTATTTTCCGAAGATGTTTCGGGGATAATAATATAATTTGTTTTTGGCATATTTTCAGTTTGAAAGTGAGTAGGACTATTTGCCAATTTTAGAGTACTGGTTCTTTTGCTTGATAATCTGAATTTTCTCACAATTTCCACTCTTTTCAAGCATTCAGGCATATTAAGCAGTTCTTTCGGTGAACAATCTCCAAGCCACAAACAATATCGGCAAAATCCGTTGATAAACTCTTTTGATCCTACCCATTTTTTGAAGTATTTTTCTGATTTAGGCTCTTTTTGGATAAAGTCAAGCATTTCTTCTTCTGTGAATAAATATTTGCCATCATCTATGGGCTGATTACCTATACCAATTTCAGGCACATTGCATATCGGCTTACTTCTGCTTGAAATTACAATATCGTCAGTTTCAACAAGATAACCATTGATATTTTTTACTACTTTATACGAACTTTTCTCTGTATCATACAATCTTTTCTCCGCTTTATTGTAACTCTTGCTGAACCCGACAATTACACAATGCACTTTGGCTTTTGAATTTGCTTCGCTGTCCCATCTGAATGTTTTATAGGCAAAATCAATATGCACACCTTTTTCAAAGAGATATTTCCACAAAATGGCTACCTGTTCACCTTGCGTTATGGAATTTGTAGATACAAGTGCCGTTCTTATGCCTGTTCCCGTCATCATGTCGGACGCTTTTTTGTACCAACAAGCAACATAGTCTAAATTTCCGTTGCCCTTTACTCCGTTAAAAATCTCTAAAACATCATTTTTTTGTGCCGTGTTCATCAATCTTGCACCGACAAATGGCGGATTTCCCATGATATAATCAAGTTTTTCTTTCGGCACGACTTCGCCCCAATCTATTTTTAAAGCATTTCCCTCTACGATATTTGCATACGATTTCAACGGCAGAAAGTCCAAGTTGATATTCATCAATTCTTCGGTCTGTTTCATCATCTGCGATTCCGCTATCCAAAGGGCAGTTTTTGCGACTGTTACCGCAAAATCATTGATTTCTATGCCGTAAAATTGCCCGATAGATACTTTGATTGGGTTGTCCTTGCCCTCACCGCCTAAAAGCAGTTGTCCTTTGTGCTGAATTTCAAGTGCTGTATTTTCCAATTTTCGCAACGAAATGTATGTTTCGGTCAGGAAATTTCCCGAACCACAGGCAGGATCAAGGAAAGTAAAACTTGCCAATTTATTTCTGTATGCTAAAAGTCTTTCATTTTGTATCTTTCTGACTTTTATCAGCTTGATTTCCTCTAATTCAGCCGTCAATTCATCAAGAAACAGGGGATTTATCACTTTATGGATATTTTCGATAGACGTGTAGTGCATACCGCCTGACCGCCTTGTATCGCTATTCAGTGTACTTTCAAACACTGCACCGAAAATTGTCGGAGAAATGCCCGACCAATCGAAGTCTTCACTTGCTTTTGTGAGTATCAGGTCAATAATTTCATCGGTAAATCGGGGAATTTCTATATTTTCATCAGAAAATAAACCGCCGTTGACATACGGAAAAGCCAATAATTCATCATCAAGATACTTGTCCCTGTCTTTTTCTTCGGTATCAAGTATCTTGAAAAGCTCAATAAGCCTTGTTCTGAACTCATTAGCCGAAAATTTCTTCATGTAATCATGGAACATCTGATGTTTCCCGAAAATATCAGCGTCCTCTGCATACAAGCAGAATACAAGCCTTACACACAATTTATTAAGACTTTTCAGGGAATTTACATCATTCGGATCATGGTATTGTTTGCGGATAGCACTGTAAATCTTGCCGACAAGTTCACCTGCCTGCAAAGAGATTTCCATTTCACGCTTGATATTCTCATTTTCCGTGTTCACAAGGAACTGTAAACGGTTATATTCTTTCGGCAAGTCTTTCAAAAATAGCTTTTCGGGTTCTCCGTTGGGCTTTTCCATGTCGTAAATGTGGAACTCCTCGAAGTTACAAGTTACTATCCATCTTGGTCTTTTTGAGTAAGGCAGTTCAGCAGAATAGCGTTTAGCTTGCTGAAACGGTGTCAGACGGCTACCGTCCGATTGCTTGATTGGCTGTAACAGGTCTTTGCCCAAACTCTTTTGTTCAATCATGGTGTGAGTTGTTTCGATATAGCCGTCAATAAAACTTGTATTGTCCAACTTCACCTGATTTTCAAAGCTTATGTACTGTTCGGGATTTTCCACACCGTACACATCACGCAGGAGGGATAACCAAAACGGTTGACTTTCCCCTTTCTCATAGCCTTTGCCTTGCCAGTAGTCTGCAAAAGCCTTTGCTTTTTTCTTAATGCTGTCATTCATCGTAATCACCATTTCTTCTTTTCTTCTTGGGATACTCCCAAAGTAATTCTCTGATTTTTGTTTTCTCCGTTCATATTTCTCCGTTCATAGTATCATCTCAATTTTACAGATACCACAATTTTACATCAATTTTCTTCAAAAGTGAAGTAGGAAAAAAACAGACCTCCTGCGGAGGTCTGTTTTTCTACCACCACTTTTTAGCCGTTTCGGATTACCAAATCCATTTTTTGAAAAACCTTGTCAGTTAGTTTTTGTCATCGGAATATTTTGCACCAACAGCTTTTTCAAGAATTTGTATTTTGTTCTCGTGTTCCTTGATGGCATTTTCTATTCTTGCTCTGTTGTCACCGTAGGAAACAACCAATGCCTTTTTCAGATTTTCCAATCTTGACTTTGTCGCCGACAGTTCAGCTCTTTGCGGTTCGGTCACATAGCTGTAACCATCGTCAAGGGCATTTTGAATAGCTTGCTCCGATACTTTGTTCAATTTTTTTCTTACCGTAGCGACAAATACACCGCCGTCATCAACAAGGCTGTCTATAACTTCAATAGCCTTGAAAAAAAGTTTGTACAACGTCATTCCGTATTCAGCACCCTTGATTATATCCGTCATGCCTTGACTTGCTTTCAAGCGGTTCTCTTGGTACTG
>CADCDE010000061.1 GCA_902800065.1 uncultured Ruminococcus sp.
GACATAATCAAAATTTATTATATCAACGAGATATTTTTTATCATCACCGAAAGGATTGAAAATATAATCCGATGCCGAAGATGATATTATCTTGTCCGAGAGAAGAAAATATATTTTATAGTCGTCATCATCATAGCAGACAACCTTTCCGTATTTCTTCATCCTTTCAAAATCTTCACAGTCCCTGTTGATATTAAAGACCGCCTCTATGCCTATATGAAACCTTTTATTCATATATCTGAAAAAATGCTCTCCGTTGTCATTCGCTACATATGCACGGTCTGATATCATCCATATTTTCTTTTTCTGACGGGATTTTCTTTCAAAATAAGCCTTCCTCAGCTCAATTATATCCTCTTTGCCGTCACTTTTCAAAACCTTGCAGTATTCCGTTTCAAGACTGTTTCTTAATTCATCTTTGTTCGGACGTGAAAGAAATCCCTTTCCGTCTCTTGTGATGATAATATCATCTTTAGCCAAATAAGCCTTGTCAAGTTTCGGCAGATGTGAAAACTTACCGAGGGATGTATATATCTCACTGCTCTTGCCTTTGAAATCATGAAAAATACTTATCTTCGATTCATTATCCTTATCTATATCTTTCCCCCGACAGTGATATGATAATCAAAATCGTCCCTGTTCATCCAGCAATTATCCTTACCCTCAAGATGCAGGACATTTCCCTTTATCTCGAAGTAGTCCCAGATAATAAGAGTTTGAGCCTTTTCAGTGTCTATTGCCATGAAATTCTTATACTTTATCTTGCCATCTGACCATGCAAGCTCTTTTCTCACATCACGACCATATTTCAGCGACAGGACATACATCTTCATATTCATATAAATACTTCTCTGACGGTATATTACATCATCATCTATGCACTTAACAAGCTCACGGATAATATTTATATATCTTTCATATTTCTCACCGTCAAGTAATTTATATACAGGCTTTTTTATTCTCCATGTGATGTCATACATCATTGTATACTGTATGAATTTCTTTATCACACCGTATTTTTCCTTTGACAAATCAAAAAGATATTTATGCAGATACACAGGTGAATCAAAATAATATCCCTCTGTACCGCCCTCTGTTTGAAGTGCAGATGTACCGTCAGTTCTTATCCTGTTGAAATGCACAGCTTCCTTGACTATTCCGAGAGTACATTTCTGCAAAAGAACTGTATTGACAAACCGTGAATCCTCTCCGTATCTCAGCTTTTCACAAAATTCAATATCTTTCAAAGACTCCGCCCTGA
Organism: uncultured Ruminococcus sp.; assembly: GCA_902800065.1. Taxonomy (GTDB): domain Bacteria; phylum Bacillota; class Clostridia; order Oscillospirales; family Acutalibacteraceae; genus UBA1213. The sequence continues at coordinate 1,262 of CADCDE010000061.1, forward strand.
ACAATACACTTGTAACATCATTCTGTACAAGGTCAAAATTTTTATCAAGGTCAGCGACCATCGTTTTACTGAATTTATAATCAAGTCCGTGAAAACCGCTTTTTCCGTCAAAGAGAATTTTTCTTGCAGCGGCAGCATCAGTTTTATCTGTATTTTTTTCCATGAAATCATAAAGTATCTTAAAAGCGTCATCTTGCCATTTATCATCTGAATCAAGAAAATTCACATATTTTCCTTTGACACTTTTCAAGCCCAAATTTCTTGCAGAACTCACGCCGCTGTTTTCCTGTGAAAGATAAACGATATTATCGGGATATTTTTCAACATAGCCTTTACAGATGCTTTCACTTGTATCTGTACTTCCGTCATTCACCAATATAAGCTGTATATTATCACTAAAGCCCATCGTCTGTCCGATAACGGAATCAATGGACTGCTCAAGAAATTTTTCTGTATTATATATCGGCATGACTACCGATATCAAAAAATCACTCTTACTCATATTCATCCCTTTTCAAATGAAGATTTTTCGGGCAGTATCTTTTCAAAACATTCTTTTACTTTGTCTTTTTTTGCTTCAAAATCAAGTGTTCTCGGTGTATCGTTTATACATACCATTTTATACTTCTGTTCAGAAAGGGCATTGCACAATCTATTAAAGTTATCCTCTGTAATATGGAAACATTCTCCGAATTTATCTGAACGCAATTCATAATTTCCCTTGCAGAACTGCCAGTACTTGAAAAGCCACTGATTGACATTGTATTCTTTTCTGAATTTGTCTATGCAGGTCTTATCGAGAATATCATGATATTTTCCCCATACCTCATCAAGAGTCGATTTACAGAAGCTGGAAGGAAGATGGTCATACTGAAATCCCGGAAACCATTCCCAAGGAACAAGCAAAGATGTTTTGACAACCTTTCTGAAACCGTTTTTCATACTGAACCACTTTGAAAAATCTCTTTTCATGATAGTTTTTTTCATGTCTTTAAATTCCGTATTTATAATTTCCATATTCGAGCCGTTGAAATGTCCTGCACTGTCATGCCCAAAGTATATACAGTTAAGACCGAAAGTATCACACGGCTTATTTTTCCTGAAAAAATCCGTTTCATCAACGTGATTTGTTATGAACATATCATCATTGAAATAAACAAAATATTCCGACAATCCCTTTATTTTATTCATATTCAGCTCTATCGTATGGGAATTGAACGTAGGCAGATATTTTTCGGGGATATAATCCTTATGATTTACTATCTCCAATTTAGGATTTGAAGTATCGAGCCATTTGGGAAGATGTCCCCATGTTATAAAATAAATTTTATGTACCCACGGAGCAAATTTTTCAACACCCCTGAACCAGTACTGCAAATTATCCCAGTCCCTGAAACGCACAGCCGTTGCACTGTCAGCCATTGATGACGGCGAATACCTTGATTTTTCCTCAACCCACTTTTCATCATTGCCGTCAACCCATGCTATGACAAAATCTATATCCACTCATTTCAACTCCTTTATTGCCTGATAATTTCTCTCACAATTATTTGTGTCAAACAAATCGAAAAATTCATCATGCCTTTTTAGATAAATTTCCTGATTCACAAAATTTTCTTTTACAGCCGTTTCTATTTCATTCAAAGCCGTTTCAAGAGTATAGCAGACTTTCCCGAAGCCGTCATTTTCATAGCTGAAATATCCCTCACCGTACTGACCTTTCCTGAAATCCTCATAGTCAAACTGATAATACATCAGTCTTTTCTTCATATAAGCAAAATCCATTGCAATACTTGAAAAATCCGTTATCAGATACGCTGATTCCTTTAATAATTCCTGCACATCATATTCCGGAAATTTCGCTGTTATTATCCTGTCAGACCTTATACCGAATTTGTCAAGAAATATCTGCATATCCCTATGGGGATAAAATATCAATTTCAAATCATTCTTTTCAAGAATATTCGCCAATCTCTCACTGTTCAGAAACTCATTCCATGCCCTGAAATACTCCGTATTTTCAAACTCTGAAACATCCTCTATCTCATAAGAAGCTGATGTCGGAGTCGCTATCCAGCTCCTCCATGTAGGCATTAACAGTATCTGCTTCGGCTTGACCTCAAAATCATGCAGTCCGTCAAAACGGCACAATCCCAATTCTTTGACATATCCTGCCGGATAATGATATGTTTCGGAAACAAATTTCCATTCCCTGAATGTACTGCATACAAACATTTTCATCTTTGTATTTTCATAATACAACCACGGCATATCATCTTTTATAACACCATGCTGCAAAAATACTCTTGTATTTTTCAATATCCCGTTGACTTCCAGAAAATAACATACCGCTGCATTAGGTTTGCCGCCCTTTTGAGAACTGATATTCTTTTTCGCTGTCAGATACAGCACCCAATGAATATAACTGCCATAATCAACAGTCTTACCCAAGTCCCTGACACGCAGAAAATCCTTTGATTTTTTGCTTATTGCATAGACAATATCCTGTTCGGGATATGCTTCACGGACATATTTATAAAACCAATAACCGTTGTCCCTTGCCTCATTTGCATTATCGCATACAAGCCACAAATCTCTCCTGAACAGCTTATATATAAGTGCCACAGGTAAAGCAAATAAAAACAAAAATATATGCCCTATATCTCCTATCTTTACTCTTTGCAATTTCTGAAAAAAAGTTTCTTCCATAGAAAAATATCCTCATTACAGAACATCCGGCAAACGCTTTCTCAAACGATTGTAATTTATGATACCCAATATTATCACCAAGACAAATTCACAGATGAAAATTATATTTTCATAATCGGGGCGGTAATATCCCTCATAGAACCACTGATTATATATCAGAGCCTTTCTGTAACCGTTGCAGAAATATGTCATGGGATTGAACATAAGTATTTTTCTGATAAGGTCATTTTTTATGTGATATGAATCGAAGCATACACCCGATACCCAGAACAAGCCTGACATTATAGTTGCAATGAAGCTGTCGAAATCCTTGCTGAAAGCACTCATCGGAGCGATAGACCATGTTAATGCCCAATAAAATATGAACATCACAATGGAATATCCGATTATCTGCAGATGATAAACATTCGGAGTAAATGACCAATCTCCCGAATTGCCAAAATTTCCTGCTATCAGCATATATATATACGCTGAGGCAAACAGAAATATATGGATATAGAACTTTGATAAAGTAGTGTAAGTCGTTATCGCCGACACAGGAAAGGAAATTTTATTGACAAACTGCCTGTTGTCACGGATACACTTTGAACCCCTTGATACACAGTCACTCATAAAACACCACGGTAAAAATCCTGCCATGATAAATACAAAATACGGTATTTTATCGTATACAGGACCTCTCGGCTCACCGTTCATTCCTATCGTGAATGCAAACCAATACACAAAAAGCTGAAACAATGGCTTCATGATAGCCCAGAACGGTCCTATGATTGCTCCTTTATACGTCTTTATTAAATCATTTTTGGCAAGTATGAGTATCTGTTTGCCGAACCCCCTGTGTTCTCTTGGAATCTGCATGACACAATCCCATATTTTGGCAAAAATATTCTTTTTTTCATCACCTGTTATCATTATCTGCTGTTCCATTCGAGGCTCTCCTTTTACTTATTATTCTCAATTTAAAAAACGGTATTTCTATTATTCCGACAAGTGTTCCGATACCATATGATATATGCAGGATAAAAAATACTATCGGCAGAAATATCTGAAAGATATGTTTTTTTGGTGCGGTAAGTATTGCTACAAGTGTCATGAAAAGATCAGCCAAACCATAGAGTGATATAAGCAAAAAGAACGGCATGAACATCCATGACATATTGAAAACAACTCCTGCAATGGCTACTGCTCCGCTCAATATCAGAAACATGACAAACATGAACGGTACAAAATGAAATGATGACAGGCACTGGTAGCATACGCACAGAGTAAGACCTATCCATTTTCCGTTGCCGAATTTCTGTTTTATCATACCAGAAAGACTGTTTCTTATATGCTGATATGATATTATCTCATCACTCTGACATATCTTATAGCCCGCTTTGGTTATACGATAATGCAATTCATTGTCTTCTGTTCTTCCAAGGTCTTCATTAAATAACCCAACTTTATCAAAGACCTCTCTTTTATATGCACCGTGAAATATTGACGATACATATTTCTTTCCCTCACTTTTACGCCTGTAACCTGCTATTGAGCTTCCAAACATTGAACTTTCCGCAAGAAAAAGCATCTCTTTGAAAGGCGTAGGATCATCTATTTTATTCGGTCTTGCACCTCCGCAGACATCTTCACCGCTTTCAATGACTTCAACATTCTTTTCAATGAAATTTTGGGGTATCTCTGCATGGGCATCTACTCTTATGATAATATCCCCCGCAGCGTTTTTTATAGCTGTATTCCAGCCTGATGCTTGATTTTCACCGCTGTTTGTGAGTACCTGTATATTGATATAGTCGCTCTTGTTTTCATTTGAAAATCTCTCAAAGATATTTTTTGTATCATCAGATGAACTGCTGTCAACAAGAACTATCTCTGTTTTATCCTTGGGATAAGTCTGATTTCTGACCTGCTCAAGAAGACCGCTAACTACCTTTTCTTCATTTCTCGCAATAATGCAAAGTGATACAGTCATTAAAACACTTCCTTTTCTCACCAAAAATTAGCAAATACGCTTGCTCCGACAACGGTTATAACTCCTGCAAGCACAAGTGAAAGGCTGCTGACTGCTCCCTCAATTTCACCTATTTCCATAGCCTTTGCCGTACCCATAGCGTGTGAGGATGTGCCTATTGCAACACCTTTCGCCACAGGCTCGGTTATTTTAAAGACCTTGCATATGACCTCTGCAAGCATATTTCCGATTATTCCCGTTATTATGATAACAGCCGCTGTTATTGCGGCATATCCGCCCAATTCTTCAGATACTCCCATGCCTATTGCAGTTGTTATTGATTTCGGAAGGAAGGTCGCATAAGTCGCATGGTCAAAGCTGAAAATAAATGCAAACAGCAATATATTCAGCAGACTTGTCAGAACTCCCGATGATATGCCTATTATAAGTGCCTTATAATTTTTCTTCAATATATCGAGTTTTTCATACAAAGGCACTGCAAGACATACCGTTGACGGGGTTATCATACAGCTTATGAAGCCTGCCCCGTTCTGATATGTATCATAATCAATATTAAGTGAGACCAGTATCAGTATAATAATAAAAACAGCTATCAAAATAGGATTGAAAAGGGCAAGTTTAAGTTTTTTCTTGCACAACAGTCCTATGCCGTATGCAAAAAAAGTCAAAAATATTCCGAAAAATACAGAATTCTGAAATAGCTCCATTTATTTTTTCCTTTCTCTTTTTGATAATCTTATGAAAACCTGAGTTACCAGACCTGAAATTATCATTACGACTACCGTTGAAACGACTGTTACAACAGCATACTGCCAAAGATTATTCTGAATAATGCCCCATGATTTGAGAAGTCCCACCGCAGGCGGAACAAACATTATCGGCATTATTTCTATCAGAAATTTACTCACTTCTTTGACATCACTTACTTTCAATACCTTCGTACACAGAAGTGTGAATAAAATAATTATCCCGTAAATACTCGCAGGTATCGGCAGAGGGATAAGTTTATTAAGTACCTCTCCGATAAATGATATTGATATTATAATACAAAACTGTTTCAAATACTTCATGATTCAATCTCTTATCCCCAATAAATAAAGTGTGTTTCTGTCGTGTATTCCGCTATAGAACTTATCAATGACTTTTTGGAATATTCCGATATTCGGATCAGCCTGATGAAAAAGTGTCATACATGAACGGATTTTTTGACTGTCGATATATCCGACAATATTTATTATATCTCCGTCATTTTCAAGCAGGGCTGATGAAATTTCAATAAGACGTTCCCTGAGAATATCATTTTCAAGATATGCCTTTGCCTCATCAAGAGACACTATACCGTAAAAATAACTTGTATAGGATTGTCCGAGACCTTTCATCTGCGGAAAGATATACCATATCCAGTGACTTGCTTTGAAGCCGTTTTTTATTTCCTTGAGAGCCGTTTCATATCCGTCATATCCGTTCTGTGCTTTTATAAATCTTTCCAAATCAAATTCCATTAATATCACCTTACTATAAATTCAAGATAAACTTTCTTTTCAACATTGTTCATGTCTTTAACTTTTACACATACATCATAAAGTGCCTTTTCAGTGGGCTTATATACAGCTATATTATTTTTGCTGACATTTACTTTACGCCATTTTGAATCATACTTTTTCTTGACGAATACGGAAAATGTATATTGACCGTGACCGCCCTCCGCACTTGGAAGTATAATAACCTTACTGCCGTATTTTACAAAACGTGAATTTATAGATGATGTGTTTCTGAGTGTATATTGACCATCTGTGATACTGCCGTATCTTTCATTTATAAGCTGTTCAAACATAGTCCTTACATCTTCAAGGAGAATCTCCTCATATTCCCTGTTGCTGTTATATGCTATCACACGGACACATTTCAAAAGATATTCATAAAATTCCGTTACATAGTGCAGAAGATTTATACCCCACTTATGATTATAATTTGCCATTATCTCAACACATGGCAATTTTATCACATGAGCATTCGGCAAAGCATTTTTCAGTATTTCATAACATAAAGCAAGACAGTGTTTTTTGGCATCCATTTTATCAAGACCATATCTAAATAACTTTATCTCTCCGTCATCAGACACATATCTTTCTGCCGTTGTTATTTCTATTATGATAACTTTATCTTCATCAAAATTTTCTTTTATCATTTCAGCGTACTGATACATAAAACCTACCATTGACAATTCATCTTCATAAGAAATGAAAGTTTCGAGCAATTCGACACCCAATGATTCCATAATATCAATATTTTCTTCAAGAGCCTTTGTCAATGTAATATAAGTAAAGTCATATTCATCAATACAATCTTTTTTGCGAACTTTGATTATTTTTCTGGAAATAAGATTTCCAAGGTCAATAATCAAAAAATCCGATTCAATCTCTTTTATATACTCAAAAACTTTTTTGCTTATATCGAGTGCTGCACATCTTTTTTGAAAATTATGCCTGGAATTAGGAAAATCATTTTCCGTCAAGCTCAAATCTTTATATAATTTGGGTGAACATACAGAAAAAATGCTTGAATTAGTGACACATCTCTGTATATCAAATCCTCCATCGTCTTCAAACATTCCAAACGTATCCCTTGAAACACAACTACCCAATATATTTATCGTCTTTTTTTCTGCCACTTCCATAACTCCTCCGTTTATTTTTTTAAATATACCTGTAATATTATAATATATATTTTACAAAAATACAATTACATGAAAAAATTTTGTCTTGAAATTTATATATTTATGT
>CADCDE010000062.1 GCA_902800065.1 uncultured Ruminococcus sp.
TGACGGTATCGTCATTACAATCGAATACAAAAAATATCGTCATTGGCTGCGTGAAAACTTGGCAGTCGATGACGATATTTTTTTTGCCGAAAACGGCTCGTTTTGGTGATATTTCTTTCAGACGGGTAATTACCCTACTTATCCAAAATAATCGCACACAGTGGCTCACAAGCGGTCTGTGGGGCGAGTTAATTGCTGTTATGGTAGTTTCACATTGAACGTTTTTTCCTCTGCCGTAAACGGCTCATATCTGCGATAATTTTTACTGACGGGTAGTTACCCTACTTCCACAAAACAATCGCACACGGTGGCTCACAGGCGGTCTGTGGGACGCTTAAAAAGTCATTTCATTTATTTTGCTATTTTATCCAACAGCATTTTGAGTTCAGCGATTTCTTCAGCAGTCAGTGTAACACCCTTGCCCATTTTTTCGTGGTCAGGCGACCATTCTCTTATGTCGTATTTAGGGGCACCGCCGTTCCAAGATATAAGGTTCAGTTCTTTTTTCCAGCCTTTGTTGCTTTCGGACAGCACACCTATTTCCTCTTTTATCTCAAATTTAAAGTCTGCCATTTTGTTCACCTCCTAATCACTTTCTTCACAAGTTTTTTCTATCAAAAGTTGTTCTTCTTCCGAAATGTTGTAAATTGAATAAACAAGTTTATCTATCTCGGCTAAACGGTCAGAAACATTATCAACAACAAGCATTTCTTTTACAATCATTTCTATTTTGTTTTCAATTTGTAAATTTCTTTTGATTGGTAATTTTTCTATATATGTCCCTTTAATTTTCGGAAACTGTTTTCTATTGTCTGCAAATTTCATCAGCCAAAAAAATTTCATTAATTTTGAATTAATAAGTGCTAACAAATAATAAGCAGAAATGTTATTAAAGCTCGAAATCATAAATGCCGTATTTAACACAGCATATCCTCTTTCATCTATTGCAGCAATCGGATATTTTCCAATTTGTCTTATTAAAATTTTTGGATTGGCAAATTGAGCGTGATTATCCCAACAACCACCACAGCGAGCTTCTTGATTATAATAACAATACAAACCATTATATTTGAGTCTGTATAAAGAAATATCTTTTCCTGTATAACATGGTTTGTGAAATGGTGTCTGCAATGTAATGTCAGATATTACATCTGTCGGATAGATTTTACGGTTTCTAAGTTGCATACCAAAATTAACTTTTGCAAGCAATTTTAAAGGTGTACCATCATATTCTATTTTTTCTACTAATGTAGCATTATTATCAGAAACACAAGTGTTATTTATAATATATTCATCTTTCATCAGTGATTCTTGTAAAGATAATGCGTTATTAGTAACCAACCACTTATTTTCATATTTTGAACAATAGGAAATTCTTATTTTATGTCTATTTAAGCTATCGCTTTGCAAATTTATACCAACAAAAACCAAATTATTTACATTAGCCTCAAAAACTTTATCATCATAAAACACTATATCACAAAGTTTTAAGTGTGATAACATAAACTTTCTAAGAGGTAAGCAATAATTATTGGTTGTAAAATTTGATGGTGTAATAAATGAAACTACACCTTTCAGAGCAGATAACTCTAATGACTTTTCAATAAACAAATGATAGAGGTCTATTTTGTAATTAGCGACAGAAAATCTTTTTTTGTATATTTCGATTTCATTTTTTTCTAAATCCATATCTTGTAACAAGACATAGGGCGGATTTCCGATGACTATATTAAAACCGCCGTTTTCCTTGAATACTCTCGGAAAATAAAGCTGCCACAAGATAAACGGACGGGACGGCTTTTGTATTGCCTGATAATAGTTGTCCTCTGCTTTATCTGTACCTTTGAGTTGTTCAAGGATAATGTTGTCATATCTTTCCTGTATCTGCCGTTTGAGAGAATTTTTTTCTACATGGTCTTTCTCGTCATACAGCTTTCTTTGCAGTGCGATTATTTCATTTATCGTCTGATATACGCTTTCATCATACAAAGTGCCTTGATAGTATTCACCCAGATTATTCAGGGCACTGCTCTTGGTTATCAGTTTTTCCCCCATGAACTCATCAAGAAGGCTGTTTCCGCAGATGATATTGCAGTCAAGATTCGGCAGTTCTCTCGGTTTTGTGGAGCTGTCCATGATAACATCATCTATTTCCATTATCTGATCGTCAATTACAAGCGACAGCCACAGTCTTAATTTGGTAATGTCAACCGCACTCGGCTCTATATCACACGCAAAGATACAATCCCTTATAGTTTCTCTCTTGAAACGGTACGGATTTCTTTCAATATATAGGTCTTTTCTTTGACGGCTGTTCTTTTCGATTGCCATATATGATGTCAAAGTATTTCTTGCTTTCACAATTTCGTTCAGCATACCCAGCGGAAACGCTCCCGAACCTACTGCCGGATCAACAACTTTTACATTTGCGAGCAAATCATCAATTTCTTTCAGTCTGTTGACATTATGTTCAAAGCTGAAAATGCTTTCGGGAATTTCAAGTTTTTTTGTTTTGTCAAATACTTTTTTACCGTCAACATCGGTAGTCTTTTGTATATCTTCGTCTTTAAAGTATTCTCCGTACAGAACAAATTTTCTTATATCACTCTCGGAAATATTCGTTTTGCTCGCAAGATAATTGATGATACTCTCCTGACACATATAATGCACTATTTCACGAGGTGTATAAAATGCACCTTTTGATTTTCTGTCTTTGACATCAAGCAGATTTTCAAAAACCTTTCCAAGCATTTCGGGATCGATAGCAACCTCACGTTCCATAGGCTCATCTTCTGCCATAGTGAAGTTATATCTGTTGAATATATCTAAAATACCGTCAGCTTCTCTGTCCTTCTCGGCTTCATTGGAAAATAATTCATTCGGTATCTCAAAATTATTATTTTTCCAGTCGTAGCCGTCCATTTCTTCAAACAAACCGCCATTCAGAAACGGTATGCGTCTGTGTGAGGGCGGATAAAAGGCATTGTCACCACGATTTTCATTCAGTCCTGTATAGAACAGCGGTTCAAGAAAGTCATCAAAGTAATTTTTGCCCTGTTTTTTAACAACATCGTCAAAACTTCTTTTCATAAAATCTTTCGGACCGGTTCCCCAGGCATTTCCTTTTATCAGCGTGGACAAAAATGTTTCATCTTCTTCTGACAGGTTCATCAAAGCCTTTTGATCGAGATAATAATTTCCGTCACTGTATTTTTTATAAACATACGGCATAATTTGTTTTGGTTTTGCTCCTGACCTGAAAAAAGCATTTTTATAAATTTTCTCTGTCAGCATTTTCGGAAATGCCTCCACACCGAGCCAGCCTTTTTTCTGAATGAAATACAAAAAAACAATTTGTCCCATAAGTTTTTTAGCAAACTGTTCACTGTCAAATCCTTTTTCATTAGCCTCTTTTACAAACTGCTGATTTGATTCGAGATATTCTTTTAATTCAAGATATTTTTCACGATATTGCCTGAAAAAATCATTGGTAACAGCTTCAACGCTGAATGCTTCCTCCAGCCTGTCAAGACTTGGGTTGACAGAATCATCTTCAAATATCGGAAGCAGTCGTTCCATTGCCGTATGACAAGGTTCATCTTTACCGACAAGATATGAATATCTTTTTGCCGGAGTGAGTTTTTCGCTGAGTTTTCCGTTTGAAAATTCATAATCTATTCTTACAAGCGAAAAACGCCATTTTTTAGTATCACCGCTTGTAAAAAATGCCACCAATGCCCCTTTATAACCCATATCCCTGATAAGTGACTTTACAAAGTTTCTCTGCATACTGCGAGCATTTTCAAGATTCGGATCACTTTTCAGACACACAGAAAACAAAGCAACTTTTTGCTGATCTTCACTGACATAATTTCCGATATGATAATAATAATCTACCGCTGCCGAAAAAGTGCTGTATGTTTTGAGCTGTTTATTTGGTGCTACAAGATTAACATTGTTGAGCATTTCTCTGATGAACAATATAAAACTTTCATGCTTATATTCATCATGCAATGTATCCTGAAATATCTGTTCTTTACGAATATTCATGGTTTACTCTCCTTCATATAACATGACAGAATAACCTGTTTTTCACCTTCGATTTGCAAAAAAACATTCTGTCTTTCAAACAAGTAATTTTCGGGTATATTTGATATGATAATACTGTATAATTCGAGCATATCATTCTGAACAGTTTTTAATTCCTTAACAATTTTCTTTGTAATATTTTGAGGAATATCACCGTTCTCATAAGCCTTTATAAGACGAGCAACTGTATTTTCCTGTTCTTCGATAAGTGTTGGTTCATTTTGCAATATCTTTAAAATTTTCACAACTTTACTGTCATTGCCAAGCAGCTGTGCTTTGCCGATTTCCGCCACTTCTTCCTGTACCAGAGATTCATCAAAAGCTTTACTATTCAAATCCACCTGTTCATAATAAGTATTGCCAACATTGATTCTTTTTTCTGTCGGTTCACACTCAAGATAATGTACTGCATCTATAAAAGATAGTTGCTTTGTTTCTTCATCAGTAATATAAAATTCTTTCAATGCTCCCTTACGGATAAATGTCAGCGTAGAATGATTGTTTACCATATCGCTGTATCTGCCTGTTTTTGATTTTTTGGGAAGCCTCTTTATTTTTTCAAAGAGAGCCTTATCATTATCCCGGATTTTTCTTATTTCAGCCAAATAAGCCAATTCGGGATTAGAACCATCTTCTTCCGATATTTTTGAAGTTAATTCATCAAACAGTTTCTGTGGAGATACAATTTCTTCGTCAGAAATATATTTATAATCTTCACCTAATGTATCATGGAAAATCTGAATCTTTTCCAGGATACGATCTTTTAGCGGAAGATGTTTGCTTGACTGTGCTGTCGGAAAGAAATTGAACACATATATTTGCTGATGTTCCGTACCCACACGATTTATTCGTCCGACTCTTTGCATAACCTTTGTCGGATTCCAGGGCAGATCATAATTCACCAGACAATTTGAGCGGTGCAGATTGATACCCTCCGCCAAAATATCAGTGGTGATAAGCAAGTCATATTTATCATTTCCCTTACCGATATTTTTCGGATTGAAACTATCCTCAATATCAGATTTTAATCTCATACTGCTCATGCCGGAAAATGCAACAGCTCTTTCACCGTACAGCTTTTTAAGATTTTTCAGCAAATACTCCGCTGTTTCTTTTGACTCTGTAAATATTATAATTTTACTGTTAATCAGTTTTCTATTATGCTCCAATTCAAACATAAATGTTTCCAATTTAGGATCAGTATCGATAGAATCCCACAACTGCTGTAAATATTTCAGTTTTGACAAATCTTTGTTTAAGTCAATGATAAATTCACGCTTGAAATCCTCTTTATTGAAATGATAACCATCTTCATTTTCAACCATTTTCATAAGGCTTTCAATATCACCGGAATCTATTAATTCATAAACATCTACTTTTTTACTTATCCATACCTCGCCTGTTTGTTTATACATATTAATAAAACGCTCGTATGAATCAATAAATCTTGATAATGTCATACGAAACGCATAAAAACTGCTTTCCAGTCTTTTTATCAAAATACCTTTCATAAATCCGCCCATATTGTGCTGAGCAGTAAGCATAGTCGCATACATTTTGGTATTTTTTAAATATGTCAGCGGTTTATATCTTGCATAGCTGAAATCTTTTATAGCCTTTATGGTTTCGTTGAAAATTCCGTCTGTAACATCGTCAAAAACATATTCTATTTTTTCGGGTGCATCAAGTTTCGGAAAAGTCAATCCCTGCTGTTTTAAATCATCCTCATAGTATTGCATTATTTCACTTCTTGTTCTTCGTATCATTATATTTCGAAGAAGTTTATCTCTAATTTCATTGGAGTTACTTCTCATTTGTTCCATATAATCAGAAGTGCCTGGTTTCAACCCTTTCAATTTTCCTTTTAGTGATGCGAAAAATCCCTCTAAATTTTTTACTCCGACAATATTGCTGTTATGTTTCGGCTGAAATAAATAAATCTGATTTTCTATGTCACTCGCATAGTTATTTATAGGAGTTGCCGAAATTAATACTATTTTTTTGCCATAGCAAATACTATGAAGCTTACTGAAAGTATCTGTGCCGGAATTTCTGAAACGGTGAGCCTCATCTATGAATATATAATCAAAATTTTTGCTGCCTTTAATAATATCGTCCAATTTCCCCAAAGAAATTACCTTTGCCGAAACATCAAAATCAAGCAACACTTCTTCCCAATAATTTACCAAAACAGGCGGACAAATAATAAGTTTTCGACTTTTTCCAAGACACTTTGCAAGCATTGTACAGATATAAGTTTTCCCAAGACCCACAACATCGGAAATAAACACGCCATTATACGCTTCCAATGTCTTTTTGGCTTGTACTACCGCATCAAGCTGATAACGTAAAGTCATATATCCCGGAGGCAAAAGATTATTCATAGAAACGTCTTTATCAGCATTTATTTCTTCACTGAAAAACTCATACAATGTCTTTAAATATATCTCATAGGGTGTAATATCATTACGCAGCCATGTTTTATTTTCAACAGATTCTATATATGCTTCCTCAATAGGAACACCATATTGCCATAATTTTTCAAATCTATCCAACGCAAATTGTACATCGTAAGTGTCTTTCAGTTCAACATTGAACTCCAGATTATTTATTAATCCCGCTTCTGAAAAATTACTTGATCCTGTTATAACACTGCCGGTGTATCCAGAATCTTTACGCATGATATAAACTTTTGCGTGAAGGGGGGCATCTATGTACATTCTCATTTCAATTTTTCCGGATTTGAGCCAGTCAATAAAATTATATACACCTTTTTCTATTTCAGAAGAAGTAGGACAATCCTCAAATTCTTTTTTTACTTTGTTTACAAAATGTTCTGTCGCTTCTTTAACAGTTAAATCCCCATTGGCACTATTAATGATATCAACAGCATGGCGGTCTACATTCAAACCCACTAAAATTCGGATTCTTTCTATATCTTCCATGGCAGAATATAACCTAAAAAAACCACTTGTGCGAAAATATCCTACGATAATGTCAAAGAATTGTGTGTTATCTTTTAATATTTTATTGAATCGAGAATACAAATCGTTTTCCGGTTCATTAGTAAAAAATTTCATATCGTAAAGTTTTATCTCATCCATATATTTTCCTCCTGAAAAAGTCCTTTGAGGGATTTTTTATTGGCGAATATTTTATTTTTGAAAGATGCTTTAAATTTTGTTTATACACAGTTATTTTATCATAATTTTTTAAAACATACAAGCCTTTATAAATTAATCACGATACCAAAAAATGTACTATAATCATTTATTTTTATCTTGACAAATGAAACTTAAGCGTGTCAACAGTTATTTCACATTGACACGCTTTTTTGATTTTATAATTTTCTTTTGGATTTTGATTTATATATTTTCATAAAGTTCCTAACCAGTTTTTCCAGTACCTTGTTGACGGGGATTGATATTTTCGAGGGGTGACAGATGTACTCTATTATTTCCTGCTTGGAACAATATTGTTTGTTCATTATGTTCGCACCGTTAAGTATGCCTGATTTGACCAGTCTGTTTATTTTCTGGTGTGTCATGCCAATAAGTTCGGCAGCTTCGTATGATGAAACTGCATCGGGTATATCTTCCCACAGATATGTTATGTATTCTTTGAAAGCTTTGAGGTTTTCTTCCGTTGGCTCAAGCATGATTTTCGGAGACGGCTTTTCTCTTTCTTTCCCCTTGCAGTGGCTGCTGAAATGTCCCGACAGTTCGTCAATCAGCTTTTCATCATGTTCCATTCTATGCTTGAATTCTTCTGCATCTGTACGGAGAATCAAGTATTTATGCGTGGTCTGACCTGTATTCTGATGTGGGATATAGTTGTAATCCATTAAATATTTCATCTTGCGTGTGGAGATATGCAGATACTGTCGCAGTTCACTTCCGCTCATATATTCTTTACCCATGATTTTGCACCATGCAAAAAGGACACCCTTTCGGGTGCCTTAATGCTTGTCCTTTCCGGTCAATATATCCGTGATAATGTCTGCACTTGCCTGTTAGTTTGATACATTGATAAGCGGAACATCTTTGCCTATCAGTATGCTTGCGAATGTGTGACGGAGATCATGGAAGCGTATATGTCGCAGACCGTATTTTTTCAGTACCTCGTTGAATCTGTTTGATACATAGGACGGTTTTATGAATTCTCCGAGTTGATTCACGCATACATAATCGTCATTTTCATGGTTATAACTGTTGCGGAACATCTTTTTATACAGATTTTGCTTTGCCAATTCCTCTTGAATCATTTCTATAATGGGTTCGGGTATCGGCAAGGTACGGCGGCTTGATTTGTTTTTCATTTCTTCGACAGGCTTGACAGTAACTACACCGTTTTCCTTGTATTCAACCATTTTTGTATCAAGCAGAACCGTTTTCTTTTCCCAGTCTATCCTTGACCATCTTATTCCAAGAGCCTCACTTCGCCTTAATCCCAAGCCGCCAGCCAGCATTATTGCCGAGTAGATCAGTTCGCTTTTGCTGACATTCAGCAGTGTGAGCAGTTCTTCTTCGGAGTAATTTTCACCGTGAAATTTGTTTTTCTTCGGTCTGTCTATACGGTCAAAGGGATTTGCCGTGATAAGTTCATCTTTGAATGCCTGTTTGAAAGCCTTGTGAAGTATTGCATGATAGTGTATGACGGTGTTACTGCATACCCTTCCGGCATAGAGATAATCATAGAAGTTTTCGATGTCTTTCGGTTTCATACTGCCGACAGTAATATCCCTGTGCTTTTCAAAGCAGCGTTGGATTTTTCCGTAAATTATTCCATGATAGCTTTCATAAGTGCTGATTTGGATATTCTGTTTTGTCTTTTCAAGCCATTCCGTCATGTAGCCGAAGATGGTAATATCGCAGTCGGGAGTATCTTTTTTCTTCTCCCTCTCCGCCAAATCTTCTTCAAACTTGTTGACAACCTCACGCAGTTTCTTGTTTACTTTGGACTTTGTAACAGCGTAAAAACAGGCAAACAACAAAGACTGCCGAAGCAGGCCAGAAAAATCCAAAATGCATACAAAAAAGTTTTATCACAATAGAAGAATACTAATCAATACCATTCTCTCAGTTTATGTGCTTTAGGTGATTGAGAAATGTAATACTATCTTTCAAAGTAAAAATGAAAAAATGCAATTTCTTTTCATTGATTATTTGTATATGCTATATCGTTTTCAACAGTAATGTAAATTTGCATATCGAAATTTCTGTTAATTACAAGAAACATGCCTATAATTTGATTGTTTACCACTTTTTAGGATTCACTTTCTCAATATGTCTCAATTCATAATCACCTTCAAATTCCGAACTAAAAATTTCATAATAATTATTCGAATATTCAATTATTACATCTACCAATGCTCTCAGTTGTACATAATCTAACAGAGGATATCCTTCCCGTTCAAACCAAATGCATTCAGAGCCTGAATTTATACTGAAAGTACAAATAGAAATACGTTGAGGATTCCCATTTGCAAATATTTGTTTACACCATTTAATAATATCTTCGTTTTGTTCAAATTTGGAAACATTGAATTGTATCAGATCATTTTTAGCATATTCGTTTAAATCTAATGAGCTAACATAATCAGAAACATAACAACCATTTGTTTTTTTTGAAATATATTCTAAGATATTTCTCTGAAGTTCTATCGGACTAATCGAATAATCATATGCCATAATCGTTGGATAAGGAAAATCAGAAATATTAGTGCTAAAGGAAATCTCACACAATGGTGAAAATTCCTTATTGCTCCGATCTCTATGTGTAAATACAAAAAGTTTTGTATATTTTTTTTGACGATAAAAATTCAATAAATCTTCCGCAATTTTATCGCAAAGTTTGAAGAGATCACTATTGTAATCTTTACAGTCATCATTATTAGTAATTTTTTTATTATTTCGAAATAACATAATATTCACCCACAATTATAAACCTTAATCCATAGTGTATTATAGCATAATTAGAGTTTAATGTCAACAAAAGCAACCAACAATTACAGGGTTTTTGAATGAGTAAACAATTTATGAACAAAGCCAATTCATAACGATTGTATCAAGATATGAGGAATCCAAAAGGCACTGGAATTGCTTATC
>CADCDE010000063.1 GCA_902800065.1 uncultured Ruminococcus sp.
AATAATATCGTTGCAGGATTCATTATACCACCGTATATTAAAAATGCCGTGACAAATCCGAATACCGCAAGTGATATTCTGTTTTGCGGAAGTATCCCCCTTTGATACAAAAATCCCGACAAAAAGCCTATCAGTCCCATTGTAAACATCTGAAAAGGTGTCCATGCACCTTGTCCGAAAAATATATTTGATACGAGCATTGTCACCGAACCTATCAGAAATCCCGATTCACTGCCGAGTGCTGCTCCCGATATTATCACAAGTGCCGTGACGGGCTTGAACTCGGGTATCATATAAAAAACTGCCCTGCCCGATACGCACAATGCACATATAGTTGAAATCAATACAAGCTCCCGTGCCTGTACTGCTCTCCTTTCAAACATCACATAAAAAGGCACTATGCTTTCAAGCATTATCAAAAGTGAAATGAATAGATATTTTGTGTTGTCAAAAAATCTTACTCCGCAGAATATGGTTATCGGTACGGCTAAAAATACCATTATCATTGAGATAAACAATCTTTTTATATTCTTATCTTTACGAATGATATGTATTTTCTCCGACTTACCGCCTGATATTATCATAAATAATATCGCCATGATGAACATTATCCCATATGAAACTGTTTTATTGAACTCAATTTTTATAATATCCGCTGTAACAAGCATAAAAAATACCGCTGTCAAAAGTGACATTACCGATAATATCTTTCTGAAAAAACTCTTTTTTGGAGATTGTTTTTCTTTCGGCTGAATGTCATTGATTTTTTTTATTTTCGGAGGTTTGGGAATTTCGGGAAATTCCACTTTCAAAGCATACAGAATATCCTTGACCGTCACGGCATTATTTATAATTCCCCTTGACATTCTGTTTATAGGTGTCGTATATATTCCATTGTCATTGAAAAACTCCTTTGCACTGCCTTCACTAACAATCTCACCATTGAAAAGCATTGCACATCTGTCCGCATATTCCGCACAAAATTCTATATCATGGCTGACAAATACTATTGCCGTACCGTTTCTGGCAAGCTCTTTGAGTATCTCTGCCAACTGCCTTTTATATGCACTGTCCAATCCCTTTGTCGGTTCATCAAGCAATAATATATCAGGCTTTGTCAAAAGCACCTTTGCAAGTGCTGTTTTCTGCTGTTCACCGCCCGACAAGTCATAAGGGTGATTTTTCAGCAATTCTCCGAGACCGCACATTTCAACGACATTTTCTATATCTTCGCTTATCTCCTTCAAATCCTCCTCAACACTTGATTTAACGAACAATGCCTGAGGATTTTGGGGCAATACGGATATTTTTCCGTGTCTTGAAATTTTGCCCCTGTTTACTGAGATTATCCCCGAAATTACCGAAAGCATTGTTGTTTTTCCTGCACCGTTGCCCCCGACTATCGCCAATATCTCACCTGAATATATCTCCAAATGAACACCTTTTAAAATATCATTTCCGTTGCGTTCATATCTGAACCATACATTATTCAACTCTGCAACAGGCTTTGAATCATGCTTTTTATACCTGTTTATTTCAATATCATTCAAATTCTTATCACAAACAAATTCTTCGAGCCATTTTCTGCCGTCACTCACACTTAAAGGAATTTTATTTTTTCCGTCAGCATATTCATACACTCTTACAACTGACGGCAGACTTTCAAAAACTCCGCTTTTCATTTTATACAGCTTTTCAGCGGTCATCTTGGGTGATGTATCGGAAATTATTTTCCCCTCCGACATTACTATTATCCTGTCACTTACTCCGTAAACTTCACTTAAACTATGTTCACTCAATATAATTGTCGTTCCAAGTTCTTTATTTATCTTGACCAAAAGTGAAATAAAATTTTCCGATGCTATCGGGTCAAGCTGTGCTGTGGGTTCGTCCAATATCAATATATCGGGATTCATTACCATAACTGACGCTAAATTCAATATTTGCTTTTGTCCTCCCGAAAGTTCATCAACACTTTTATCAAACCATTCCGATATACCGAAAAATGCCGCTGTTTCAGCGGTTCTTCTTCGGATAACGCTGTTACCCTTTCCAAGACTTTCAAGACCAAAAGCCAATTCATGCCATACTTTATCTGTTATCGACTGATTATCGGGAGACTGCATTACAAAGCCTATTTTCTCGGATTGTGTTCTTAAATCCGTTTCGGACAGATTTTTTCCGCAAAAATATATTTTTCCCTGTCTTTCTCCATAGGGCTGTAAAACCGTCTTAATCTGTCGCAAAAGGGTACTTTTACCGCTTCCCGATAATCCGCATATAGTAATAAATTCCCCGTTATTGACTGAAAATGATATATCTTCAAGTGCATTTTTTTCCACTGTCGGATAACGGAATGTTAAATTTTCGACTCTGTATATTTCCATTTCATGTCCTCCGAAATATCCAATATCAACGGCATTATACACAATACCAAATACACCGCTGTCAATGGCAAATTCCATTTTATTTCGCTTATCATGGGAAAATAATCAAATTCCAAATCCCCCGAAAAATATCCCCATAATACGCAAATATCACACAATGATATTATCAGCAATATCCCAAAATCTCTCTTTTCAAATCTGAACAGTGAAAAAGATGTCCTCCTTGCAAGTCCATATCCACGGCTTTCAAGGGAATCAGCCGTATCAATGGAATTTTCCATAGCCCATTGTATCACTGCCGAAACTATCCTTACACCGTTTGAAATTCTTTCCCTGAAATTTCCGTCTGTAATATCCCTGCCGATACTTTTTCGGGCATTTCTGACTTCACGGAAATGTGATGATAATTTAGGTATGAAACGAAGTATCATTGATATTAATAAACTTAATTTCGGTGCTATTCTCCCGAAAAGATATATTATCCTGTCGGAAGTCATTATGTACCTCAAACAAATACACCAAAGCATAGTAACGGAAAACAGTCCCCCCGAAACAAATCCGTATATTAATGATTCTCTTGTGAATGGATTACCGTCAGGCAGGTAAAATAAAATTGTCACTCCACCGTGATTGAACAGCGGATTTATAACGGCTATCAATACAAACATAGGCACTATGAATAAAAGTAATGCTTTTAAAATATTTCTTTGTCCGAGATACGCTGAATAAATTACAGAAAATACAAGTGATATTCCAAGAAAAACGGGTTCTCTTATGAACATTGCAAAGAATATTACAGATGAAAAATAGATAAACTGAACTGTCGGGTGAAACCTTGCAAATTCACTCTTTATATTCATTCCCGACATCCTTCCCCAAATCACAGGTATACACCCATTCTATTATATCACCGTTATTCAGCTTACAATCCGAACAGCCATAGCTTTTGAACTCCCCATTCACCTTATACAACCAGCCTGATGTACTTCCGCAGTCAAATTCATATATATTGTTTATCCCCTCTATATAAGCTGTATTATATATTGGTGCAAGGGTAAATTCAAACGGAATCTTATTTTCCATGCAGACACGCTTTGTAACGTCAAAGACACTTTCACCATCATTAAATCCTGCATTGACAGCCGTTAATATCCAGCCGTCAGACGGTATCACGGATAATTTATTTTTCTTAACTCTGTCAAGATTATTCAATAATGTATTGCATGATATTGAAACCGTGCAGACAGTTTTATTTTCGGAAATTTCAGAAATTTCCTCAACAAAATTTTCGATAAAAGATCTTTCCTCAACGGATATTTCCGAAACAATTTCTTCCAAACTTTCTTCAACGGATATTTCTGAAATTTCGCTGACAGTGCTTTCTTCAACAGATATTTCTGAAATTTCGCTGACAGTGCTTTCTTCAACAGATATTTCTGAAATTTCGCTGACGTTGCTTTCTTCAACGGAGATTTCGGAAATTTCGCTGACAATGCTTTTTTCAATGGATATTTCAGAAACAATTTCAGATACTTCATTTACGGAATTTTCAATAACAGAATTTTCTGTAACTTTTTCAGGCGGTTTTTCAGCAAAGAAAAATGCCCCTGCCAATGACAATATTATAACAACGGTTATTATAATTTTCTTTTTCACTATATTCCCCCACATATCAAAAGGCTGTCCGAATATTGAACAGCCTTTTTTTATATATATTTTAATCTTCTTTTTTCTTTCTTGCAAGTACAAATACCGCACTTGCCGAAATAATTATTGAACCGAATATCAATATGAAATTCTGTGTATCGCCTGTGGGAACAGTGTTATTTGAATTATTATTGCTTGATGAATCCTGTGAGGTTGTCTGTGAAACTGTCTTTGACGGCTCAACGGAAATTTCTTTTGACGGTTCACTTGATATGCTCGTTTCTGTTTCTTGGAAAACAGGCTTGTCTGCTTTTCCGTTTTTCTGCTGATACATTACTGAAACGGCATAGAATGCCTGTGAAGTTGATATAGCATTACTTTCACCATTTGCAGTATGTGAAAATGCGTTTTCATCTTCATTGTAATATCTCATCAAGGCATTAAAAACTGTATTGCCGTTCTTGATAAATCTTTCGTCACTCAGAACATCTATATCAAGCATAGACAGACCGGCTATTACCTGTGAACAGCTTTCGCTGTCCTCTGCACCGTAGGAAACATATCCGCCGTTATCCTTTTGATTTTCCGAAAGGAATGTAAGAGCTTTTTCAATAGACGGTTTTACATTTTCCCTGTCCTTGTATGGAGCAAGTGCCTGCAATGCCATTCCTGTCATATCAGCATCGGATTTATTTCCAACGTCAAAAGTCCAGCCACCGTCTTTGCCCTGTGCATTGAGAATCTCATCAATTAATTTTTCTCTTGTAGTCTGGTTTGCACCGTCTTTTGCTTTCGGGATATAGTAATAAGCGTTTGTATCAAATGCCATAAGTGCATAAATTGCACCGTTCACACCCTGATTAATTACATAATCCATGTCGGACAACGGCTCTAAAAGATTATATCCGTTGAAATCATAGATATTTTTGTCAATCCCCGAAAGTGCAATGGCAATTCCCGAAACAGACGTTGAACGTGTATTGCTTATTTTAGCAGTGCCGATACTGTCAAGATATTCCTTAACGCTTTTCGTATAGCTGTCTTTGATTTCATCTGTGAGCAAATCAAATTTATTGAGTGTAATTATTCCCCATTCATTGCCATATACAGCGTCTTTGACGGAATATTTGTTTCTTAAATCGTCAACGGTAATTTTATTTTCATCAACTGACGGTTCGGAAATTTCTTCTTCCTGTGACGGTTCACTTGAAATTTCATTTGATTTACTGTTTATGCCGATTTTATAGACTGTTTCTGTCACTCCGTCAGGGATATAACTCATCCAATTACTGTTTGCAACTCCGATAATAATAGTGTCACCGTCTGAAACCTCAATGTCTTTATTTCTCTTGAAATCAGTACCGATTTTATCGGCAGTGTATTCGTTTTTATAAATCTTTACAGGGAAAGACTTGCTTGAAGCTGTTGGAAAAACTTTTACGGTATTTTCGGAAAGTTCAAGGGTATATTCTGTGATATTTGGATCAAATTCAGGTGTCAAAGTGCCGTAATTGAATTTTATATCCGCAAGGGTAGTATCCGTTGACATCCAGTCATAGCCCAGGTCAGCACCCCAATTCATAGTATACATGAAGTGTATCTCGTCACCATCTGACAATTTGCCATTTTCAACGCTGTATGCAGACAAACCTTCGTCCGTAAACCAGTCATCAAGAGTTGCCATCCATGCACCGCCCTGTTCGGAACCAAGTCCGTTTATTTCACTGACAAATCCAAATTCCGCACCCGACTGCGTACAGCCGTTTCGTTCAATAGACCTTGCAAACGCTGTAAGTGCATTGTCATCATCATTTATATCAACAAAGTTGTCGAATAAAACACCTCTCCAAGATGCACCGTTTTCCTCCGAAAGAGTATTATTTTCAACTATTACTCTGACT
This sequence comes from uncultured Ruminococcus sp., assembly GCA_902800065.1. Lineage (GTDB taxonomy): Bacteria > Bacillota > Clostridia > Oscillospirales > Acutalibacteraceae > UBA1213. The sequence continues at coordinate 5,936 of CADCDE010000063.1, forward strand.
TTCTGACCGTCAACGGCATTCGCATAAACAGGAACCATTGACATAAAGACCGCCACTGCACTTACAGCCGATAAAATTTTCCTTTTCATTTTTTAATCTTCCTCCGTTTCGCTTTTTCGGAAAGTAAGTTTTTTCTGCTGTTTAAGGAGTTTCTTACGTCTTTCACGCTTCAGACGGCTTTTTTCCTTTGCGGAAATTTCAGGAGGCTGTTTCAGTCCCGCACTTTCCAAAGCTCTGTTCCATGCACCGAGCTTTTGTTTGATGAAACAGACTGTTTCACTGTCAAAATCCGCTTTTTTGGGAAGTCTGCCGACTTCACTGAATTTATTTTTCAAAAGCGTTACTGCATATTGAGTTTTTTCATCTTTGTTCATAATACTCAAACTCCGTTTTTCAAAATGTCATTTCGAGCAAGGCGAGAAATATTTGAAAGATTCTTCGTCGCTGTCGCTCCTCAGAATGACAAATATTGGTCACAGTATAAGCATAAAAAAATACTTTCCCTGTTTTTTGAAAACACAAAGAAAGCACAACTGACCTGACCGTATCAAAACATGATACAGTTAAAGGTCGGCTGCACTTCTTCCTTGTCCAAGACTGCGTTACCTTAATAAAAATGCGGAAGTATTCTGACTTTTACAGTAATGACGGTTGTTTCGGACTTTCACCGAATTCCCAATTACCTACCGGTTTTATATAGTAAACGACAAAATAAATGGCTCTATGTCATTCCGAGTGAAGCGAGGAATCTTTGAAAGATTCTTCGTCACTTCGTTCCTCAGAATGACAAAAGGAAATTTTCATTGACGTTTACTATTAAAAAACTTTCGCACCGCATTTATCAGGCAATATTCAATTCTCAAATACTATAACAGATTTTATTGTCCGTGTCAAGTGCTATAATATCATTTGCAGAATCAAAAGCATGGTCAGACCTGGTATTCCCAAAACAGATGACACTGCAAGCGAAAACAGACTCACAGGAACAGATACATTGGTAAAACCCGAACATAAATTAACGGCGGTCAAAGCCAATATCCCGACAAGCATGGATAATATCACTGAACGGACAGGCGTTTGCGAACCCGATATTTTTTGGATTATAACAAGTATTATAAATATTCCTGCACATATCCCTGCAATTTCCCACACTGACACTGTATAATACACCCCGTTTTCATAAAAATTATCCTTATCAATTTTTATGAAAAAATCTCAAGGTGTATTACACAGGAAATTTAATTTTCTTCCTGAGGCTTTCTATTTGAAATTTTATAGCACAATACCATGAGACTGTCATTGAGATGTACATTTTCGACTATGATATCATCATGCTCAAACGACAAGTCGTAGTGACTGAAATTCCAGTAATTTTTTATTTCCAGTGCATAGAGCTTTTCAAGAAGCTCAGGAGCGGATGACTTCGGCACACAGAATATTGCTGCATCAGGGTGATTTTCCTGACAGAATTTTTCCAGATCATCTTCACTCATAACTGTAAGGTCATTTATCTTTGTTCCTATCTTACTGGCATCATTATCGAAAATACCTATAAGACGAAAGCCTATCTTTTCAAATGAAAGGTGGACAGCCATAGTTTTTCCGAGATTTCCCGTACCAAGCAAAATTGCTTTATAACAATTATCAATACCAAGTATATGTCCTATTTCATCACGGAGTCCCTGAACGGAATATCCGTAGCCCTGCTGACCGAATCCCCCGAAGCAATTTAAATCCTGTCTTATCTGAGAGGCTGTAAGTCCCATTTTATCCGAAAGTTCCCTTGATGATATTCTCTGAACATTCTTTTCGGCAAGTTCGCCCAAAAATCTGTAATAACGTGGCAGACGCTTGATAACA
>CADCDE010000064.1 GCA_902800065.1 uncultured Ruminococcus sp.
GCTGTCAAAAAATAATCAAGCCTCTTGTTTAATTACTTCTCTGCCGTTGTATGTGCCGCAGTTTGTGCATACCCTGTGAGCGAGCTTGAATTCACCGCACTGAGGGCATTTTGCAAGAGCAGGAGCTTCAAGCTTCCATACTGCTGAACGTCTTGTGTTTTTTCTTGCCTTTGAAGTTTTTCTCTTTGGTACTGCCATTGTAATTTACCTCCTTGAATAAAAGTACTGAAAATCATTCTGACAGGAGCTGTTTCAGCACTGCCAACCTCGGGTCCGTCTCCTTTGTTGAACAGGAGCATTCCCCTTCATTAAGATTTTTTCCGCACTTCGGACACAAGCCCTTACAGGATTCTTTGCAAAGGAACTTTGACGGCAGTTCCAAAAGAATGTCATCTCTGAGTAAAGACACAGTATCGAGCTTATAGTCAGGTGCTTGTATATAGTCATCACCGCTTTCATATGAAAGCTCTGTGACGAGAATATGACTGAATTTAAAGGCATAGTCCTTCTGCGTGAAAACAGCACATCTGTCACAGTTTGCACTGTATGTGAATTTCGCCTGAGCATCAAACATAACCAGTCCTGCCCTGTTTCTTACAGAAATATCAACTGAAACGGGCTTTCTGAAATTTTCCTGCATATCAGGGAATTCCATTTCCTCATGCACTGAAAGATTTTCATTCTCATTAAGAAATATCTTCTTCAATTCAAGGATCATAAAGCCCACCTCCGTTTAATTATTTAAAACGCCTTTTTCTATTATAAATATCAAAAAGCACTTTGTCAATAGATTTTTTGCAAATATTATTTATTTTTATCCGAATTTTTTCTCTCGGTATGAAGCTCTCCGTTATTGTCCTGAGTGATGCAGTAAATACTGCTTTTACCCAGAACATATATTCTTTTATCTGCAATTTTTACCTTTCTTGCATCCGTTGACAGTTCTGCAGAAGATAATTTCGTACCTTTGGAATTATATATCGCCAGTTCACCGTCATCAAAAAGAACTGTTGTATTGCCGTTTGAATAATCCGATGATATGATCTTTCGCTTTGTAAATATACCTGATAAAGCATCCCCTTCGGTGTCAACCATTAGAATATCACATTCTCTGCCGTCAGGCGTCGCGGAAAGTGATATTATCATACCATTTTGACGGCTGAGATCATATCCAGTAATAAACCTTGAATGGTAGTCTATATCCTTTTTCGAGCCTTTGACTATATCTATATAATAAGCACATTTGTCTCCGACTGCAACGGCATTGCCGTTATCAAGATATTTCAAGTCATATATATATACATCATCAAACTCATATTTACGCATATAACTGCTCTGTGAAAAATCCAACACATATATTGCCGACAGCAGACCTCCGTTTTTCGCTGTCAGTCCTGAAACAACCGCATGGTCTCCTTCTCTGTTTACAGACACCCTGTTCACATAAAAATCTGCAAACGAATATGTATACATTTCAAGACCGTCTGCCCTGTATACAGTCAGTTTCCCAAGATAATTCTCATTATCAGTCAGAAGACAGTAAATACCATTCGGGCATATATCTCCGCAAAAAATATTATTATCCGTACTGTCACTTCTGACAACACTGTTCCTGTCTATCACCGTATAGCCTGTTGCACCTATATTATATACAATGGAATAATTTGAATTCGTACTCAATGCGGGATTTGCATATGCATGATTGAAGCTCTGATATTTTCCTGCATTCGGATTCAGTACAGCAACTGATGTATCTGTACAATAGACAGGTGCACCGTCCATCAGGTCGAAATTATCCGTATCCACATCAGCACCTGAAAAACTTGCAGGATAACCTTCACCCTCCGTTTTTCCCAAAAGGTCATACTCTACCCAATGGGATATATTATCAGGTGTCAGCTTATCTATATTCGCCCATATCACCACAAGCACCACTGAAATAAAAATTATAAGAAAAACCTTGAAAAAATGCTTTGTGGCGTGTTCAGGCAACGGTTCATCATCATTAAGATCATTCAGCGGCTGATCCTCATAGCTTAAATGCTCTCTTTCCTTCCCTTTTTTCAGATTATTTATATATTCTCTGCTTTTCTTCATATATTTTCCCTTCTGTCAATAAATAACTTTATTGAGATACAGACCGTGTGCAGGTACCTTTGCCCCTGCTTTTGTACGGTCAAGTGCATTTATTATATCATTCATATCAGACGGCTTGAATTTTCCCTCTGATACATTCAAAAGTGTTCCTACTATTATCCTTACCATATTATATAAAAAACCGTCAGCCTGTATTTTGACCGTCACAAGACTGCCCTCTCTGACAACATCAAGCTCTGTTACTGTACGGTGAAAATCTCCTATTTCCCTGCTTTTGTCAACGGTACAGAAGGATGTGAAATCATGTGTTCCCTTTATATACTCACAAGCTTTCTGCATACTCTCTATATCCATATCATACCAGTAATGCAGTGCCCGCCCCTCCAAAAACGGCTCTCTTATCCTGCTGTTCCATATCTTATATATGTATTCCTTTCCCTTGCATGAGTATCTTGCATGAAAATCCTCGGGCATATCAAATGCCTGAAATACCGCTATATCCCTCGGAAGCCTGCTGTTGAGTGCATATATCAGCCTCATACACGGTATCTTATGCTCCGTATGAAAATTCAGACAATACATATTCGCATGAACGCCAGCATCCGTCCTGCTGCAACCCTTTATTTCGGGAAGCTCTCCAATTATGCTTTGCAAGGCATTCTGAAATGTTTCCTGTACTGTAACTGCATTGCTCTGTATCTGCCAGCCATGATAATTGCTACCATCGTACTTCATTTTTATAAGTATATTCCTCATATCATCACCGACTTAAAATATATATTGCAAAGTATAACTCCTGTAAATATCACAATACAAAACAATAATCCTACCAGGTCAACTACCGTAAATTTTAACTGTTTCATTCTTGTCCTGCCGTTGCCGCCGTTATAGCAACGACATTCCATTGCCATTGCAAGGTCTGTTGCCCTTCTGAATGATGATACAAACAACGGTATCAATACGGGTATCAATGCCTTTATCCTTTTTATTACTCCTCCGCTTTCCATATCGGCTCCTCTTGCCTTTTGAGCGTTCATTATCTTGTCCGCCTCCTCAAGAAGTACAGGAATAAATCTCAGGGCTATCGTCATCATCATCGCTATCTCATGCACCTTTACATGAAAGACCGTCAGCGGCTTCATTATCTTCTCCAACGCATCAGTCAAATCTGACGGCGATGTCGTAAATGTCAGTATAGAACTCACCATTACAAGAGTCGCTATCCTTATGGTAACAAACAGTGCATTGCTCAGTCCACCGTCGGTAATATGTATGAACTGCCATTCCCATAGAACATTTCCTGTACCGTAAAAAATATTCAGTATGCCTGTGAATATCACCACAAACAATATCACCTTCATGCTTTTCAGATACATCATAAACTTTATTCTTGTAAGCATGACTATCAAAAGCGATGACAAGGTCATCAGAAGCAGTGAAACATAATTCCCTGCCACAAATATGAAAACTATATATGCTATCAAAAGCATTATCTTTGAACGTGCATCCAAACGGTGTATAATTGAATTTCCCGGCATATACTGTCCGAGTGTTATATCTCTTACCATAGCTTTACTTTATCCCTCCGCCTTGCTTCCGAGATAGTTTATTATCTCATTGAATGCCTGCTCTATTGTAAGTATATCCTGATTCACGGGAATTCCCTTTTCTTTGAGCAGCATCATTATTTTTGTTACCTGCGGAACTCTCAGTCCCGTCTTTTCAAGCTCCCTGCCCTTTGAAAATACATTCTTCGGAGTATCAAGCATTATCTTTTTACCGTGATCCATAACAAGTATCCTGTCGGCAACCCTCGCTATATCCTCCATACTGTGAGACACAAGTATCACCGTATTTTTATTCGCATCATGATAATCTCTTATTTGCGAAAGCAGTGCATCTCTGCCCAAAGGATCAAGTCCTGCTGTCGGCTCGTCAAGTATCAGCACCTCCGGATTCATTGCCACAACTCCTGCAATAGCCACCCTTCTCTTTTCACCACCAGACAAATCAAACGGCGATTTATCAAGCAATTCTTTTTTAAGCCCCGTAAATTCAGCCGCTTTTTTTACTCTTTCATCAATTTCATCTTCACTCAGTCCCATATTTTTCGGACCGTATGAAATATCTTTATACACCGTCTCATCAAACAACTGATATTCAGGATACTGAAACACCATTCCTACTTTGAACCTTACATTTCTTATCTTTTTCGGTTCCTCCCAGATATCCTTGCCATTCAAATATATCCTTCCATCTGTTGGCTTCAAAAGACCGTTCAGAAGCTGTACAAGAGTTGATTTGCCCGATCCTGTATGCCCTATTATCCCTATAAATTCCCCTTTTTCTATCTCAAAGCTCACTTCCGAAAGTGCAGTTTTTTCAAACGAAGTTCCTGCTCCGTAAACAAGCCCTATATTCTCTGCTTTTATAACTGCCATCTGATTTTCCTCCAAATATATTTAGACCATTATATTATAAATTTTTATCCTGATAATGTCAATATTTATTTATTTTTTCATTTGTTTGTACATTATGCACTATAACCAATAAATTATTTCTAACTTTTAATACTTGCAATATATTTTTTACAGTTATATAATAATATTTGTTACAATTATGATACGAATGTTTAAATTTTGTAAGAAAAAAGAAAGAAGGTTATATTTTTATGAACTCACGATTCAAAAAGATCTTCGCAGCAGTATTATGCTCGGCAATTATCGCTTCATCAGCAACTGTCACTTCACTCACAGCTTCAGCATATGACGAAATTTATGCTAAAACTACTGTTGACCTTAACATTAGAAAAGGTGCAGGAACAAACTACAGTGTTATTAAGACAATTGCACCAAATACTACTCTTAGCATAACCGACAGATCAAATTCCGGCTGGCTCAAGGTAAAGCTCTCTGACGGTACAACAGGATACTGCTCTGCTGATTACCTCGACATAACCACTGATGCTGTTACAACCACTGCACTTAATATGAGAAGTGGTGCAGGAACAAACTACAGTATTATTACTACAATCCCACAGAATACCAAAATAGATATTATCAAATTTTCGGGTACTTCATGGGCTTATGTGAAGCTCCAAAACGGCACAACAGGATATGTATGCACCGATTACATCAAGTTCGTTTCTTCTTCAAATACCTCCGTCACAACAACTTCAACTAATATCACTCTTTCGGCAGCTGCAAAGAAGATAGCCGTAGGTCAGTCCTTTACCCTCAAGGCTTCCTCCAATCAAGGAACTGTTACATGGACAACCTCAAATGCCAAGATTGCAAAGGTCGACTCTAATGGAAAAGTTACTGCAATTGCACCGGGCAAGGCTGTTATAACGGCAACTGATTCCAAAACCAAAAAAACTTCCCAATGTACCGTTACTGCAGTAAAAACTGAGTATAACTCAATAACCCTCTCCGATACTTCCAAAACTCTGATAATCGGCAACACATATACTCTTAAATTCTCAACCAATACTGGAAGCAAAAATGTAAAATTCAAATCATCCGACTCAAGTATTGCAACTGTCGATGCTAACGGCAAAATAACCGCTCTCTCGGCAGGTCAGGTAAATATCATCGCTTACGACTCTACAGCACTTATAACCGCTGTATGCAAGCTGACCGTTAACTACAAGGATGCTATATCACTCTCACAGACAAATGCAACTGTTGATGCTGGCTCATCAGTTCTCCTTACTGCAAAAAAATCCAACAGCTCCATGCAGATAAAATGGTCTTCGAGCAACAACAATGTCGCAAGTGTCAATAACGGCAGAGTCTCCGGTCTTTCAAGCGGTACGGCTGTTATAACGGCTTCTGACTCTACAGGCAAAATAACTGCAAAATGTACTGTTAAAGTAAACGGCGTTTCAAGCGGAAATGTACGCCTTTCAAGATATACCGCTTCAACTACCGCCGGCAAGACCATCTACATAAAAGGCTACAATGCTTCATACTGGGGTACAACTGATACTAATGTCGCTACTGTTTGGGACGGCTTCATTGAAACCAAAAATCCCGGCAAGGTCGCTATCACTTACACCGACAGATACGGCAACAAGGCTATATGCATTGTCACCGTAACAGAGGCTGAACCTGTAAAATTCGCCTACGCTTCCCCAAACTCAGCTACTCTCGATCAAAATGTAACCCTTGTTGCTATAACCGACAAAACTGTTCAGGATGTTTATTTCAACGTCAACATGGGCAGCAAAATACTCAAAGTCAAGGCTACAAAAAAGACTGAAGATGGAAATACCTATGTTTGGGGGGGTGCTTTCAGAACAAGTCAGGCTGGTACCTTCAAAACTACTGCTTATGCCCAAAAGAACAATCAATGGAAAACCTGTGACGATGCTGTTAGTGACGTCTATGTAACTTCAAAAACTTCACATACTCAGACAGGTCTTGAAAAGCTCCGTGCAAGTGATGAACTTATCAAATTCATTGCAGAAAAAGAAGGCTTTGTTTCAAGCATTACCTACGATACTCTTGCAAATAATATCCCCACTCTCGCTCACGGCTACGTTGTATGGGAAGGTGAAAAATTCTATGACCATCTCACAAGAAATGAAGCCTATGCTCTCCTCGTCAGAGCTGTGAACACTGATGTTTATACCTCAAAGGTCAATCAGATGCTCCTCAACAACAATGTCAGATTCAACCAACAGCAGTTCGATGCTCTCGTCAGCTTCTCCTACAATCTCGGCACAGGCTGGACAAGCTCGTCAGACCTCAAAAATATCCTCCTCAACTCCTACGGCACTGTATCAACAGGAAAACTTACAGGAAATGTCACAGCAAGCAGCGGTCTCTATCTCCGTCAAAGCCCATCATCTTCCGCAAGCGTCATAACTCTCCTCAAAAGCGGTGAAACTGTTGAAATCGTAGACAACAACAAGTACAATACCGTATGGTACAAAGTTAAGACTTCTTCTGGACAGACAGGCTACTGCAGCAGTACATACCTCAATGTAACCTCAAGCGGCGGTTCTCAGTACACAAGAGACCTCAACTTTGTCAACAGAAACGCTCTTATCAATGAAATGCTTTCATATCACCATGCAAGCGGTGTATGCTACTACGGCTTACTCTACAGACGTGCTGATGAACTTGAAATGTTCCTCTACGGTGACTACACCTCAGACGGCAGAAGAAACAAATACGGTTTCCCGAATCCTTCCTGCATAAGCTGGTAATAAAAATTACAACAGGCTGGGTATTAACTTACCCAACCTGTTATTTTTATTTCATCAAAAACAGTTGACATTGTTTTCATAAAAAATTATAATATTTATATAATTTTTTTAGGAGTGATTTGAATGGAATTTCCGAAAGAACTTGAAAAATTCAGAGAAAAATTAGAAAAAACTTATAAGACCTGCAATGAAATAAAATTTGTCCCTGCCGATACAAAACCTTGGGAAAGCAAAATAGGCGGCTGTCCCTATCTCGAAAAAATCGAGGATTATCCCAAAGATGAAAACGG
>CADCDE010000065.1 GCA_902800065.1 uncultured Ruminococcus sp.
ATGGAATATATCCTTTCATTTATTCCAAAGGCTGTTGAAAAACTTCTGCCTCATCAGTACGGTACTGCAAAAATAATTTCGTTCTTTGCTTCAAGGTTTTTATCAGTTGTCAATGAATCAAAAGGAATACTTACACCGCAGGAAACGGCGGCATTTGATGACTACCGTAAAAGCCGTGTGATTCCACGCATCAGCCGTTATTGGAAATATGTTCCCTACAAGGATATCCAGGATATCATATCTGTTTTGGGAAAAGCTGTTCCTGAAACTGCCCTTATCAGTGATATTATAAAAGACCTGCTGAGTATTGCCGAAAAGAATGGCGAACAGATAGAATTTGATGCCAGAGAGCTTGAAATGGGCTTTGAGGAACTGCTTGAAAAGAAATATTTTTTGACAATGCCGTGCAGACATATCGGAACTGATATCGCTCAGAAGGTAATTAAAGCAATAAAGAATTTTGCAGTCATCAAATAAATCCAAAAAATTTTTGAAGGGAGATGCTGTTTATGCCTATAGGTCTTATTACAGGGGCGTTGAAAACTGTTGGTGAAGCTGCCATTGAAAGTGTTTCTGATGTACTCAGAGATACCGAGGTCATCGGGGTTTCTCAAAATGATATCAATACTCTGCTTGAGAGAGTAAATGGGATATCTCTCGGCAAAAAGAAAAGTAATATCAGCTTTACAGGCATTTATCAAAAAAGAAGTATTGAGACTGCAAAATAAAAAGGAACTTTCTTCAGATGATGCTGCACTGATAGATTCAATCAAAATATTGTTCAACTATTTGAAGGAACATAAGTTTGGGATATGAATATAAAAAAGCGTGCCATGCAATCATGCTGCGTAATAAAACCTGATACTATGGAAGTATATCACTAACTTCAATTATTTTGATAAAACTGAAAGAAGCTGCAGAATATAAACTTCTGCAGCTTCTTTGATTTGCTTACTTTTTTGAGTATTCCGCTTTCAATTGGGCTTTATACTTGTAATATGTATTGCGTGCTATCCCTATCATTCTGATACAGTCAACATCTGCCAATGTGCCGTTGAAGTACTTCGAGAATTTCAGTATATCCTTTTTAGCACTGATACTTTTTTTGGTAGTTACAACCGTACCACACTGACGTCCTATCTGCTTGCCTTTTCTTCTGGCAGTCTCAATACCTTCCTTTGTTCGCTGGTGCAGATCACTGATCTCCTTTTCGGACTGCATGAATGCGATCATTATCTGTTCCTTGGCAAGCTCCATAAGGTACTCATTTACTGCTTTCAGTATTATATCAGTTTTAGTTCCGGTCATCGAAATATTGTTTGAAAGAGCTTTTTTATATGTCACTGTATTGATGTGAGGCTCCTTCAGGAATACAAGCTCAACTCCCTTATCATACAGCTCCTGATATATCTGAAATCCTGTTTCTGCATTTCTGCTCATACGGGATACACTGTCGAAAACGATAGTATCCCCGGGTTTTACTATCTTGAGAAGATACTCAAAGACCTTTCTTCCCTCGGTCTTTGTACCTGTATATATTTCCTGCTTGATTGACGCATCAGGATACTCCTTCTGTATATTTCTTATCTGTCTCTCTATATTCTGTTTATCCGTAGATATCCTGCAATAGCCGTATACCATGATTATCCCAACTTTCTTGTATTATACAGTTTAAGTATAACATTATCACTTTACAATGTCAAGAAATAACAATTTATACACAGGCGTATTCATATATTGTTTTTTTGTGTAAAAAATTTTTTTTAATAAATAACGTGAGTTCGATGAAAACAAAAAATTATTATACTGTCATTCTGAGGAGCGACAGCGACGAAGAATCTTTTGAAGATTCCTCACTGCGTTCGGAATGCATCATTGTCAGAATATTTTTCAGTTATATCGAACTCACGTTAAATAAATTATGTTAAAGTATACGATTTTATTCAAATCCAAATAAATGTTATTATACCCTATTTTAACCTAAATGGGCAAGAAGTCCCCCACCTCTAAGCGAAGCGTAGGTGGAGGATGAATTGCCCGTCAGCCGTAAGGCTGACCTTTTTCTTGACTCACAATTCTGTTTATGTTATATTTGGGATAAAGAGGTGAGAACAACATGAACAAAGCCTACAAATTCAGGATATATCCGAATGAAACACAGAGAATACTGTTCGCTAAAACATTCGGCTGTGTCAGATTTATATATAATAAAATGCTTGGAGATAAAATCGAGTACTATAATCAAACAAAAGAAAAACTGAATAATACTCCCGCACAGTACAAAGCTGAATTTGAGTGGCTGAAAGAAGTGGATAGTCTTGCACTTGCCAACGCACAGATGAATTTGCAGAAAGCATACAATAATTTTTTCAGCAATCCTAAAAAATATGGCTTTCCGAAATTCAAATCAAAGCATAAAAGTCAAAAATCATATACGACAAATAATCAAAAAGGTTCTGTAAAGATTGAGAACGGATACATACAGTTGCCGAAAACAGGACTTGTAAAGATAAAACAACATAGAAATATTCCAGATGATTACAAAATCAAATCCGTTACAGTAAGTCAAAACGCAAGCGGTAAATATTTTGCAAGTGTTCTTTTTGAGTATGAAGAAGAAATTGCTGAAAAGGAACTTGAGAGTTTTATCGGTCTGGATTTTTCGATGCACGAATTATACATTGACAGTAATGGAAATTGTCCCGAATTTCCGAAATATTACAGATTATCCGAAAAGAAACTCAAAAAAGAACAAAGAAAGCTGTCAAAAATGGTGAAAGGTTCAATAAACAGAGAAAAACAGCGTGTCAGAGTTGCCAAACTGCATGAAAAGATTGCCAATCAAAGAAAGGATTTTCTTCATAAACAGCCAAGGCAGATAGCCAATGTCTATGATTGTGTGTATTGAAAATCTGAATATGCAGGCAATGGCAAAATCGCTGAATTTCGGCAAATCCGTTTCGGACAATGGTTGGGGAATGTTCACGGCATTTTTGAAATACAAGTTAGAGGAACTTGGAAAAAGACTTGTCCAAATCGGTAAATTCTTTGCAAGTTCACAGATTTGCAATGTATGCGGATATCAAAATAAGAACCGTGGGACACACGGCAATGTCGTCAACTTAAGATTTTTGATTTTGTGGGAAATGAGAAGATTTATGTTTTCTGAAACGAGGGTTAGAACGACCGGGACGAATAGGAACAACCGAATGTTGTATTTCTGAATAAATGAATTTCAGTATCTTTTTTCTTTCACGATTGGAAACAATAAACAGTTGTACAACTTTTTCGGCTAAAACAGAAATGACTGTATTTACATTTGCCTTATACTGATATTTATTTTGTCCGGAATTGTGAAGTCTGTCAATTTCATCCGCATTTTCAGCGATCATCATTGACGCAAGATTATTCAGAAACATGGTTGCAAAAAAATCCTGTCTGACTGCCAAAGGACTTGTTCCCGAAAAAGATTCGATTTCCAACTTATTTTTGATATCATCATATTTGGTTTCAATTCCCCAGCTAAGATGATATAATTCTTTAAATTCTTCGAGTGTAAAAGCATTTTCAAAAATATTGGTAAGCAAAATTTCGATAATATCGTTATTTTCGTTGTCTTTTAAATGAATCTGCAAAACACGCAGTCTGACACTTATTTTGGATTTTACAAAAGTATGGCATACAATACAGTCATCCGAATTTACCTTTTTCATAATCCCTCTTACAAATGTATGGTCGGCTCTTATGAGGTATTTGAATGGTGTGTTCTCCAAAAATGCAAGCAGTTCGGCTGACGGATAACCTCTGTCAAATGTGACAAGTTCCCGATCGCTTTTTATTTCCGAAAGACGTTTCAAATGTTCTTCGGCGAGCTCTCTTTCGTTTGAATTGACAGGTTCTATGCACGCATCCACAATCATTCCGTTAAGAGGATCATACAGACAAGATGCCAATGCCTGTATCGTTTCTCCTGTACCGGGCTGTATTCCGAATTCTTCTCTGGAAGCCTCATTATACGGCAGATTGATTTTTGTTCCGTCAACTGCCAATATTCTGTAGCCTTTGTATTTTTTCCAATCAAATTCCGCATAGAATTCTTTTACTGTATCATGGAATATTTCTCTGAGAGCTTCCCATTTGATTCTCATTCTGCCTTTGGAAAACGCTTGTTTGGAATAGTTCTCATTTTCCTTTTGGATGGTTTCACGGAATGTTCTTATGGCTGCATTCAAACCTTTGCCCGTCTTATTCAGGATAATCAGAATTGTATCTGCGAACCCTATTTTTCTTTGACGGCTGAAATCTTTTTTTCTCATTTTGGACACCTCTGCAAATTTTACATTGTTTATCTTATCATATATCTTTTTGCAGAAATTTCCAACTGTATTTTTTATATTTTCCATTTACTTTACCCCCAATACATTATTTTTATTTTACTATATTGGGGGACTATTGCCTATTTTTTCTTAAGTTGACGACATTGGGACACACGGGGATAGCTCGTTGATACTGTACAGGTTGCTGTACTTGAGCGAGAAGCCCCCGCCTCTAAGCGAAGCGTAGGCGAGGGAGTATGTCACAAGGCTTGAATTGTACAAAATATCAATTTTTGAAAAAACTCATAGTGAAAATAACTATCCTTATATCAGCATATTTGTATACAATAACTGGATATCGACAAAAATTAACAAAATATTATCAAACTGTAAACTTTTTGAAAACTTTACAAAATAATGGAATTATTGTAAAATTATTTAGACCTATAAAACGTACTTTTCTTTTACTATGAAAGGATGAAAACAAAATGAGTTCTTTTCGTTCAAAACTCAAAAAAGCAGTTGCATTGTCATTGACAGCGTTGACAGCTTCTGCAGGAATGAGCTGTCTGCCGAATACAGTTGTTAACGCTCAGACTGCAAATACCCTATCAAACATCAACAGAGGTATTCTTTTTGCAAATTCAAGAACAGATTTCCGTGATGAGTCCATTTATTTTGTTATCACAACAAGATTCTATGACGGTGATCCAAGCAACAATGCAAGAACCTCCGAGGATACAAAAGCCAAAAATCCGGAAAACGATCCCTCATGGAGAGGCGATTTCAAGGGACTTATCGACAAGCTCGACTATATCAAGGCACTGGGCTTTACGGCAATATGGATTACTCCCGTTGTTGAAAACAATTCGGGCTATGACTATCACGGCTATCATGCTTATGATTTCAGTGCTGTTGACAAGAGATATGAATCCAACGGTGTTACATATCAGACACTTATAGATGCCTGTCATGCAAAGGGCATGAAGGTTATTCAGGATATAGTTTTGAATCACACTTGCAACTGGGGTGAAAGAAATCTCCTCCAGCTCAACAGCGATGTTTATACAGAAAGAAACAAGGCTATTATGAATGGCTCAAACGATCCTGAGAATATTTATCATCATAACGGTTTCTGCGGAGGCGGTGACTGGGATGAATACGCTGCACAAAATAAGACCATTGCTGATGACTGCTTTGATCTTGAAACTGAAAATCCTAAGGTATACAACTATCTCAAGGACTGCTATGTAAATTATATAAATATGGGTGTTGACGGTTTCCGTGTTGATACTGTAAAGCATATTTCAAGACTTACACTTAATGCGGTATTTGTACCTGCCTTTAAGCAGGCGGGCGGAGAAAATTTCTATATGTTCGGTGAAGTCTGCACAAAGGGACATGATGTATGGTACAGGGGAAATCCGCCGATTTCAACATCATTCTATACATGGGCAGAAGACGGAAAATGGGCAAATTGCTGGACAGATGACCTTGCAGCAAATGAATCCCTTGTTGAAAGTCATTACACTGAACACAAGGATACAAGCAAACAGCCGACAAGTACAAATGCTTTCCTCAACGGAAATGAATATCACACACCTGACTATTCAATGAAATCAGGACTTGATTCAATAAATTTTCAGATGCACTGGAGCTTTAATGATGCCAACAGTGCATTCTATACAGCACTTGGTGAGGACAAGTATTTCAATGACTCGACATGGAATGTTGTATACGTTGACTCACACGACTACGGTCCCGACCAGAGTCAGACTCTCCGTTACAACGGCGGTACAGGATATTATAACTATGCAGTACTTTACAAGAGAGCTTCACAGTCAAACTGGACAACCGTACAGAATTTCTCCTCAAATGACACTGTTTCATTCAAGCCTCAGGCAGCTACTGACTATGATGTATGTATCAAGGTAAAAGACACAAACGGAAATATTACAAAAAAATACTTCACAGTCGAGGTTACAAACGGTGAATTGGCAAACAATTCAAAGATATCCGCAACTTCAATAACTCTCGGAAATACCGTGACACTTACAGGTTCTGCATCAGGCGGTACAGGCTCTTACAAATATGCTGTATATTACAAGAGTTCCTCGTCTTCAACATGGAACACAAAACAGGATTTCAACTCAAACAACACTACTTCCATCAAATTCTCAGGCAAAGGCACAAAAAATGTGTGCATCAAGGTCAAGGATTCATCAGGAACAGTAGTAAAGAAATACTTTACAGTGACCGTTAAATAAATTATTCCCTCGTCTATCATTGAACGATAGGCGGGGGAGTTTTTTGCTCTGATTTACAAAATATGCTTATTTAACGTGAGCTCGAAGTAACTGAAAAATATTCCGACAATGATGAAATTAAGTATGTCATTCCGAACGTAGTGAGGAATCTTTAAAAGATTCTTCGTCGCTGTTGCTCCTCAGAATGACAGTATAATAATTTTTCGCTTTCATTGAACTCATGTTATTTAACAGTTACTACGAAATATTTCTTTGTAACAGTACCTGTACTGTCCTTTACTTTGACTCGGCATTTTTATTTGAGCCGTGACATTGCACGCTGAACATTTTTCTGCTTTTTGCCATAAAAAAACGCCTCCCGATAATATAATATTTTATTACAAAAAGTATATAAAATATTGATATATTTTTTGACGATTTGACAAAAAATCGTTTTTTTGTTCTTTACTTGCACTTACTGCTATGATGGTGTATAATTCAAGTGAAAGCATAAAACACTGAAAAAACACGAAAGCAGGCTCTATTTGATGAAAAGAAAATTAAAAATATGTTTTGTTTGTTCTTCAGGGGGACATCTGGCACATCTTTATATGCTCAAGCCGTTTTGGCAGGATAAAGAAAGATTTTGGGCTACATTTGATAAAGAGGATACAAGAAGTATACTTCAGGGTGAAAGGATATATCCTGTTTATTATCCTTCAAACCGCAGTATAAAAGCTCTTATCATCAATACATACAGAGCTATAAAAATTCTTCGCAGGGAGCGTCCTGATATTATCATATCATCAGGTGCTGCACCTGCAGTTCCTTTTTTCTGGATAGGAAAACTAATGGGTGCATCAACAATTTATATTGAGGTTTTTGACCGTATCCACAGAGCAACAATAACAGGAAGACTTTGTTATCCCGTTACAGATAAATTCATAGTCGAATGGGAAGAAATGAAAAAATTATATCCGAAATCTATAAATCTCGGAAGTATTTTCTAAAATGGTGATGTAATGATCTTTGTAACGGTAGGTACTCATGAACAATCCTTTAACAGACTTGTCGGATACATGGATAACTGGGCTGAAAAGCATGATGAAAAAGTGATAATTCAAACAGGCTATTCGACCTTTGAGCCTGAACATTGTGAATGGAAACGGTCTTATCCTTATCAAAGGATGCTTCAAATGATATCAGAATCCCGTATAGTGATAACACATGGAGGACCGTCCAGCTTCATTATACCGCTTCAGTCAAGCAAGATACCAATAGTTGTTCCGAGAAAGAAAAAATTTCATGAACACATAAATGACCATCAAGTGGAGTTCAGCAGACAGTTTGCTCAACGTCAGGGAAATATAATTGTCGTTGAAAATATTGATGATCTCGGCAATATCATTGAAAATTACGACAATATAATTCTAAATATGAAAAATAATATAGTCAGAAATAATGAAAATTTTTGTAAAAATCTTGAAAGCATTGTGAATGAATTGACAAAAAAATGACATACTCTCGTCCTGTAAGAAAAGAGTATGTCATTTTTCAGTTAAGAGAAGAAAGTATGATATTTCCCTCTTTGCGAGTCTGCTTCATGTCGATTATCCTTTGATTGCGGGAACCTCTGAAATTCAGCATTAAATCACGCTGTGCTTCGATAAATCTTCCGTCTACCAATATATCTGTATTGTCAAGTATCTCATCTGTACATTCGATATAACGGCATCCTCCTTGAACAAGATCTTTATCATAAGTAAAGCCTGTATATATCCATATATTACGGTCAGGAAGCTCCGCTCTGACACGGCGTATCAGCTTCACAAGCTCCCTTTGATTCGATAATTCAAAGGGTTCTCCTCCGAGTATGGTCAGACCGTCATAATATGTTTTTCCAAGTTCATCAATTATACTGTCCTCTGTTTCCTGAGTATAAGGAAGTCCATACTCAAAATCCCATGTCTGAGGCTGAAAACACCCTTTGCAATGATTTGTACATCCTGATACAAACAGACTTACACGTATACCTGTACCGTTTGCTATGTCTGCTTTGATAATATTGCCGTAATACATAAAACATCACCCTATAACAGCATTTTTCATGGTTTTGACATACTCACCGATATGCTTGGGAGCTTCCTTGCCGTATGCTTCAAGTATCCTTATGATAGCCGA
Source organism: uncultured Ruminococcus sp. (assembly GCA_902800065.1). Lineage (GTDB taxonomy): Bacteria > Bacillota > Clostridia > Oscillospirales > Acutalibacteraceae > UBA1213. The sequence goes on from CADCDE010000065.1 coordinate 8,744, forward strand.
GCCTACAATGGCACCATCAGCATATCCTGCCATTTTATGAGCCTGCTCTGGAGTTGATATACCAAAACCAATAGCACACGGAACATCAGTATTTTTCCTGACTATCTTTACAATGCTGTCAAGATCAGTGGTTATTTCATTTCTTGCTCCTGTTACTCCAAGACTTGACACTATATACAAAAAACCTTCGGCTTCTTTGGCTATCATTGCAATCCTATTCTCAGAGGTAGGTGCTATGAATGATATCAGGTCAACATTGTATTTTTTGCAGTATGGCTGAAATTCCTCTTTTTCTTCAAAAGGAATATCGGGAATGACAAGACCGTCTATGCCTATCTCCTGACAGGTTGAAATGAATTTTTCAGCTCCGTAGGAATATACAACATTTGCATATGTCATGAATACCATTGGAACGGAAACATCTTTTCTGAGTTCACGGACCATCTTTTCTGAGTTCACGGACAAGCTCAAATATTTTATTTGTATTCACACCGCCCTTTAATGCACGGATATTTGCTCCCTGAATAACAGGACCTTCTGCTGTAGGATCGGAAAACGGTATTCCTAATTCTATCAAATCAGCACCATTTTTAACGGCTTCACGGACACATTCCGCCGTTGTTTCCAGATCGGGATCACCGCAGGTTATGAACGGTATGAAAGCCTTTCCGTTTTTGAAAGCGTTTTTTATATTACTCATATATCTCAACTCCTCTGTAACGTGCTATCGCTGCACAGTCCTTATCTCCTCTGCCTGATACTGTTACTACAATTATTTTATCCTTATCCAATGTCGGAGCTAATTTAATTGCATGGGCAACAGCGTGAGCAGATTCTATCGCAGGGATAATGCCCTCTGTTCGTGCAAGATATTCAAAAGCATTGACAGCTTCATCATCTGTTACTGCTACATATTCAGCCCTGCCGATATCATACAGATAAGCGTGCTCAGGACCTACTCCAGGATAGTCAAGTCCTGCCGAGATAGAATATACAGGAGCTATCTGTCCGAATTCGTCCTGACAGAAATACGATTTCATTCCGTGGAATATTCCAAGTTTTCCTGTTGATATGGTAGCAGCCGTTTCAAAAGTATCTATGCCACGTCCTGCAGCTTCACAGCCTATGAGCCTTACACCTTTATCCTCAATGAAATTATAGAATGTGCCTATAGCATTTGAGCCGCCGCCTACGCAAGCCATTACAACATCAGGCAATCTGCCTTCTTTTTCGAGAATCTGTGATTTTATCTCTTTTGATATAACAGACTGAAAAGACTGAAAGTCACGGACTATCGTAGGGAATGGATGAGGTCCCATGACAGAGCCTAAACAATAGTGAGTATCGGAAATACGGCTTGTCCATTCTCTCATAGCCTCTGAAACAGCATCTTTAAGCGTTGCAGTACCTGTCTTTACAGGGATAACGTCAGAGCCTAACAATTTCATTCTGTATACGTTCAAAGCCTGCCTTTTTGTATCTTCCTCACCCATAAAAACTACACATTCCATGCCCATGAGAGCGGCGGCTGTTGCAGTTGCTACACCATGCTGTCCTGCACCTGTTTCGGCAATAAGCCTTGTTTTACCCATTTTTTTAGCCAAAAGAGCCTGTCCGAGTACATTATTTATTTTATGTGCTCCTGTATGGTTGAGGTCTTCACGTTTCAGATAAATTTTTGCACCGCCAAGGTCTTTTGTCATCTTTTCCGCATAATACAGCCTTGACGGTCTTCCTGCATATTCGTTGAAAAGCGTGCTTAATTCACGGTTGAAGCCTTCGTCATTCTTATAGAAATTATACGCTTCTTCCAATTCATTGACAGCATTCATAAGCGTTTCGGGGATATACTGTCCGCCGTGTACGCCAAATCGTCCATTTGGATTTGTCATAATTCATCTTCCTTTCTCACTGCCATTGCAAAGGCAGTCATTTTTTTTATATCCTTTAAGCCATCTGTTTCAATGCCCGAACTGACATCTACAGCATACGGTTTTATTTTTCTCACGGCTTCGGCTATATTTTCGCAATTCAGTCCACCTGCGAGAAAATATGGTCTTGTGATGTCCTGTATCAGCGACCAGTCAAATATTTTTCCATCGCCCATGCCTGCATCAAGCAATATTATATCTGCACAGCTTTTTACAGCCCTTTCAACGTCACCTAATGAACGTATCTTAAAGGCTTTTATAATCGGCTTGTCAGTCATTTCACGGAGCTTATGTATATAATCCTCTGTTTCACTTCCGTGAAGCTGTGCAAGGTCTATAACACCGTTTTCAAGCAGTTCAGCGACATTTTCAATACTTTCATCAACAAAAACTCCGACCGCCTTTATATTTTCATCAAGCATTTGCGTGAATTCAAGAGCCTTTTCGGGTGAGATATATCTTTTGCTTTTCGCCCAGAATACAAAGCCTATATATTCGGGCTTTATTTCATTTACGGCTTGTATATCACGTTTTTGTGAAAGTCCGCACATTTTTATAGCTGTCATATTTTACCTTTCAGCTTTAGAAGCATATCTTTTTTATTTTCCGCTCTCATGAGAGTTTCACCGATAAGAACCGCATTTGCCCCTATATCTCTTAATTTCTGCACATCTTCGGGAGTTTTCACACCGCTTTCCGACACAAAGATAACATCATTCGGAACAAGCTCTCTTAATTTCCTGCTGTTTTCGGTATCAACGGAAAAATCCTTTAAATTTCTGTTGTTGACACCGATAATTCTTGCACCTGACTGCAAAGCTGTTTTAATTTCGTTTTCATCATGCACTTCAACAAGTGCCGAAAGTCCAAGTGTATCGCATATATTAATATACTCCTTTATCTGTGATTTATCAAGTATTGAGCATATAAGAAGTACAGCAGATGCACCAAGTAATTTTGCTTGATATATCATGTATTCGTCAACGGTGAAATCCTTTCTGAGACAGGGAATTGAAACCTTCTCCGTAATTTCTTTCAAATAGCTGTCTCTGCCAAGAAATCTGCTTGGTTCGGTCAGAACAGATATACAGTCTGCCCCTCTGCCAAGAAATCTGCTTGGTTCGGTCAGAACAGATATACAGTCTGCCCCAGCCTGTTCATATTCCTGTGCAATGTCAAGGTAAGGGAAATTTTCAGCGATAATCCCCTTTGACGGAGAGGCTTTTTTACATTCACATATAAAAGCAATGTCATATTTTCTGAGAGCCTTTTCAAAGGAAAAATTTCCTTTCGGCATAGACAAAGCTAATCTCTTTATTTCCGTAGGAGAAATTTTCTTTTTATCATGTTCAACTCTTTTTCTTGCATATTCTGCCAACTCGTCTAATATCGTCATTTTCATATCTCCGCTCTGTTGCTGACTTCAATGAACTTTTCAAGAGTTTGTACAGCCTTGCCTGAATCTATTATTTCAGCCGCAAGGGAAATACCATTTTTAAGAGAATCTGCTTTTCCGCCTATGTAGAGTGCTGCACCTG
>CADCDE010000066.1 GCA_902800065.1 uncultured Ruminococcus sp.
GACGAACTTATCAAGCTGTGTCAGGATTCCAACTGCATTGTTACGACTATGTTTGATTATTATGCAATGCCTGACGATACACCATCTATTGATCATCAGAACATTGACATTTACAAACGGATTGATTTCATCGAAAATGCAGTCAATGAAGATATAGGCTGTAAAAATTTGCTGTTCAATCTGGTATTACATGAATTTGAAGCACTGTTGTTTTCTGAGCCGCAGGCTTTTGAGCATATTGCCAATGACAGAGTTGTCAGACAATTGCAAGCTATCAGGAATTCGGCAGAAACTCCTGAACATATCAATAATTCTGCTGAAACCGCACCGTCAAAAAGGATACAGAATGTTGTAAATAGCTATTCAAAGGTCAGGCAAGGTATCATTGTGGCTAAATATATAGGGATAGACAAGATGATGTCTGAATGTAAGCATTTTTCTGAATGGATCAATAGAATTATAGATTTTGAAATTTGATAGAGTATCAAAATAAATATATTTATAACGGTATTAAAAGCCGCTCAAAATTTTTATGTTTCGGGCGGTTTATTTTGTATTGAATTAAACAGTCTTTTATTTGGGTATTAAATAACAAAATATTTCTTGATATAAGATTTTATTCTATAGGTAAAAAAATCAGAAAACTCACTTGACTACCAATTATTTCTATGATATAGTAAAATAATATAGGTAAGATGCATATATTTAATTTGTGTTAGGACACTTTTTATAGAAAAGAGGATAATAATTTGGGATTGTTTTCTGATTACTTAGAAGATTGCAGAGATAAAGTCTGTTCAAATGAAATTGATCCTTGCTTATTTATTAGTAGTAATTCTGTTTTGAAAAGTCACTACTTTTATCAATCTGTGTACAAAATTCAGGACAGAAATAGTACAAATAATACAGAAGAATTTGAGAAAAATTTAAGAGAATTAGAAAAAATCAAAGTAAACTCACTTATTGCTGAAAAAATACTACTAAAGTATAAAAGTGTACGTACAATTTCCTCTGTTTTAGTAGTGGATGTATTCAATTTTATAGATGAACAAGTCCATCAATCATATATAGGAATCTGTGAAATAATAAATGAATTGAAGTGTCATGTATCAGATTATGGAGCCAGTGCGATTGTTCCTGATTCAGATGATAGAATTATGAGTAATATATTAGGTTCTTTCATGAACGGGATTTTATATTGTTTAAAAAATGGCTCTGTTGTGAATACAAGTGAATGTCGTAAAATAGTTAATGATGCTGCCGATTTGATTTGCTTCTTTACAAAGGAAAATCTCTCATTTTCAAAAAAACAAATTTTCCAATATTATCTGGAAAACGTCTTTAATATACCTAAATCGCAGTGCATATGCTGTAATTGCCATAGTAAACTGTTTTTTGAGATTCCATATTGTTTTAATTGTTATGAAAGGAATTTATAAAATGAATTCAAAAAGGATAATGGCTGAATTATATGTAAATATTAATTTATCAGTTGATGAGTATATTATGAAACCTGTATTCTCAGAAATAGAAAGTCATCCTGAGATAATTGAAAGATTAGAAAAATTCCATCTTCCAGAAATTACGAAACTCATTTGTTGTTCTGCTACTTTGCTCTCATTTGAATGGGCAAAGAAGTATCGTTCCTTATCTGAATATTGTGCTGGTTCTTCTCCAATAAAACTTGAAAACATACTTTCCTCATATGAAAATATGGAAGAAGGAATTAATCAATTTGAAGAAGATTTTTTGAAAACAGGATATACTCCTTTAATAAAAGAATTGTATGACCAATCCAAAGTTTATTATGAAGAAATTAATTGTATAAAAGCAAAAATCAAAGAAAAGACCATTGAACAGTCTGCTAATATTGAAAAATCAGAAAATCTTAAACAACTAAATGATTTAGCGGAACAACTAAATGAAAAAGAAATGTTTATCGAGAGATTTAAAATATATTTTTTAATTCTTAATAAGTATTATAAATTGCTGTCTTCTGATGATGAAAACAGAAGAAGAAAAGATGCATATAAATTGCTCGAAGTTATATCAAAATTATCTGATGAGGAAAAATTTGTATCTACATATGTAAAATCAGGGATTTTAACTGACGAATATAGAGAAAAATTATTTAATGTAAATTTCTGTCGCAATTACCTAAAAATCCTCGAACAAAAAAATAATCAATTATTTGCTATTCCTTTTTTAGTACACCTTCATAATCAAGGAGAGATTGATATTGAATCTGATATTTACACAAACTTCTTGAATAATCATGTCGAATTAGTTGTGCCATATTTAATTGAAGAATACGGTAAAGTAACAAATTTTATTGAGGATAATACTAATAAAGCGTTATTAGAGATATTATTGTATGCTATCATAACAGATGAAAAAAAATTTGATTATGCAGAGTTATTTAACCACATTCAAGATATAGAAACATGGAATTTCATATTTTCTTCCGCATTATATTCTGAAAATAAATGTAAATCTATTGCATATTTACTAAATGGCTTACATGGCAAGCCTGTTCAATATATGTTGAATTTGATTGAAGATACTTTGTCATCTGATATAAAAATATCGATTCATGATATATGTGAGATAGTTTTGCAATTAAATATTAAAAATAACGATACAGTACTGCGACTGGTGGGTTTGTTAGAACAAAATCAAAGAAAAATACAAAGAAAACTGAATACATCTGAAAGAATAGTCAAATCACAAAGTCAGGAGATATTTAGCAATCTTTACTCTCCTATGCATGATCTTGAAGATTTAACAGCAAGTATAAAGGATACAAAAAAAGAAATTGATAGTAATTTAATAGCAGGAAAATTATTTACTGTTGTCGAAGAATTTAGGTCGGGACTTACATCATTAGGAGTAGATATGGTTGAAGACTTCGATTTATGGAGGAAAAGAATCAAGATTTCTTACGATCCCCAAAAACATAAAGCATTCCTTATGGACGATTGTGATAATATTTCTGAAGTAAAAATAAGAACATTAGGCTTTATATATCGTGACGAAGATAACATAGAAACTAAAGAATTAGCAGAAATATGTATAGATGAGGTTGTTCCTGACAACTCTCATCAAAAAAAGTCAGGATATCCTAAAGGAGTAAAAATTAATTCTGCACTTACACTCAAAGGAATAAAAAATAACAAGATAAGAAATATAGAAAATAAAAAGAAAAAAAAGAAGAAATAAAAAACAGAAGTAGGAGTATGCTATGATTTATAAGTATGGAATTGACTTTGGAACAACTAATTCTTCAATTGCAATCAGATTTGTTGGAGATGATCACTCTGAACATACATTAGTTGTTGACGTAAAAGATACACTCCCTCGTGAAACATTGCCCTCTGTAGTATTTGTGAACGAAGATGGCAACATCGTAGCGGGAGAAAAAGCTATAAATGAGTTTTTACAAAACGGTGGAAACAAGATAGGGCAACTTTTAATCAAACGTATAAAGCTTGATTTAGAAAAAAAAGGCAGTGACCTATCATATTATGTGGGAAAGAAAAAGTACTCTGGTATAGATCTAATCGCAAGTATTTTAAAAACTTTGAGAATCAAGGCAGAAAAAGTGGTTAAGGAACTTGATATTGAAATGTCTGGTGTAGTTATGGGCGTTCCTGTTCAATATGGAGATATTCAAAAAAACATATTGAAAAAGGCTCTCGTAAAGGCTGGCTTTTATAATTCGATAGAACAAGCTGAAAGAAATACAGAATTTGTTTCTGAGCCAGTCGCTGTTGCAGTACATTATGGTTTGAATCTTAAACATGATAAAACGGTATTAGTGTTTGATTTTGGCGGTGGTACACTTGATTTGGCTATTGTTAATCTAAAAAATCAAATCGGAACTGATAAACTACATCCTCATGAAACTATAGCTAAAGAAAGAATAACTCTTGGTGGTGAAGAACTTACAAGATTGTTTTTTATAAATAGTTTTTGCGACAATAAAAAATATGGGTTGAAAAAAATTTGCCGAGAATTTAAGTTAAATTCTCAAACTCCCGAAAATGCTTGGGAAGAATTACACAGATCAGAAGAAGGAATACGTTTTATTTCTGCCATTGAGAAATGTAAATGTGATCTTTCAAGAGCATCAAAATACAGTTTTTCTCTTATCGGCAGAAACGTAAAACTTGAAGAAAAATCATTTTATCGTGATGATTTCACTCGTTCAATAGAGGATAAGTTAGAAGAAATAGAAAACTTGATTGATACTTGTCTTGAAAGTGGTGGTATTGATGATTGCTATGACATAGATCATGTAATTTTGGCAGGCGGTTCTTCCATGATACCTGCCGTTCAAGATTTACTTGTTGATAAATTTGGAACAAGTAGAGTATCAAGCAAGTCGATTGAAAATGATAATGTTATTAAAACAATGAAACGAAACAGAGCCTATGAAAGTGAAGTTTTAACAAGCATAGTTCGTGGACTTGCTATCATCGGTTGCAGGGATGAATCGTTAATAGATGATGTTGTCGACTCTGACTATGGTGCATGGGACGATAATGACAATGAGTTCTTTCCAATCATAACAAAGGGAACACCAATTAAAGATACCACCTTAGATAAGGTAACGTTTCACGGGAAATGTCAAGAGGTTGTTTCCACTGGTATCAATATTTCTTCAGTTGAAATTAAAATTTATCAGAGAAATATTAACGGTGTACATAAGCTTGGAACAATAAATATTCCAAACCCTGGAGGAAAAAAATACAAGATATTTATGCAAGTCGATAAGAAAAAAGGTATGCTTGAAGTTACGATATATGATGTCATTAAAAGAAGATGGATCGACGAGATACCATTGAATGAAAGACAATACACTTTAGATTAAGAGGTACGTATATGAGAAATATAGATTCATACGATTCCAGATACCCGTCAGAATATTATGAAATAGGAACAATATACTCATTCTATGGTTCTTCCATCACAAGAAATTTAAAAACAGCAGATCCTGAATATATATCCAAATACTCTTCCAAGTTACTTGAACTACAGAAAGAAGAAAATACAAATGTTATTCAATCTGTTGGAACAGGAAATTTAAAATCATCCTCAACATCGCTTCAAAGATTCTATGGAATCGTAGTCGCTAAACCTCGTGAGTATCTGATAAAAGTAATGATTATTAGCATTCATGATGGTATAAACGATTTCTTTACAAAAGATTATATTGTCAGCTCTTGGGGATGTTTATCAGATGGAAAAGAACTAATGCCTATATCTTCAAGTGCAAAATATAAAGATATTACATCTAAAGATACACAAAAAGTCGGTGGTATTACAAGAGCAAATTCTTCATCTGATGTTGGTGGCATTACAAGAAACAAAACAAATGATAATTCAGCAGCTGGTATAGGGGGAATCACCCGAACTCAAAATAATAGTAAAACTGCATTCTCCAACAATCAAATTTCAAAAAATTCCAATATAGATAATGTTGGTGGTATTACAAGAGTAAAAAATGTTGGCGGTATAACAAGGGTGAAAAAATAAGTCATTAGCAAAATGAAAATAGGCAATAAATTATTTACTAAATAATCTTGAAAAAAAACTTTGTTTTTGTTTTGGCTGTTCTTGATAATCAGAAGTGGAATCAGCTATTTCAGAATGGTCTGTAAGCTGTTTCTGGATAGTTCCTGCATGGAGAGCCTGTGCAGCAGTCAAGGCGGTCGCCATACTTTCCATTGCAATAGTAATCTGTCCGATCTGAACATCTTTGGCAATGAGCTGTTCCTGTAATAATTTTATTTGCTCATCTTTAACCGACAGTTGTTTGTTCAGTATTGATAACTGTTCCTGCAAAATTGCATTTTGTTTTTCCAACAGCGGTATTTGTATTTTTTCTTTCTCATCGGTTTGCGAAGTTTGCGTTCTTTGCGATTTTACTTCCTCATCGGCTTGCGAAGTTTGCGTTCTTTGCGATTTTGCTCTCTCGTCGTTTTGCGAAAATTGCGATATTTGCGATTTTATTTGTGATATTTGTGTTTCGGAAAGCATATATCTGTTGCCCACTTTATGAAGTTTTCCGTTAAATCCTAATCCCGATACAACTTTGCTGATAGTGGTCTTACTTACACCAAGTTCATTAGCAAGCTGTTTAATTGTCATTTCCATCTTTACAGCACACCCTATCTAATATTTCTCTGCTCATCGCCTAACTCTGCGGCTTGTCGTTTGATTTTGCGACTGTTCACTTGAATTTTGCTGTTTGCTCTGTTCATAATTTTTTCTGATAGTATCAGCTTTTTTCAAGAGTTTCTCTCGGTCGATACCTCGTTTTCTTTCTTCTTCCGCCAAATCCTCGATAATATTCCTTACGTGTATGAGAGTATGAATTGTATCTGTCAATTCCTCAACTTCTGAAAGACGCAATTCTAACAAATGTTCTGTTTTTTCTAATTCTTTATTTGCATTATTTGTTATTTCTTCTGCCCTTTTTCTTGCATCGGACAATATTTCATACTTTCTGTTAATTATATCATCTGATTGATCTACTCTTTCAGCAGTTCGTTTCAAATTGAGTGCATCCTGATACGGAATCAAAGCCATACCGAATGGTGCTTTTTTTATGCCTATATCTTTTACCTGTTCTGCCGTCAGAATTTGCCCTTGTAACTCTGCTAAGCGACTTTCAGCAGCTTTTTTTTGGGTGTCCATTTCTGCCAAACGTATGGCTAATTCTTCAGTTATACGCATTATTTCTTGTTCTTTAAGGTCTTCAGCTTCCTTTAACTGTTTATCTAATGCTGCGATATTTTGTTTGATTTTTTGTTGCTGCCCCCATAATTCATTTGTTTGTTTTTTCACATTTAACAATGTGTTCTGGTGTCTGATTACTTCACCTTCCTCAAACTTTGCTCTTTCTTCTGCCGCAACGGTTCTCTGCCAAGCCTTATCAATTCTTTCAGTAGCATCTTTTTCTCTTTGTTCTGCATACTGTATTCGAGTTTTTGCCACCCGTTCCTGACGTTCAGCTTCCCTTTGTGCTAATATTTGTGATTCTCTCTTTAATCTGGTAACGGATTTGTTTCCGTCTTTGGTTGCACCGTTCAATATACCAACGCTGTGACCAAGATCCGTAGAAAGAGCCTGTTCCAATTCAAAATGAAAAATACTCAATTCAAAGCGATTTATTCTTTCTTTCGCTGATACTTTAAATCTGCCCTGTTTCTTTTTGTCAGGGACAACAGGAATAAACGCAAAGTGCATATGAGG
>CADCDE010000067.1 GCA_902800065.1 uncultured Ruminococcus sp.
CCGTAAATGAGATAATTGCCGTCATTCTTTTCAAAGAAAGCACTGCCGTCCTTGCTTTTTATATCCATTACAGCACCGACAAAATTATCCTCGCCTGCAATACCCTGAAAGTCGATATCGTGCTTATCGCTTTTTACCGAAACATTGCTTCCTGCGAAAAGTCCGTATTTGGGCTGACCTGCAAACCAATTGCCGAAAGCCTTATTGAATCCGCCTGCTGCACCGACCGAAACTGTACTGATAACTACTGCTGCTGCAACTGCTGCGGCAAGTCCTATGATACCTCTTTTTGTAAAACGTCTTATTTTTTTAGCTGCTGTTGCTTCCATGACTGTCTTCACTACCCTTTCTGTATTTACACCTGTATTTTCAATAATTGTTTCTTCCTTGATGTCCGAGAAATCCGACTCCATTGAGTCAAAAACAAATTTCTTTTTCATTTTGCCCAGCCTCTTTCCGTTAATATTTTTTTGAGCTTGTCTTTTGCACGTTTGATGCGTGACTTGACTGTTTCACTGTTCATCTGCATTTTTTCGGATATGACCGTTGAGGACTGATAGTAATAATAGTGTCTGATAATAATTTCCCTGTCAGGCTCGCCTATCTCGTCAAGGGCATTTCTGAGTGCCTCTGATATGAATTTGTCCTCGATGTTCTGTGATACATTGAGTGAGTCCTCAAATTCCATTCCCTCAATGCTGATGACATCCTGATGACGCTGATTGCTTTTGACCTTGTTTTTAGCCTTGTTTTTGGCAATACAGCAGATGAAGCCTTTGAGCTTGTCGGGCTGTATCTTTTCTTTGTTGTACCAGAGAGTGATGAAGGTATCTGATGTAGTTTCCTCGATATCCTCGACACTGAAACATCCTGCAGAGATATTTGAGATTATCGTTGATACCAGAGGAGTATATTTTCTTGTGACTTCTTCAAGGGCTTTCTGGTCACCTTTCATAAGCCTTTCGGCAAGTTTTTCTTCGTCCACCGTTTTTTGCCTCCCGAGATTTTTTTTCATTTTCAAGCGCTTTCGATTATAATAACAACTCCAATTGACACACAGGGGCATAAAATTCAAAAAAAATTTAAAAAAATTTTTCGGGACATGAAAAAATCTGCTGAAACAGGCATTACAGCCGTTCAGCAGATAATTTTTTGTTCAGTTGGTTTGTATCATGGTCAGGTTGCGGAAACCTTTACCGCAAAGAATTTTTTAACGATAGTGCCGTCCTTGTCCTTGACTTTTATGCAGATGTCATAGTCTGTTGCCATATAGGGCTTTACGGAAACTTTTGCATTTGTGCTGTAATCCTGCTTTACAGTCCATTTTGTATCGGCTTTTTTCTTGTAAAGCACTGCATATGTATAGCTTCCTGCACCGCCTGTTGCAGAGCCGTTCAGGGTAACTGTTGAACCCTTTTTGATAGATGTCGAGGAAATAGTTGACGTATTTGCAAGGGGCTTTGTAACTGTCAGCTTAAAGAATTTCTTTTCGACCTTGCCCGAAGCATCTTTAACTTTTACGCATATATCATAGCCTGTTGCAAAAGCCGGCTTTATTGACACTGTTGAGTTGGAATTGAAATCCTGTTTTACAGTCCATTTTGTATCGGCATTCTTCTTGTAAAGGAATGAATATGTATACGGGGATTTTCCGCCTGTTGCAGAACCCTTTACAGTGACTGTTTCACCGAGCTTTATTGTATCTGCCGAGATACTGCCGTTTACAGTCAGAGGTTCAGATGTTACCTTGACATTAAAGAATTTCTTTTCGACAGTACCTCTTTCGTCTTTTACCTTGACACAGAAATTATAATCTGTTGCGGAAGCAGGCTTTATATCAACCTTTGCATTAGCTTTGAAATCCTGCTTTGTAGTCCATTTTGTATCGGAGACTTTCTTGTAGAGGAAAGCATATGTATAAGTACCGATACCGCCTGAAGCCTTTGCATTGAGAGTGAGTGTATCACCGAGATATATTGCTTCAGAGGATATTGTGGAATCATTTGCAAGGGGCTTGTTGACCTTGATATTAAGAGTAGTTTTTACGATATCACCGTCAGCGTCTTTAACCTTTACACATACATTGTAAGTGCCTGTACCTGCCGGCTTGATAGTGAGAGTGGAATTGGTGCTGTAATCCTGCTTTGTAACCCAGCTTGAATCGGCGGATTTTTTATAGAGAACAGCATATTTATAACCGCCGTAACCGCCTGTTGCCTTTGCATTGACGGTAAAGCTCTCGCCTGCAAGTATCACTTTATCAGAGAGAGTTGACTTGTTTTTGAGGATTCTTTCTGCACTGACTGTGAAATATTTCGGTTTTACTGCACCGCTTGCATCCTTGGATTTCACGCATACATCATAGTCACCCATGTACGGGGGATTGAAAGTTATCTGTGTATTGGACTTGAAGCCCTGAAGAGTAGTCCATTTTTCGTCCGATGTCAGCTTGTAATATACAGCGTATGTATATGATTCTTTACCGCCCGAGGCATCAGCCATTATCATAAAGTTCTGTGTATCGTTTACACTGTCTCTCGGAGCCATAACGGATATATTGCTGTATTCAGATACAAAGGGGATATTGTTTTGTGCAGCATAATTAGAAGCATAGGTATTTGCCGTGCCATATATTGTAAGATTATCGCAGTTGGTGAAGACAAAGGCTGAGCCTATCTTTTCAAGCTTTGCACCGACTCTTAATATTTGAAGTGATTTGCAGCCGTTGAACGCATAATTTCCGATAGTTTTGAGTGTAGTCGGGAGAGATATCTTTTCTACCAGGTTTGCACCGTCAAAGGCTCTTTCGGGGAGTGCAGTAACACCCTCTTTGACCGTTACACATACAAGAGGGACATTTACGAATACAGACGAGCCTATCCACGAAAGATTCTTCGGGTAATTGATGTAAGTAAGGCTTTTTGCATTTTGAAAGGCACGATGACCGATAGTTTCAACGCTGTCAGGAATATTGACACTCGTAAGCGAATAGCAGTCCTCAAAAGCATATTCGCCGATTTCTTTGAGCGTACTCGGAAGAACGATTTTTTCAATATTTTTTGCACACTGGAAAGCATATTTCGGAAGTGTTGTAATACCCTCTTTAACGGTAAGTGTCTTTATGCCTGCACCCTCAAAAACACGGTAGCCTGAATAAGTAATGCTTTTGGGATAATTTATCGAAGTCAGTTTTTCGCAGTCCATGAAAGCGTATGAATCAATAGAGGTAACTGTATCCGGGACATTTACACTTGTCAGCGAAGTACATCCGTTAAAGGCATTTTCGCTTATTTTTTGGAGATTGGCAGGAAGAACGACCTTTTCAAGATTAGTAGCCTCATGAAAAGCATTTTTCGGAAGTGCTGTAACACCGTCTTTAACAGTAATGGTCTTTATGCCTGCACCCTCAAAAACACTGTATCCGCAGGAAGTAAGGCTTTTGGGATAATTTATTGCAGTCAGTTTTACGCAGTCCTTAAAAGCGTATGAACCTACAGAAGTAACTGTGTCGGGAACATTAACACTTGTCAGCGAACTACAGCCTGAAAAAGCATTTTCGCCTATTGACTGGAGCTTACCCGGCAGTACGACCTTTTCGAGAAGATTTGCTCCGTGGAAGGCATTTCTCGGAAGCTCCGTAACACTGCTCTTTACAGTGATAGTTTTTACAGGGACATTTTCAAGAACATTGTAGCCGACAGATGTCAGCTTTTTGGGATAGTTGAAAGATGTCAGCTTTTTACAGCCTGAAAAAGCTGATGTACCGATAGAGGTAACTGTGTCGGGTATTTCTATTTCTGAAAGTGCGACACAACTGACAAAGGCACATTCGCCGATAGATTTAAGGCTGTCATTCACAATGACCTTTGTGAGAGCCGAACAGTCACAGAACGCATATGAACCTATGCTTTCCATGTATTCGGGGAGAGTAACGCTTTTGAGTGCCGAACAGTTATAGAATGCGGAATAACCTATAGTTTTGAGAGTAGTGGGCAGTACAACTCCTTCGAGCTTGTTTGCACCTTTGAAAGCATTTGAGGGAAGGTCTGTAACTCCTTCTTTTACTTTAATTGTCTTGGCAGGCACGTTGTAGAAAATATCTTCACCCATTGATTTGATTTTCTTTGGGAGGGTGAAAGATGTCAGTCCACTGTATGCAAATGCATAGCTTCCGATAGTCTCAACGGCATCGGGGAGAGTTATGCTTGTCAGCTTTGTACATCCGTAGAATGCACCACAACCTATTTTGGTAACGGTATCGGGAAATACGACCTTTTCGAGCATATTTGCACTCTTGAATGCATTTTTAACAATTTCTGTGACTTCTTCGGGGATAGTGACCGTTTTTACGGAAGTATTCTGGAGAACGTCATCACCAACTGATTTCAGGTTTATGGGATAATGGAAAGAAGTCAGCTTTGAGCAGTCTCTTAATGCGTAACTTCCGATAGTTTCAACGCTGTCGGGGATATTCAGACCTGTAAGGTTTGAACAGCCTATGAAAGCAGCGTAACCGATAGACTTGATAGTTTTGGGGAGAGTGACATTTGTAATGACCATATTCTTTTCAAAGGCTGACTTGCCTATTGCAGTAACGGTCTTGGAATTGATTTTCTCGGGGACAGTGACCTTTGCGTTAGTGCCGTTGTACTTTGTGACAGTAACCGTGTTGTCATCGGAAACGGTGTATTCAAAGTCACCGTAGGTCTCGGCAGCACTTACTGTAATGCTTGTACCGGCAAATTCAGAAACAGCAGGTACATAAAGAGCAGTACCCGTCACCATTGCCGCCGCCATTGAAACGGCAATAATTTTTCTCAATACAGCAGATCTCATCTTAATTAAGCCTCCGTAAAATAATATATTTATGCAGGAACTCTGCCACTTTATTATAACACACCTTCTTTTCTCAATAAACAGGAAAATGTTAATTTTTTTGAGCAGAAAATAGGATTTTTTCTATTTTTTCCGCTCATCTTTCTTACAGCCGGAAAAACAAGTTTTTTTATTATATAATTTTTAATATCAATAATTATATAAAATTTTATATAAAAATAAACAGTATCCGAGGAGTGACTTTCGGATACTGCTTTTTTGTATATGAACGATATCGTTGTAATCCCCATTACGATATCATCATAATTTGGTTATTTGTGGTCCTGCAAGGCATCAAAGCCTGTTTCACCTGTTCTTATCTTTACAACATCTTCTACGTCATAAATAAATATCTTGCCGTCACCGATATGTCCTGTATAAAGTGCCTTGACAGCCGTATCGACTACCGTTTTTACGGGTATCTTGCTGACTACGATATCTATTCTTATCTTCGGCAGGAGATTCATTTCAACCGCAACACCACGATAATATTCCGTATTGCCTTTCTGAGTGCCACAGCCGAGTACCTGTGTAACTGTCATGCCTGTAATGCCTATTTCAGTGAGAGCTGTATTCAGTTCGGTGAATTTGCTCTGCTTTGTCACAATACTAATATTTGTCAGTTTCGGTCTGTCCTTGTTTTCAGACTTCTCAACAGGTGTAAGGAGATTCACTTCAACAGCCTTGTCGGGCGGTACAGTGCCTTTATCATCTGATTTTCCTGTCAGTACCTGCGGAACAGGCATAAAGTCTGCATACGAGCTTGAAAGACCGTGTTCCGTGAGGTCAAGTCCCTTGACTTCTTCTTCCTTTGATGCACGAAGTCCTATTGTCTTTTTGATGACAAAGAAAATGATTGTCATAAAAATTGCTGTATAAGCACCGATACAGAGTATACCGAGAAGCTGTTTGCCAAGCTGTGTGAATCCACCGCCATAGAGTAAGCCGAGAGTTGCTTCATCTTTCGAGAAGATTCCTACTGCAATAGTACCCCATATACCGTTGCACATATGAACGGCAACCGCTCCGACAGGGTCATCTACTTTAAGTTTGCTGTCAACTACTTCAACGGCTATTACAACAAGTATTCCTGCAACTATTCCTATGATAAGTGAGCCTAAAATATCGACTGTATGACAACCTGCTGTAATTGCTACAAGTCCTGCAAGTGAGCCGTTGAGCGACATGGAAACATCAGGTTTACCGTTCTTTATCCATGTATATATCATTGTTGCACAAGTCGCTGCAGCAGGTGCAACTGTCGTTGTGGCAAATATCTGTGCAAGCTGTGTAACATCTGTTGCAGCCGCACCGTTGAAGCCGTACCATCCGAACCAGAGGATAAATACACCCAATGCACCAAGTGTAAGGCTGTGTCCGGGGATAGCCCTCGGTTTACCGTCTTTGGAATATTTGCCGATACGAGGACCGACCATTGCCGCACCGATAAGTGCAGATATACCGCCTACGGTGTGTATACAGGCAGAACCCGCAAAATCCACAAATCCGAACTGTGCAAGCCAGCCCTGACTGTTCCAAACCCAGCCGGCTTCAATGGGATATACTACAAGGCTGATAAGCCCGCTGTAAATACAATATGAGATGAATTTTGTCCTTTCAGCCATTGCACCCGAAACGATAGTTGCAGCAGTAGCACAGAATATCAGATTGAATACAAAGCTCGACCAAGGAAAATTATCAAAATCCGTGAATATCTGTAAATTCGGTACGCCTATTACACCGAAAAGATAATTTTCCGACATCATCAGTCCGAATCCAAGAAAGATGAACATGATTGTTCCGATACAGAAATCCATGAGATTTTTCATGATGATGTTTCCTGCATTTTTCGCTCTTGTGAAACCCGTTTCAACCATTGCAAAACCGCACTGCATGAAGAATACAAGTGCTGCACCAATCAGAAACCATATACTGATAGTAAAGGCATTGGCTTGTTTCACAGCCTGTTCGACAGCCGTATTGACCATAACGGTATCCATAAATTTTCACCTTTTTTCTTTTTTATTCCTTTTTTAGTGTGTCATTCCGAGCGTAGCGAGGAATCTTTAAAAGATTCTTCGTTACTTCGTTCCTCAGAATGACAAAAGGAAATTTTTGTTATATCTATAAAGAGCGGTATTCCAATTCCACTCTCCACTCTCAACACTTCACTCTAAATATCAAACTCCAAAGAGTATCTCACCGTATGACGGATAAGGCCAGTATTTTGAAGCGGTCTTTTTCTCCATGGAATCGCCTGTTTCTCTGAGTTCGTTCATCAGTGCAAAGACGGTATTACGGTAATATTTTGCAAGTGTCAGACTGTCTGAACGGTAATTCACGAGCCGTGTCTGCAAGTTCCTTTACGAATGAGATTACAGACGGAAGCATATTTTTTTCAGCCATTTCAACCATTGTGAGTGCCTCTATGCGGATTTGTTTTGCATACTGCTCCAATTCTATTTCATATCTTGCAAGAATTTCAGGTTCATTCAGAATACCGTTTTTCACGAACAAATCTATATTTTTCCTGTCGATATAGTGTTCCATTGCTTCGGGGAGTGAACGGTAATTGCAAAGACCTCTCCTTTCCGCCTCTTTCACCCATTCGTCAGAATAGTTGTCTCCGTTGAAGATGATATTCTTGTGTTCCGTCAAAGTCTTTTTAACAAGTGCTTTCAAAGCGGTTTCAAGGTCATCTGCATTGGAAAGCTCATCATAGAATTGTGAAAGTTCTTCGGCAACCATTGTATTGAGCATATAATTCGGACAGCCGATATTGAGAGATGAACCCAATGCCCTGAACTCAAATTTATTTCCCGTGAATGCAAAAGGTGAAGTCCTGTTTCTGTCGGAAGTGTCTTTCTTGAAGTCAGGCAGAACATCTACACCTGTAAGCATTTCTTTCTTACGTTCCGACACATATTCATTGCCGTTGATGATGGAATCCACCATAGCACCCAAATCATCACCAAGATACATGGAAATAATTGCCGGTGGAGCTTCATTTGCACCGAGTCTGTGGTCATTTCCGGCAGATGCTACGGTCAATCTCAACAAATCCTGATATTCATGTACAGCCTTTACGATAGCTGCAAGGAATAACTGAAATTGCAGGTTATTTTCGGGATTTTTGCCGGGGTCAAGGAGATTTTCACCTGTATTCGTGGAGATAGACCAGTTATTGTGCTTGCCTGAGCCGTTCACGCCTGCAAAGGGCTTTTCATGCAAAAGACATACCAATCCATGCTTTTCAGCCGTCTTTTTCATAACTTCCATAGTCAATTCGTTATGGTCTGTCGCAATATTCGATGTTTCAAAGATAGGTGCAAGTTCATGCTGTGACGGGGCAACTTCATTATGTTTTGTCTTTGCAAAAATGCCGAGCTTCCACAATTCCTCGTCCAAATCATTCATGAACGCTGCAACTCTTGTTTTGATAGAACCGAAATAATGGTCTTCAAGTTCCTGTCCCTTTGGTGCAGGTGCTCCGAAAAGAGTTCTTCCTGTAAAAATCAAATCGGGGCGTTTATCGTAAACTTTTTTATCAATAAGAAAATATTCCTGTTCAGGTCCTACCGTTGTGGTAACTCTTGTAACATCAGTTTTGCCGAGTAAGTGAAGAACCTTTACCGCAATACTGCTCAGTCTTTCCATAGAGCGTAAAAGAGGTGTCTTTTTATCGAGAATTTCACCCGTATATGAGCAAAATGCTGTCGGGATATACAGAGTTTTATCACGGATAAATGCAGGTGAGGTCGGGTCCCATGTTGTATATCCTCTTGCCTCGAAAGTTGCACGGATACCGCCTGACGGAAAACTTGACGCATCAGGTTCGCCTTTTATCAGCTCTTTGCCCGAAAATTCCATGATAATCTGACCGTCATCAACGGGATAAATGAAACTGTCGTGTTTTTCGGCTGTAACTCCCGTCATCGGCTGAAACCAGTGTGTATAGTGTGTACAGCCCATTTCAACTGCCCATTCTTTCATAGCGTTTGCAACTGCATTGGCTACGCTGATATCAAGCGGTTCACCGTTTTTAACAGTCTTTTTGAGTGCCTTGTAGGTCGTGAGCGGAAGTCTTTCCTGCATTTTCTTGTCATTGAATACCATACTGGAGCGGAAGTCTTTCCTGCATTTTCTTGTCATTGAATACCATACTGCCGAACATTTCGGGTACATTTGCCATAATAAATTCTCTCCTGTCTTTCTGTTTTCTGAAAAAAATATAAAGGCATTGCAAGCATCATTGCTCACAACGCCTTTGTTGTTTCAATGGTTGCAGTATACACCATCGTTAATAATTTGTCAATACCTTTTTGCAACTTTTTTTTTAAATCCTGCAAATTATTTAAAAATAATTCTTTAAAAGCCAATAGTATACCCGAATATGAATAAATCTTTAACAAAAATGCAGTTTGGTATTGACAAACTTGCATGACAGTTTTATAATAAGCCATGTAATCCCAAAAATGAGAGGAAGATATTTATGTATTCTGAAAATTTGTATGATAAGTCATTTGAGCATGATAACTGTGGAATAGGTGCTGTTGTCAATATTAAAGGCATTAAATCCCATAAAACAGTTGAAGATGCTCTGACAATCGTTGAAACCCTCGAACACCGTGCAGGCAAAGATGCCGAAGGCAAAACAGGTGACGGGGTAGGAATACTTCTTCAAATTTCACATAAATTCTTTAAAAGAGTGACAGATGAAATTTCCATTCAGCTTGGTGCGGAAAGAGATTATGCAGTGGGTATGTTCTTTTTTCCTCAAAATGAATTAAGACGCAATCAGGCTAAAAAAATGTTTGAGATAATCGCAGAAAAAGAGGGGCTTGATGTTCTGGGCTGGAGGGAAGTACCTTCACAGCCTGATGTACTTGGTACAAAAGCCCGTGAATGTATGCCGAATATACAGCAGTGTTTCATCAGCCGTCCCGAAAGCATCAAAAAAGGTCTTGACTTTGACAGAAAGCTCTATGTTGCAAGACGTTTCTTTGAACAAAGTAATGAAGATACTTACGTTGTATCACTTTCAAGCCGTACAATCGTGTATAAAGGAATGTTCCTTGTAGGCGATTTAAGAAGATTTTTCCTTGACTTGCAGGACAGCGACTATGAATCCGCTATTGCAATCGTACATTCAAGATTTTCGACAAACACTTTCCCGAGCTGGCAGAAAGCCCACCCAAACAGAATGATAGTCCACAACGGTGAAATCAATACCATTCGTGGAAATGCCGATAAAATGCTTGCCCGTGAGGAAACAATGACTTCCGAATATCTCATGGGGGAAATGGATAAAGTTATCCCTGTTGTTAACCCAGAGGGAAGCGACTCCGCAAGACTTGACAATACGCTTGAATTTCTTGTTATGAGCGGAATGGATTTGCCTTTAGCCGTCATGATAACCATTCCCGAACCTTGGGACAACAACCATGCAATGAGCCAAAAAAAGCGTGACTTCTATCAATACTATGCAACCATGATGGAACCGTGGGACGGTCCCGCCTCAATTTTATTTTCTGACGGTGATATAATGGGTGCAGTCCTCGACAGAAACGGTTTAAGACCGTCACGCTATTACATAACAGATGATGACAATTTGATATTATCCTCGGAAGTGGGTGCTTTGCCCGTACCTGCTGAAAAAATTGTCTGTAAAGAAAGACTTCACCCAGGTAAAATGCTTTTAGTCGATACCGTTCAGGGACGATTGATAGATGATGACGAGATAAAAGAATATTACGCTTCAAGACAGCCTTACGGCGAATGGCTTGACGCTAATCTGATAAGGCTGAAATATCTGAAAGTGCCTAATGCAAAGGTCGAGGAACACCCAAGAGCTGAAAAGCGTAAATTGCAAAAGGCTTTCGGCTACACATACGAAGATGTCATGAACACTATTTTACCAATGGCAAAGGACGGTAAAGAACCTATTGCCGCCATGGGCAGTGATAAACCTCTTGCGGTGCTTTCAAAACAGCCCGTTCCTCTTTTCGACTACTTCAAGCAGATTTTTGCACAAGTCACAAATCCCCCTATTGACGCTATCCGTGAGGAAATAGTCACATCAACCACAATTTACATTGGTGAGGACGGCAATATCCTTGAAGAAAAGCCCGACAACTGCAAGGTTATAAAAGTGGTAAATCCTATACTTACTTCAACGGGTATGCTCAAACTCAAAAAGATGAATATATCAGGCTTTAAAACTGCCGTTATCCCGATTCTTTATTATAAAAACACGAAACTTTCAAAGGCAATAAAAAGACTTTTCATAGAAGCCGACAAGGCTTATAACAACGGTGCAAATATACTGATACTTTCCGACAGGGGCGTTGACGAAAACCGTCTCGCTATACCGTCTTTACTCGCTGTATCGGCTTTACATCAGTATCTTGTTGCAACAAAGAGAAGAACTTCTCTTTCAATTGTGCTTGAAAGCGGTGAACCGAGAGCCGTACACCATTTTGCAACGCTTTTAGCCTATGGTGCAAGTGCGATAAATCCGTATCTTGCCATTGAAACAATACATGAACTTATCCATGATGATTTTCTCGATAAAGACTACTATGCAGCCGTCAATGACTACAACGATGCAATCTTACACGGCATTGTCAAAATTGCCTCTAAAATGGGTATTTCCACTTTGCAATCCTATCAGGGCTCAAAGAATTTTGAAGCTATCGGACTCAGCAAAGAATTGATAGATGAATATTTCACGGGAACTGTCAGCAGAATTGGCGGCATTACTCTTGAAGATATCGAAAATACCGTTGACAGCCTGCATACAGCCGCATTTGATCC
>CADCDE010000068.1 GCA_902800065.1 uncultured Ruminococcus sp.
CTATAAATGAGCAAATTTAATAAAGCATTGTGAAAATGCACAAAAATGTCAGGCAGAAAGCATATCAAATAAGCTGTCAATATTTTTTGCAGATTTTCCGTATTCATAAATGTAACGGATATATTCTCTGTAAACGGTATCGGAAAGCGAATAAAAGCCCTCTGAAAAGCTGAAAGATTCCGAGCAGGAACAGGCAATAAAATAGGCAAGTGAAGTAAGTATCCAAAATCGTCTGATACCTTTTGAGGAGCGAATCTGATACTTGTCAAAAGCCAGTTTTGTTTTGCAGTCCCTAAAAAATACTTCGATTTCCCACCTTTCTACATAGAAATTCAATATTTCTTCCGTAGAGAGTGATACATCGGTAGAAATAAAGGCTCTGAGTGCTTTCGGATTACCCATTTGACCTACCCATTTGACCAACAGGAAAACTGATAAGAACAACTGCATTGTCAATGCCGTTAAGATTGCCTTCATAGCGAAAAATATTGTACTGGTGCCCTTTTACAGTCACGGTGCACAAAGGCAGAGCACTTTCTTTCAAAGTTGCGGCAAGTCTGCTGATACTGCATTTTACTCCTTTTGGATAAACAATACGGTTTGTTTTCAAAGCTCCTATGGTGTAAAATCCCTTGACGATAAAGCAGTTGATGATCTTGTCACATACATACCAGCTGTCACAAAGCAGATATGAAATGACAGGTGCAACAGGCAGTTCACAAGAGATTTTGCTTGCAAGTTCGATTTTTGACACGCTTTTGTCATACATGATAATAGCATAATTGAGGACAATCCCATTGCAGCACAGCATAACGGCGATTGCCTGATGACCATAATCCTGTTTTCTTTTCAGATGTGAAAAGTGGAAATAAGCATCTTCTATCGGATGCTTTGCTTTGGAAGAAGGTTTCGTTTTTGATGAAACAGTGTCATCTATGATGATATACACAGGCTTGCCTGTACGCCTGGATTCTTCGTATATGATTGATATAACTTTCTTTTTCAGAATATTTTCAATGACCGTTTCATCCCACTTTCCTTTGTTCAGGAAGTGAGCGATTGTAGTGCGGTGGTGCTCACTATGCGTTTCAAAGTCGACTGTTTTTCCATGATAGCCAATGCTGAATATGGCTATCATTATGCTGATGATATGTGATAGATATACTTCCGAAAATTTTTGTGTAAGATTTATTTTTTGTAACATCTTGAAAATTGTTTCAGAATGGTGTATGCTTTTATCCATAAGGCAACGACTCCTTTGAGTTTCTTTGGTTTGTTAGCAACTCCATTTTAACTCTTTTTGATGTCGTTGTCTTTATTTATTTTTGTGCATTTTTCAGATTTGCTCATTCATAGTTTTTTACTTATCGAATCGACTTCTTTTTTTGCTGCCGAATACTACTAATATAGTCACAGAAGCCATAATCATAAACAGTGCCATAAACTGAACTTCATTGCTGTCACCGGTTGGAACAGTATCAATTTCAGCAGGTTTTGCAGAAATATTGCTTGTTTCTTCAACGATAGAATTGTTTGTTGTTGGGGAAGAAGATTTTTCGGATGATTCCCCTGTGGTTTCGGATGAAGGCTCTTTTGAAGGTTCTTCGGACGGTTCGGATGATTCCTCTGATAATTCATTTGAAGGCTCTTTGGACGGTTTCTCGAATGATTCTTCTGAGGACTGTTCAGACGGTTCAACAGGCTCATTGGTTACACCATAGAATTCGTCGATCATAGAACTATATGCTGCAACATTATACATTTCTGAATAATCCACAACTTCATTTCCATATTCGTCTTTGGTCATGGATGTAAGATTGTAATCTGGAATAACACCATTATCCAAGTCCTCATTGTTCTTGTTGATAAACTTGCTGTACATGGATATGGTGTACGGCATAAGCTCAGGCGTAATAATGATATCAAGAGCACAGGAACCGCCGCCGCTGGTTTCGCCTATCACGGCAATTCCGTTGTCCTTTGCAAGGGAGGGAAGAAGGTTGCTGCAGGAGTATGAATAACGTGATGTCTGGACTGCAAATTCAAAATCATAATAAACTTCCTTGTCCGATTCGTCTATCACTCCGTCAAGATTGATATCGACAGTACAGTATGATTCAAAAATGTTTCCGGTAATGGTTTCCATTACACGTATGCAGGACGTATTATTGTCCCTGTTTTTGTTGGTCATCATAGCCATCATGTAGTAAGCCACGGCACTGCTTCCGCCCATGTTGCTGCTGACATCAATAACAAAGTGTTTGATTCCGTTTTCCTTTGCATAATCCAGTGACCATTTGAAATCATACACGGCTTCATTGACAAATAAATCAAATGCAAATATGGCTGTATCTCCGCTGCGAACAAGCTGTGAAGCGGATTCATCATCCCATGTCTTGATCGTTCTGTAGTTTCCGTAAGCAACCATTTTTTCAAACTCCAGTGTCGGATAATCTGCCTGAGAATACATCAATTGCATCAAGTTACCAATGGCGTTCATGGCATCCTGATCGGATATATCACTGATTTTTTTACCGAGGATAGTTCCCACTGCCGATCCGGGATAAAAGTTGAGAATATTCACTATAGGATATTCAAAGACAGTATGACCACCATCAAAGAAAACAGATGACAAACAGCAGATACCAAGCACAAAATCCGCTTTGCTGTCGGACAGTATCAGTTCTTTTGCCCTGCGGGTTTCATCACTGTATTCATCCAACGTCTTATCAAAACCGTTTTGGGTTATGTATGAAGCGATTTCAGCTCTTGACGGTTTGCCGTAAATTTTATCCATAGCAAAGCAAAGTTCATTGTAAGTGAGGTCGATCATTTCCTGACTGCGGCTGTCATCTTTCAAAATTTCCGTCCTGTCAAAGTAGAAATCCATATCGGATAATATATCGGTACAGTGAATGAAATAAATATTTCCGTTGGCGTATGCTGCGGCATTATAGGCGACGGAAAACAGAATGCTGATGAATGAAACAGGCATATATGTTTTGCCGTCCGACTCAATAAGATCAATATGATATTTTCCGAGATCAAGAGTAAGACTGTTGGTTTCCCCTATTGCGACAACATCCGACGGCTGACAGTAAGGTGCATCAAGTACACTTCCGTCTGCGTTGGGTTCCGAATCTGCAAAGCTCTCGAATGACTCAAAATAAAGAGTATCATCATTTGTATTGATGACCATTGTTCCTTTCGGTGCCGATACGGTATAGGTGCCGTCAGAGTTTTTTTCCTCTGTGAAATCTGCTTTGAAAATATTGTCGCAAAAATCAACAGTACTGATATACGGAATATCCGGCATTGTGCTTTTAAAAAGGCATTGCAGTGTTTCGGAATCCTCCATGCCGTACAAATACGCTGTAATATCTTTCTTGGTAATTTCTTCCTCTGTGGCAAATGCTGTTACAGGTGCAGCCATGCTTATAAAGTATGGCTGATGAAAGGATAATGCTAATGGACGATATGCTTTTTTTCATAACTGAACCTCCGTTTATAATATTATGATTAACCGGATTTCCGGTATCATTCAAAAGTTTCCCTCCGTTTCATAGCGGATCATTTCAATGATATCCTCTGTGCCAAGTCCGCAGGAAGAAGCAAGCTGCATAATTGCAGAAATATGCTCCTCTATCTGTCTGAGATTTTCCTCTCGCAGCAACTCGGTATTTTTTGCTGCAACAAAACAGCCTTTACCTGCAACTGTGTAGATAAAACCCTCCCTTTCAAGCTCGTCATAGGCTCTCTTTGTCGTAATAACACTTATGCGAAGTTCTTTTGCAAGATTGCGGATAGAAGGGAGCATCTCATCTTCCGAAAGCTCCCCGCTGATAATCTGGGATTTTATCTGTGTGTATATCTGATCGTAGATCGGCGTTCCGTTTCTGTTATCGATCAGTATGTTCATTACATCACCGCCCTTTTTATTGACTTTATGAAGCGTTAAGAATCGGTGCTAAAAGCTGAAAAGCTGTCAGTAATGCAGAAATGACAATAAATGAGATCATTCCGACATTTCCAAGAATTGCAGAAACACCTTCCTTAGTGGTTGGAAGAAGTCCGGATCTTTCTGTTTGGAATTTTTTGCAGTTTAATAAACAGAATGATACCGGTAATTACCATTCCGAAATACAGTATAATATATGCATAGTAAAAAATCAATCCTGGCATGAAACTTTCCATTAATACAGCGAGTATCTCCTTGTACTATGATTACAATACCTGAACCTAAAAGTGACAAAATAATGAAAAATGCAAAGCGTGAAAATGTCTTTTTCGCTTTTTTTCTTTCATCTTGCAAAGATGGCAGTTTTTCCGAAACCACAGCCGAAGTATCGACTGTAACTTTTTTTCATTCTGAACCATAGTTTTCTCTTCTTGGTTTTACTGTATATAAACAGTATATACAGTAAAACGAGGTTTGTCAATAACATTTTAAAATATAATTCCATATTTGTATAATGACAACAAAAACTATTTTGCAATAATGTCTAAATTGACTTAAATTTCACATTTTTCGAGGAGATTCTATACCATAAAAGGTGAAATAACCAACAAAAAATATTCGTGCGGCAAAATAAACGGTTTACCTAATAATGTTAATTTTGTGACGAAAATCATTCATCTGTGTTCAGAATGACATGATTTTAATTTTCTTTTAAAGAAATCTTATTTCCATGATTCATATACACGGAAATCAATTTTTAAAATATAAGCATCCCGATTTGTCATTCTGAGGAGCGAAGCGACGAAGAATCTTTGTCTTCGTGATACTTTTGTGACAACAAAGATCCTTCGCTTTCGCTCAGGATGACATAATTTTATTTTTCTTTTGGAGAAACTTGATTTCCGTGATTCATATAATTATGATATTGACACATAAAATAAAATATGATATAATAACCTATCAAACAGATAGGCTATTTTAGCTTGTAAACATACTATGTCTATATTTTATATATAATATGGAGATGATGATATGCTTTTGGATTTAAATAATCATACTGTCAGAAAATATCTTGCACAGGCTGAGTTTGGAATTGAAAGGGAAAGTCTGCGTGTAAATACCGATGGAAGTCTTGCACAGACACCTCACCCTTTTGAAAGCCATAAAAATATTGACCGTGATTTCTGTGAAAATCAGATAGAATTCATCAGTGATGTATTCAGCGAACCCGAACAGGTGAATGAACAGCTTTTAGAACTGCAGAGGATTGTTAATGGCAGGCTTAAAGAAAATGAAGAATTTTTGTGGTGTTTTTCCAATCCGCCGAAAATAAGCGGTGAATATGAAATACCCGTTGCAGAGTATAAAGGCAGTTTGCAGAGTAAATCTGTATATAGACAGTATCTTGCAAAAAAATACGGCAAAATAAAAATGCTTTTTTCGGGAATACATCTCAATTTTTCATTTACTCAGGAACTTGTAAAAGCTGCTTTTGAACAGAGTGAATATAGTAATTTGACGGATTTTAAAAATAATCTCTATCTCAAGCTTTCGGCAAGGCTGACGCAATATGCGTGGCTTGTTGTGTATCTGACGGCGGCAAGCCCTGTTTCAGATGATACCGTTGGAACAAAAAGCAATATTTATTCTTCCATACGCTGTTCGGAAAAGGGATACTGGAATTATTTTACTCCGATACTTGATTACAGTGATTTACAGAGTTATATTGGCAGTATCCAAAAATATATCAATGACGGAAATCTGCGTTCCGTTTCGGAATTGTACTATCCCGTGAGGATAAAGCCGAGAGGGGCAAACAGTCTTGAAACCCTTGAAAAAAAAGGTATTAATCATATTGAACTGAGAGTGATAGACGTGAATCCCCTTACGCCGACAGGAATTTTTACAGAAGATATGAAATTTATACATTTGTTTATGCTGTATCTTGTTTCTCTGCCTGAACATGAATTTACAGGTATGGAACAGATAGAGACTGTCAATGATATAAAATCGGCGGCTGTTTTCGGAAATAGTCATATAAAATTCAGAGCAGAAAAAGTGCTTGCAGATATAAAAAAATTTGCATTGAAATATTTTCCTGAATACAGTGATATTATTGAATATCAGATTAAAAAAACACAATCGGGGAACAGTTATGCTGAAATCATAAGCAGACGTTTTTGCAGTGACTATATGAAAAAGGGACTGGAACTTGCAAGGGAATATCAGAGGAGTGTGGGATATGTGTGAAATATTTGGTTTATCCTCACTGAATGATGTTGAATTGAACGGCTATCTGAGAACATTTTACAGTCACAGCAAAAATCACCCTCATGGCTGGGGACTCGCCTGCATATCCCGTGAGGGGGCTTTGATAGAAAAAGAGAGTATCAGGGCATCGGACAGTAATTATCTGAAAGAGCGTCTTTCACAGCCCGTCAGGGAAAAAATACTGCTTGCCCATATCCGTTATGCAACTATCGGAAACGTGGAATATAAGAATTGTCACCCGTTCACGGGCAGGGACAATATGGGCAGGCGTTGGACTCTTGTTCATAACGGCACAATTTTTGATTTTCCGCTTTTGAATCCGTATGTGAAAAAGCAGACAGGCGATACCGACAGCGAAAGAGTTTTTCTGTATTTTATGGATAAACTGAATGAAGCTCAGAATAAAAAAGGTGTAAGGCTTGTATTTGAAGAACGTTTTGCATTGTTTGATAAAATAATATGTGAGATGTCGAGGGAAAATAAGCTGAATTTGCTTTTTTCTGACGGAAAATATCTCTATGCACATACCAATTGCAAAGGAACTCTTTATTATCTCATCAAGGATAATGCTGTATTGATAGCCACTGTGCCATTGAGTGATGAAGAATGGCAGCCCTTACCGTTTACAAGACTGCTTGCATATTACAAGGGCAAACTTATCAAAACGGGAACGAATCATGGAAATGAATATTTTGAAAGTGAAGAATCAGTGAAAATGCTTTATCGTATTTTTGCGAATTTGTAGGTGATAGTTATGACAAAACAAGAAATAATAAACAGTCTTTACGACCGCTATATCAAACCCACTGAAAATAAAAACAATCTCTATATTGGCATTGAAATAGAAATGCCTATTGTAAATCTTGAACATAAGGCAGTTGATTTTGAAATTGTGCATCAGCTTACGGGAAAATTTCTGAAGGAATTTCATTTCACACCGACAGGCATTGATGAACAGGGAAATATTTATTCTGCACTCAACAGAGAAAACGGAGATATTTTTTCCTATGACTGTTCGTATAATAATATGGAATTTTCATTCGGAAAGGAAAGCGAACTACATTCCATACACGGACGTTTCCGCAGATATTATGACTTTGTGCAGGAATTTTTCAGACCATATAATTATACTCTTACAGGCATGGGAATCAATCCAAACAGGCTTGTTAACAATAATATTCCGATTCAGAACGGCAGATATAAAATGCTGTTTCACCATTTATCGTCATTTTCAAAATATGCACAATTACCAATGTATTTTCACAGATACCCTCAATTTGGTATGTTTGCGAGTGCATCACAGGTACAGCTTGATGTGACAAAAGACAAGCTTCCCGAAATTATAAATATATTTAATCAAATTGAGCCAATAAAGGCTATTTTATTCAGTAATTCTGTACTTATCGGTGAAAATGAAGATTTTCTTTGCTGTCGTGATATGCTGTGGGAGAACAGCACTCACGGGATAAATCCCCACAATGTAGGAATGCACGATTGTGAAATGAAAACAGTTGATGATATACTGAATTATATTTCTACAACGGCAATATATTGTGTCGAGCGTGACGGAAAATATCTGAATTTCAAGCCTGTAAATATCCTTGAATATTTCACTCTTGACAAGCTTACGGGAGAATATCTTGAAAATGATGAAATACATTCTTTGGAATTTCAGCCGAAACCCGAAGATATTGCATATCTCCGCACGTTCAAATTTGAGGATTTGACATACAGGGGTACTGTAGAATTCCGAAGTTCATGCTGTCAGCCGATTTCCGATGTAATGACGGTATCGGCATTTCATCTGGGACTTCTCAATAAAACGGCTGAACTTGCGGAAATTATCAAAAATGACACGGTTCTTTATCATAAGGGCTATAATGCCGCTGAACTCCGCAAACAGCTTGTTAAGCGTCAGTTGCCTGCTTATATAGATGAAAGCGGCTTGTATTCCCTCGCAAAAAGTATTCTTGATATCTGCAAAGAGGGACTTTGTGAAAGAGGTTTCAGTGAGGAAATATATCTTTCTCCGCTGTATGAACGCATTGAAAAGAGAACAAATCCCGCCCGTTCCATGTTGGAAAGACTTGAAAAAGGTGTGCATATAGATGAAATCATCAAAGAATACGGTAGGTGAATTTTATGACAAATAAAGATTTTCAATCCAGAATTTCAGGGATAACCGAAATGCTGATGGAGGATTATACCAAGGGCAGAGTAATTGATGAGATAAAAAATTTTGATTATCCCGATAAAAAAGTTGTGATAGATATATTGGAAAAGCTGAAAATGGTAATTTATCCCGGTTATTACCGTAATAGCAATTACAGGACATACACTGTCAGAAACAATATTTCTATAATTTTGGAGGATATTATCTATAATCTTATCAAGCAGATATCCATTGTCCTGAAATATATACCTGCATACAGAGAAGCTGACAGTGCCATCATTAACGAGACATCTGAGAGAATAACCTTTGAATTTCTCGGAAAGATACCGAAGATAAGGGAGTATATTGAAACGGATATTGATGCGGCTTATGACGGCGATCCTGCAGCATATAACAAAGATGAAATTATATGCAGTTATCCGGGATTGTTTGCTATTTTCACCAACAGGATAGCCCATGAATTGTTTTTGCTTGGAGTGCCGTTAATTCCAAGAATAATGACAGAACACGCTCACAGTCTGACAGGTATCGACATTCACCCCGGAACAACCATAGGCAAATACTTCTTTATCGACCACGGAACAGGTATCGTTATAGGCGAAACAACTGTTATAGGGGATAATGTCAAAATATATCAGGGTGTCACGCTTGGGGCACTTTCAACGAGGGGCGGACAGAATCTCAGGGGCAAGAAAAGACACCCCACTATTTGCGACAATGTGACAATTTATTCAGGTGCATCTATTTTAGGCGGTGAAACAGTTGTCGGAAAAGGTGTTGTTGTAGGCGGTAATGCCTTTATTACTACATCTATTCCCGAAGGTGCAAAAGTTAGTGTTAAAAGTCAGGAACTAACTTTTAATTATGATTCATCAAGACCTGTTGAGCGAAAGGAAGTTGAACTTGATGAAGCGTGGTATTATATGATATGAGTTATAAATGAGCAAATTTACAAATTATTCGTTATTATGCACAATAAAATAACGTGAGTTAGATATAACTGAAAAATATTCTGACAATGATGAAATGAAGTATGTCATTCCGAACGCAGTGAGGAATCTTCAAAAGATTCTTCGTCGCTGTCGCTCCTCATCACGTTAAAATACCATGTTTTGTCACCCTTAACGAAGTGAAGGGTGTTTTTAAGATTCCTCGCTACGCTCGGAATGACAAATTGTTTGTGCATTTTTCAGATTTGCTTATTTATAGATATGAATTTTCTATTACGGCATATAGGAATTTCCTATAATTTAAATAAAGATTTCTCCTTGACAAAATGATTTGTATGTGAGATAATACCATACATAAAGCCTATCGAATATATAGGTAATATAAGTATTACCCGAAAGGGAGAACCTATGAATGAACACATATAAAAAAATTACAGAGCTTATCGGAAAAACTCCGCTTTTGGAATTGGGAACCGTGAGCAAAAATACAGGTGCAAGGATTTTCGGTAAGCTGGAATATTTCAATCCAGCCGGAAGCGTCAAGGACAGAATTGCAAAAGCCATGATTGATGATGCAGAGGAAAAGGGACTTTTAAAGCCTGATTCGGTTATCATAGAGCCGACAAGCGGTAATACAGGAATAGGGCTTGCGGCAGTGGCGGCAGCAAGGGGATATAAAGTTATCCTGACAATGCCTGAAACTATGAGCATTGAAAGAAGAAATCTTTTGAAAGCCTATGGTGCAAAAGTAGTTTTAACAGAGGGTATCAAGGGCATGAAAGGTGCTATTGAAAAGGCTCAGGAACTTGCGGCAGAAAATAAGCATAGTTTTATTCCGAGTCAGTTTACAAATAGTGCCAATCCGAAAGTACATTATGATACAACAGGTCCTGAAATATGGAACGATACTGACGGAAAAGTTGATATTTTCGTTGCAGGTGTCGGCACAGGCGGTACAATTTCGGGTGCAGGAAGGTATCTCAAAAGCAAAAATCCGAATATTCAGATAGTAGCTGTTGAGCCGGCAGGTTCGGCAGTACTTTCGGGAAAAAAGCCAGGTCCGCATAAAATACAGGGTATCGGTGCGGGATTTGTGCCTGAAACACTTGATACCACTATATATGATGAGATTATAAGCGTAACAAATGAAGATGCCTTTAAAACGGGCAGGGAACTTGCAAAAAAAGAGGGGATCCTTGCAGGAATATCTTCAGGTGCAGCCGTATGGGCAGCGGGTGAGACCGCCCAACGCCCTGAAAATAAAGGAAAAATCATTGTAGTGATACTTCCCGATACAGGTGAAAGATATCTGTCAACGGCGATGTTTTCATTATGAAAAAAGAGGTAATTAAAATGTTTGTTTACAGAAATGCAAATTTGAATCATGTATTTTCATGTTGCTGTATGTGTTGTTGTAGTGACACAGACGGCTTTTGAAGTGTTGTATGCGAGAGGAAAAATATTCTCCATATCCAACCGTCTGTACGATTTTTTAAGTACAGGCGGTATTTTTATGTCTGAAAGGAGATACTTATGATAGAAACTCAGGAAAGTATTACAGCGAAGCTTTGTTCATTTGCCCGTGCCTGTCATTCAAACACCGCACGAAAGAAAATATTTGATGATTATCTTGCCTATGATCTGATGGGTAAACAGGAGTTTGAAAAAATCGGTCATCTGATACAGAATGATTTTGACTTGAATCATACAGACGATAACGAGGATTTTGAAAGGGAACGCATATTTAGAGGACTGAACCGTTATATTGCACCGATACCACTTTCAAGAATCGCATTTGCAGAGGAAAAATTACTTGAATTTGCGGAAAAATATAAAGAATGTCAGTATGTGATATGCGGGGCGGGAATGGATACCTTTGCATTTCGGAATGATAATCCAAATATAAAGATATTTGAGCTTGACCACCCCGATACAGGCAGATATAAGCGTGAAAGAATAAAGGAACTTGAATGGAATATCCCGAAAAATCTCATATTCGTACCGATAGATTTTTCAAAAGATGATATGAATGAGGAATTGCTAAAAGCCGAATTCAATCCCAATATACCATCATTTTTTGCTATCCTTGGAGTTTCGTATTATCTGACACTTCACGTTTTCGAGCAGACCATCAAAAAGATCAGTGAATTATGCCTGACAAATGTAAAGATTGTATTTGACTATCCCGATGAAACGACTCTCAAGGAAAAAAGTGCCGAAAGAGTGCATACTCTTGCGAATATTACGGAAAGGCTCGGAGAAAAAATGCTTCACGGATATTCGTTTGCGGAAGTGAATTATGTACTTGATAAGTACGGATTTGAAATAGAGGAGCATGAAACGCCTCAGATGATACAGAAACATTATTTCGAGGATAGAGATGATGGGATCCGTGCATTTGAGAATATAAATTTTATGTTGTCTTACAGAGAGGGATATCAATGAAAAAAATAGCGAGTTTTACGGTAAATCACAATATTCTCGAAAAGGGAATATATATATCACGCATTGACAGGGATGTTGTGACCTACGATATAAGAATAAAAAAGCCCAATAATGGTGATTATCTCGGAAACGGTGAACTGCATACGATAGAACATCTTTTTGCAACATTTGCACGAAACAGTGAATTTTCCGATTCTGTCGTATATGTGGGACCTATGGGATGTCGTACAGGGTTTTATCTTCTGTTAAGGGATAATATTCCACATGAAAAGGCAATTGAACTTGTCAGGGACAGTTTTCATTTTATTACTGACTTTGAGGGAGATATACCCGGCAGTAAAAAAGAGGAATGCGGAAATTATCTTGAACATGACCTTGCAGGTGCAAAAAAGACATCAAACGATATGTTGAATGTACTTGAAAACTATACTGAAAAAAATTTGAATTATAAGGAGTAATTTATTATGTCAGAATATAAGAATATAGAATCAGCCCTTATTCACGGGGGCATTTACGGAGATGAATATACAAAGGCGGTGAATGTGCCTATTTATCAGACCTCTACTTATGAGCAGAATGGTCTCGGCGAAACTCCGAAATGGGAATATTCCCGTACAGGAAATCCTACCCGTGCCGCTCTTGAAGCCCTTATTGCTGAATTGGAGGGCGGAACATCAGGCTTTGCATTTGCCTCGGGAATGGCGGCAATTACTGCTGTATTGAGCTTATTTCACACGGGTGATAAAATACTTATTTCAAGCAATGTTTACGGTGGTACGTTCCGTGTTCTTGATAAAATTTTCAGTAACTTCGGAATAGGCTATTCCATTGAAGATACGACAAACATCAATGAACTTGAAAAGAAAATCACTTCTGACGTAAAAGCGATTTTAGTTGAAAGCCCTGCCAATCCACTTTTGACAGTTACGGATTTAAAAGCGGTTGCCGACCTTGCAAAAAAACATAGTATTCTTTCCATAGTTGACAATACATTTATGACACCGTATCTGCAAAGACCGATTGAATTAGGCGTTGATATTGTCATTCACAGTGCAACGAAATATCTCGGAGGTCACAGTGATGTCGTAGCAGGTCTTGTTGTAGTAAATGATGATGAACTTGCTAAAAAAATTGCTTTTATACAAAATTCGACAGGTGGAGTGCTTGCCCCGTTTGACAGCTTTTTGCTTATTCGTGGAATAAAGACACTTGCAGTGCGTCTTGACCGTCACGTTGAAAATGCCGAAAAAGCAGCTTATTTTCTGAAAGAACATAAAGCAGTCAAAAAAGTGTATTATCCGGGACTGCCTGACGCTCAGGGGTATGAAATTAACAAGAAACAGGCTAAAAACGGTGGTGTGATGATTTCATTTGAACTGTATGAAAATTATAATATCAAGAAATTTTTCAAGTCGCTGAAACTCGTTGCCCTTGCGGAAAGTCTTGGCGGTGTGGAAAGTCTTGTATGCCATCCTGCAACCATGACACACGCATCTATTCCGTATGAGATACGTCAGAAAATAGGCATTACAGACGGTCTTATCCGCCTTTCGATAGGTATTGAAAATATTGATGATATTCTGTCGGATATAGAACAGGCTATTGCAGAAAGTGAGGAATAATTATGGCACTATATGAAGATATGCAGGAGCTTATAGGCAATACTCCTCTTGTAAAATTAAATCATCTTGATTTGCCCGAAGGTGTGAATCTTTATGCAAAATTGGAGCTTTTTAATCCCTCGGGCAGTGTCAAGGACAGGACAGGTAAATACATGATAGAAGATGCAGAAAGAAAAGGCATATTGAAAAAAGGAAGTACTATTGTTGAGGCAACAGCAGGTAATACAGGTCTTGGAATAGCTTTTGCAGCTCTCAACAGGGGATATAAAATAATATTTATTGTTCCGACAAAGTTTTCACAGGAAAAGCAGACTTTGTTGAGAGCATTGGGGGCAGAAATCATCAATACTCCCCGAGAGGGCGGTATGCTGGGTGCATGGGCAAAGGCGGAAGAAATCCGTAAATCCATTCCAAATGCCGTGACGCTTGAACAATTCAAAAATCCTGCCAATCCCCTTGCACATTATAAAACTACAGGAAAAGAAATTTATGAGGATTTGAACGGCAATATTGATTATCTTGTAGCAGGTGCAGGCAGCGGCGGTACATATTCGGGTGTCGTAAAATATCTCAAAGAGAAAAACAGTAATATGATTGGTGTACTTGCCGATCCTGTGGGCTCTACAATGGGCGGCGGTGAACACGGTGATTATAATATTGAGGGTATAGGCAATGATTTCATAGCCGATACAATGGATATGATGCTCGTTGACACAGTGGTGAAAATGACAGATGATGAGGCTTTTGAAAATGCAAGGGAGCTTGCAAAAAAGGAAGGCATTTTTGCAGGTTCATCATCAGGTGCAGCTCTTGCAGCAGCCAAAAAACTGATTGCAGGCGGGGCAAAAGGCAATATTGTTGTTATTTTTCCAGACAGGGGCGACAGGTATTTTACAAAAAATCTATATGAATAAGGGTGTACTATGACATTACAGCAGATACATTATGTGATAACTATATCGGAACAGGGTTCTTTCAATAAGGCAAGCGAAGTATTATATATATCTCAGCCCTCTTTGACGGAATCCGTTAGAGAGCTTGAAAAAGAACTTGGTATTTCTATTTTTCACAGAAGCGGCAGAGGTGTCACTTTGACAAGTGACGGCATGGAATTTATTTCCTATGCCCGTGAGCTTTACCGTCAGTATGAAGTCATTTCCGAAAGATACGGTGAAAAAGGTAAAATAAAGAAAAAATTTGCCGTCTCAACACAGCATTATTCATTTGCCGTCAAGAGCTTCGTTGAATTGGTTAAACAGTTGAGTACAGATGAATATGAATTTGCAATAAGGGAAGTCCGTACACAAAAAGTAATTGATGATGTCAGTAATTTAAAGAGTGAAATAGGCGTGTTGTATCTGAGTGATTTCAATTTGCCTGTTATTACGAAACTTTTTCGTACAAATAAACTTGAATTTCATGAACTTATCGCTTGTGATGCGTATGTGTATCTGTGGAAAGGTCATCCGCTTGCACATAAAAAAAGCATACGTTTTGATGAGCTGACGGAATATCCGAGCTTGTCATTTGAGCAGGGCGGAAACGGTTCTGTATATTTTGCGGAGGAGATACTCAGCAATCATCAGTATCCACGAATTATCAAGGCTACTGACAGGGCAACGATGTTAAATCTTATGGTAGGACTTAACGGCTATACACTTTGTTCGGGGATTATATGTGAAGAACTGAACGGCAGTGATTTTATAGCCGTTCCTTTTGAACCGGACAGTGAGCATAAGGGCAGTAAAATGAAAATAGGATATATCGCAAAAAAGAATATACATTTGAGCCATGTCGGGAAAATGTATATTGAAGAACTCAAAAAATATCTGGGAGTGAAAAATGAAGATAATTGACTTTCACACACATATTTATCCCCCGAAAATAGCTGAAAAAGCATCAAATTCAACGGGGGAATTTTATAATATAACACCTGCTCATATCGGAACAGGGGAAGAATTATTGTCTGTCGGCAAAAATGCAGGCATATCGGAATTTGTTTTACTACCCGTTGCGACCAAGCCCGAACAGGTACATCATATCAACGAATTTATTCTTGACGAGGTAAAGTCACACAGTGAATTTCACGGTTTCGGAACACTTCACCCTGAATGTGAAAATCTCATTGATGAAACGGAATTTATCATAAAATCAGGCTTGCAGGGAGTAAAGCTTCACCCCGATACACAGCGTTTCAATATGGATGACAGGAAATTGTTTGAAATATTTGATTATATTCAGGGAAAAATTTCATTGCTTGTACATTGCGGTGATAAAAGGTTTGATTATTCGCATCCACGCAGGCTCAAAAATATTATCAATAATTTTCCGCATTTGCAGATAATAGCGGCTCATCTGGGCGGCTGGTCACTTTTTGAAGAAGCATTTGAAATTCTCAAAGATACGGACTGTTACCTGGATATTTCAAGTACAATGATGTTTTTATCTTCCGAACAGGTGACAAAATTCATTCATGGCTACGGAGCGGAAAGAATACTGTTCGGAACGGATTTTCCTTTGTGGAGTCCCGTTGATGAAGTAAGCAGATTTAGGAAACTGAATTTGACATCAGAGGAATTTAAGAGAATAGCCTATAAAAATGCTATGGATATATTGAACGAGTAATAGGCTGAACCTATTACCTATAATACCTATCGGATATTAGACAAATTGAAAAACCCGTGATATAATAAGCACATCGAAACGGAAAGGAGTAAATAACCATGACAAAGACAACTGAAATGTGTATGAACGATTGTATATGTATAACGCAGAAAGCAGTTTTCTGTGTCAGGGCTTGCTGTGCTTTCCGAATGTGAATTTATGTGCTAATAATTCACTATAAAGGGAGTCAGCAGTGACTTCCCTTTTTTAATGCCATTTTTCAGGGGGGAATGAATTATGAGAAACAATGAAAAAATCAAATATGCTGCTGTAACGGCAATGTTTGCGGCTCTTATAACCGTGACAACGGCATATATAAAAATTCCTGCACCGTTGGGCTATGCTCATGCAGGTGACAGTATGATATATCTTTCCGCAAGCGTTTTGCCCGGACCGTTAGGCTTTTTGGCAGCCGCTATTGGCGGAGGACTTGCGGATTTATTGGCAGGCTATCCTCAATGGGCATTGCCGACAGCAATCATAAAGGCTTTGAATGTTCTTCCGTTCTTTTTGATAAAGTATTT